>JBHORD010000173.1:0-35100 GCA_042408355.1 Anaerolineales bacterium
CCAACTATTCACTAATAACTGATCACTGCCTTTCCGCCCATTCCAAAATCCTTCTGAATCCCGCTTCCACATCTTCATCCGGTGCGGCAATCGTCATGCGGGCAAAGCCCTCCCCTTGCTCTCCAAACGCAGAGCCGGGCACAAGCGCGACGCCGACTTCTTCCAAAATCCGTTCGCAAATTTCAGATGATGTCATTCTCAATGGACGAAAATCAAGAAAGAAATAGAAAGCGCCCATGGGCGGCGTGACAAGCACTTTATCACTTTCCATTTCGCGCGCAATTCTCAAAACCAATTCGCGGCGGCGAGCATACGCGGAGCGCATTTGTTCCGTGAATTGTTGAACCGCCTCATCGGTCAAGGCGAATGCCGCCGCTTTCTGAATAAAAGGTGCGACGCACGTAATCGAATTCTGCCCGGCTTTGAGCGCGTTCTCGATCACCGGAGCAGGCGCGGCTAAATAGCCGACGCGCCAGCCGGTCATCGCATACGACTTGGAGAGGCTGTTGACGATCAGTGTCCGCGGTTTGGCGCCGTCAATCGCCGCGGCGGAAGTCGGCTTCTCATCGTAATACAAACTTCCATACACTTCATCGCTCACAATCCAAAGATGATGAGCAGATGCAAAGTCCTGTAATTTTTCCAGATATTCCCGTGTGGGATATGCGCCGGTTGGATTCGACGGATAGTTCAAAACAATCACGCGCGCGCGCGGCGTGAGCGCCTTTTCCCATGATTCAAAAAATGGAATGAAACCGTTTTCCGCGGGCGCTGGAACTCGAATGACGTTTCCGCGCAGCATGATCGCCATGTTGGCATGCGTGGCCCATGACGGATCGGGAATCAAAACGTCATCGCCGGGATTCAAAATGGATTGCATCGCGGTGTAATACGCATGGATGCCGCCGTGCGTAATCAAAATTTCGGATTGCGGATCGCAGGTCAGGCCCTCGTCGCGATTCAGCCTGGTTGCCACCGCCCGCCTCAAGTCCAGAAAGCCGCGGGATGGGCCGTAATGAGTCAGCCCATCCTTCATCGCCTGCAAAGCCGCGTCCATCACGGATGGCGGCGTCGCAAAATCCGGATCGCCGACTTGCAGGCTGATGATTTTGCGTCCGCTGGCTTTGAGTTCGAGGACGCGGTCGTTCATCCCGACCGTCGCGGATTGGCGAATCAAATCCAATTGATGATTTAGAGTCAACATCGCTCATCCTTCACGATAAGAATGGGCGTGAGTGTATCAAGAGATTTAATGAAACGTCAACCCGATCCCAAAAAGAAGGCTCCTGCAATTGCAGGAGCCTGTGGGCTTACGGCTTGCGCGGTCCGCCGTTTTGATTCTGCGCGGCTGAACCCTGTGGACTGGGAATGCAGTCTTCTGTATGAAGCCTGTCTTGTGTCTGCAGGTGAATCTGATCTTGGGTCTGATCGCGGTCTTGTGTTTGCAGGTGAATCCGATCCTGAGTCTGATCGCAAAGCTGATCGCCAAACGTTGTTACGCTTGGGTCCAGCGTCTGACAGGTTTGGAGTCTATCCTGAGTTTGCAATCGGAGCTGATCTTGATTCTGCTGGCCGGGTGCAAATTGCGTTGATCCGTTCATCGCCTGCGTTTGAACCTGTTCGCGCGCCTGAAACATGAACTGAAACGGCTCGCCCCACGCTTTCAAAGCGTAAAGCGGTTCGCCTGCCTGACTGTTTTGTGCAGCCACGACAGTCACTCCCACCGCTCCGAACAGCAAAGTCAGCACAGAGCTGGCTACAAAAAGCATTTTCAACATCATTTTCTCCTTTTACTGGTCTGATGAAGGCCTTCGTTTATCTAATCGCCGTACAACCAAAAAAGTTACGCTTCTTCATAAATTCTTTACACAGACTTTAAACTCACTTGATGATGGCTTGCTATCATGCCGGCATCTTCTTTTGGGAGTTTGTCATGAACGCGCAAACATTGTCCACAAGTCAAAGCCGCATCAAGCCGAGAATCAAAGGTGTCCGAGCGTTATGGTCACATCACAACTTCCGCCGCCTTGTGCAATCGAGCGTCGCTGCCTTCATTTTGTATCTGGTCATCGTCCATGTAATCGCAGGCGAAAGCGCGACCAGCACAGTCGCATCGGCGGAAGCCTTTTGTCCATTTGGCGGACTGGAAACGCTCTACCGATATTTCGCGGCTGGCGGCACATTCGTTTCGCACACACATCTTTCGAATCTGGTAATCGCCGCCGCGGCACTGATCACTGCCCTGCTGTTGCGGTCCGCGTTCTGCGGATGGATTTGTCCGCTGGGATTTCTTCAGGACATGATTCATTCGTTCAGCGCGTGGACGCAAAAGCGGTTTGTGCCTTTCCGAAAATTTATCCGCACGTTGACTCAACGCGGCCAACCAGCGTGGAATTTCCTCGATAAATATTTACGACTGGTCAAGTATGGCGTGTTGATCTGGTCAATCACAGGCGCGGCGATTTACGGTGTGATGGTTTTCCGCGACTATGATCCGTGGTCGGCGCTGATCAACATCACCGAATGGACGCTCGCTCCGGGCCTCATCGTTCTTGCCCTGACTTTGACCGGCTCGCTGTTCGTGGAGCGTCCGTGGTGCCGATACGCTTGTCCGCTCGGCGCGGCCAGCGGATTGCTTGGAAGGTTGAGTCCTGTTTATCTCAAGCGCGAGGCGGACGCCTGCACAACATGCAAGCTCTGCACGAAAGCCTGCCCAATGGGATTGCAAGTTCACACGGCAACAACCATCACCAGCGTGGATTGCATCAGTTGTCTCGAATGTGTGGCTGTATGTCCGCGCGAGGGCGCGATGGAAGTCAAAGCCGGTGTTCCATTATTAGCAAAATGAGGAGATAGAAAATGAAAATCAATCCGTTGGTTTATGGCGTGATTGTATTGACGGTTTTTCTTGGAATCATTTTCAGCGCACAAGGACTCGGTTTTTGGAGCACATCCGGCAAAGTGGATTCGTCGGGCCAAACCATCCAGCCATCCGCCGCAGATGTGAACACGATCAAAGGTTGGATGACGCTGGAACAAGTTTCGACAACGTTCAATGTCCCAGTATCTGAAATTCTTTCTGCATTTGATTTGCCTGCGGATACACCAGCATCCACAGCGTTGAAGGATTTGGAAAGTGATAGATTTGATGTCGCCGCTTTGCGAACGTGGTTAAGCGAGAGATAGTGGTTATAAAACCAATCAGCCCCCGCGATGAAATTCGACGGAGGCTGTTTTGTTGATTCAGGAAAAGCAACAGTTGAGAAAAGCTATTGGGATTTCGGTTTCAGGTAATCGTCCAGATTGAGGCGCTTGAAGAGGCGCTCACGCACATCGTCGGGTACGGGAACCGCCTCGGCCGGGGATTGAACGAGGTCAATCGTCCGCCTGGTGGTGTTCAATACGACGCGGCAGTTATTGCATCCGGCAAGATGTTTTTCGATCTCGCGGCAAAGTTCGGGGCTCAGTTCGCCGTCAATGTATTCGGACAACGAACCAAGTAAAGTTTCGCAGTTCACATAATTATGATCCATTATTTTTGTCCTCACGAATAAGCCGTTCCGCATAATAAGCAGACAATCTTTCTCGCAGATGCAAACGGGCGCGCAGCAATCGGGTTTTGACGTTGGTCGCGGTCAATCCAAGCGCATCTGCAGTTTCCTTGATTGAGAGACCTTCGACGTCGCGCATGATGAAAACCATCCGCAAATTTTGCGGCAATGTTTGGATGGCTTCCTCGAGCGCCTTTTTTCCTTCCTCCGAAAGCAACTCCTCTTCCGGCAGACTGCTCCAATCCACAAAATAAGACGGCGTTAATTCAGTTTCCGGATCGTCCGCCTGCAGGTCTTCGATGTTGACTTCCGGCTTCTTGCGCCGGATGAACATCAACGCTTCATTGGCGGCAATGCGATACAACCAGGTGGCGAGGCTTGAGCGTCCTTCAAATTCGGATAAATGCGTGAGCGCATTCATGAACGTATTCTGAAGCACATCCTCGGCGTCCTGTGGATTGCCGAGCATCCGCAAGCCCAGGCGGTAGACCGGAGCAGAAAATTCGTCCACCATGCGGGCGATTTCGGCGCGGTCGCCGGCGCGAAGCTTTTCGAGCGATAGTTCCTGCGATGTCGGATTAACCATTAGATGAATTCAACCTTCAAAAGTTACAGGGGCAAAGTATACATCATAGCAGAGAAAAACTGCCTGCAACTTTTTCAGATGGCCCGCATCAAAACGATGTGGAGCAAAATTATATGACACAAAAAGGAGCATTAGATTAAAAATGGAAATGCTTATTGACTTCCCCGGCGGCTCGCGCGTGGACGCTCACTTTGGCGGGTTCACCGTTCCGACCGATCAGCCGCCCGCCGCCAGCGCGCCGACGCCTTTCGCCGTTTTTCTTGCCTCCATCGGAACCTGCGCGGGAATTTACGTTTTGGGTTTTTGCCGTCAGCGCGGCCTGCCTGTTGACAACATTCGAATCATCCAGCGCATTCACGCCAACCCGTTCAACGGCATGGTGGAAACGATTGACCTTGAGATTCAAGTCCCGCCGACCTTCCCGGAAAAATACCGCGACTCGCTCATCCGCTCGGCGGAATTGTGCGCGGTGAAGAAGCATCTTGAGAATCCGCCGCAGTTCAACATCACGACTCAAGTCGTCGCGCCTGTGGCAAGCGGCAGTTAGGAATCTGCATGGAAAAACTTCTCGATAAACAAATTGTGGATCAAATCGCCGAGGCTTTCGCTCAATTGAAAGAGCCGGTGGAAATTCTCTTTTTCGGCTCGAATCGAGATTGTGAATACTGCGCCGAAATCCAACAGCTTCTGGAAGAAGTCGCGGCCATCCACGACAAAATCAGTTTGAAGATCTACGATTTTCAAGCCGATAAAAATGTGGCCGACCAATATAACGTTGACAAATATCCGGCCATTGTGATCGCCGCCAAAGATGGAGAGCAAATTTCGAATCTTGGAGTTCAATTTTCGGGCATCCCCTCGGGACACGAATTTGCCACGCTCATCAATGACATCATAATGGTATCGAACCGCGACTCCGGCCTCAGCCCGGCGGCGCGCGAGTTTCTGAGAAATCTGAATAAGCCGCTGCTTCTTCAAGTTTT
Organism: Anaerolineales bacterium; assembly: GCA_042408355.1. GTDB lineage: Bacteria > Chloroflexota > Anaerolineae > Anaerolineales > Villigracilaceae > Fen-1038. Next base: position 5,121 of record JBHORD010000173.1, read on the forward strand.
CGTAACGCCCACCTGACCATACTGTCCACGAGCCGTGTTGCTCGCACATCAAATGGCCATGGAAAACCCGGCGATGATTCGCGCCGAAGGCATCGAGGCCACCGAATTCCCGGAACTGGCGCAACAGTTTTACGTCAGCGGCGTGCCGCAGACCGTGATCAATTCGGGCGCCAAAATGGTGGTCGGCGCGGTGCCGGAGCAAAGTTTGCTGGCAGAAATCAAACGCGCACTTCAGAATTGAGTTTGATCCATCGGCAGGTTCAAAATGAGCAAGCGTCGAAGAAGACAAAAGGATAACAGCGGTTTGTTCGCGATGGGCATCGGTCTGATTCTGGTCGGCGTGGCGCTGTTGATCTTTTGGCCCAAACCAGGTTCCGCGTCAGGTTCTGTCCCATCTGCTGACGAGATGTCGGTTGTGCCGGCCGCAGTCAACTACGCGGCTCCGCAACTTACTCTGCAAAACATAAACGGGGGGGCCGAGTCGCTCTCCGATTTTCGGCAGGATGTGTTGCTGGTGAACAATTGGGCGACATGGTGTCCGCCATGCAAAGCGGAAATGCCCACCCTCGAAGCTTATTACGAAGCGCACGCGGCAGAAGGCTTTATGATCGTGGCCATCGAAGCCGGAGAGCCAAAGGACGCCGTGTCGCAATTCGCGCAGAGTTATGGATTGAAATTCCACGTTTGGGTGGATCCGCAAAACGCGTCGTTGTCTGTGTTCCGCAATCAAAATCTTCCCAACTCGTATGTGATTGACCGGACGGGGACGGTGCGCTATGCGTGGACGGGCGCAATCAGCCGCGCCATGCTCGAAAAATATGTGACGCCGCTGTTGACGCAATAACGATACAAAACAAAAGTGCGGATGATTTTTTTCATCCGCACTTTTTGATTTTATTTATCGCCGGGCTTCGATCAAATACGCATCGTCGTCCTGCCAGGTTTTCTCAACGGACTGGAAACCGGCTTGACGCAAATACCCGCTTACCTGTTCGACGGACAAACGATGATGGCGCGGCGGGCCGCTTTCACCCACCGCGTCAGGGCGCCAGTCGAGAACGGCTGCGGCGCCTTCAGCCTTGACTACCCTGAAAATTTCTTCTGCCAGCTTTTGCGGCGGGGTCACTTCATGGAAGACAAATGCCGTCCAGATCAAATCGAAGCTGGCATCGGGTAAATCAATTTTCGGCAATTCGCTCTGTAATAGGTGAACCTGCCTGGGCGGATTGCGTCTGGCAAGCTCATCGAGCATTTCCCGGCTGACGTCCAGCGCCCAAACCGCGCCCTGCGCGCCGACTTTTTCGGCGAAGGGAAAGGTCCAGAAACCGGGACCCGACCCCAGGTCCAGGACCGAGACACCCGGATGAATGTCAAAGCGGTTGATAAACGCCGATGGATTCCACCGCGCTTGACGATCCGCGCCCATCAACATATCCATCTTGCGATGGTCAAAACGACGATCATCTAAATTCATAAAAGCCTCTTCTCCATCCGATAAACACCTTACGAAGCCTTGCTGGTCAATTCTCTAAATTTGGAAGTGATGGCGCGCCAGATGGGACAGCGGTCATACACTGCGCTGAACATCAACAAGCCGCCCAAAATGAACAACAGCCAATTTGAGTTCCATATCCATCCGAGCCAAACGGCGGTCAGGCCAGCGCCAGCGCGGATGATACGGTCTTTGGCGGCAAGCGCGGCCGGGCCGGGATCGCCGCCGTTCGCCAGCGTCTCGAACACATCCTTCAGCGCCCTGGCCGGTTTGGCGCCAACGTACCGGGCGATCTCTTTGCCGTTGCGAAAAACAACCAGCGTGGGAATGCCATACACGCCGAGTTTTCGCAGAAGTTCGGGCGAATCGTCGGCGTTGATTTGCATCAGGTCGACGCGCCCAGCGTATTCTTTCGACAACTTCTCCAAAATCGGCTTGACTATTTTACAAGGTCCGCACCAGGGCGCCCATAAATCCACCACCACAGGGCGGGGGTTTCTCTGAATCTTCTGGAAGAAAGTATTCGTGTCCATGTTGAATTGGAAATGTCCAGACTCCTTTTCAGATCATATCAATATACAGATGCCGGAAAAAGCCAAAAGTTGCATGCAACTTTTATGTCTCTTGCGCATCTATACTTCGTAGAAGTTCTGCATAGAGGTGCACAATGAATCAAACCAAACCACAACCGCGCGTGATTGTTTTCAGCACGCCAACCTGTTCATTTTGCAATATGACAAAGAAATATTTCCGCGAGAAGGGAATCAAGTTCCGCGACGTGGACGTCAGCCGCGACATGGCCGCCGCCCGCGATATGGTGCGCCGTTCCGGTCAGCAGGGCGTGCCGGTGATTGATATTGGCGGAAAGATCGTGGTCGGATTCGACCGCGCAAAAATTGATAAATATCTCGGACTCTAACTGGAGGTTCAAATGGCAAAGATCAACATTCAACCGATGGGCAGCCGCGTGCTCATCAAACCCATCGAACAGGAAAGCAAAACGTCTTCGGGCTTATTGCTCCCTGAAACCGCAAAGGAAAAACCACAGACAGGGCTGGTCGTGGCGGTCGGCGATGACGAAGAAATCAAATTGAAAGTGAACGACAAGGTCTTGTTCGCCAAATACACCGGCACGGAATTCAAAATGGACGGCACGGATTATCTTCTGCTTGAAGCCAACGACGTACTGGCAAAAGTTCTCAACTAAAATCTTCAAACGAAAGCGATGTAAAAAACAGAGACGCCTTGCGTCTCTGTTTTTTACATTCTCAGCGGTTTATGGCTTTCTCAAAACTTCGCGATCCTGGCGTCCTTTGCGGTCAATTTTTCCATATCATGCGGACACTCCCGGCTTTGCGAAAGCCATGCTCAGCCGTCAGAAATCTCTTGACTTAAATCAAATCGTTGTGATATAAACCGCCGCTAATCAATTAAATACTCGCTCTTATCCAGAGAGGCTGAGGGAACGGCCCCGTGACGCCTCGGCAACCTGACTGCAAAGTCAAGGTGCCAATTCCGACAGAGAACGGCAAACGCTGTTCAAAAACTGGAAGATGAGAGGATGGTATATATATTTTGTTACCTCTTCTTGTACTTTCAGGAGAGGTAATTTTTTTATCCCCCAAGGGATATGGCCTCTTCTGACGGGCGGGTAAATCAAACTCAAGGAGAGTCTCATGCTCACCACAGAACGCAAATTTGGATTCAGCACCCGTCAACTGCATGCGGGGTACGATCCCGAGGAAACGACGGGAAGCCGCGCCGTGCCGTTATATCAGACGGCGGCTTATGACCTGCAAAGCACAGACCGCGCCGCGCGTTTGTTCGCTTTGCAGGAAACGGGAAATATCTATACCCGCATCGGCAATCCGACCTCCAATGTGCTGGAAAAAAGAATGGCGGATCTCGAAGGCGGCGTCGGCGCGCTGGAGGTCAGTTCGGGGCACGCCGCGCAGACAACGGCCATCCTCGCCATTTGCGAAGCAGGCGATCATATCGTTTCCGCCTCGACGTTATACGGCGGCACCATCAGCCAATTCACCTATACTTTTCCGCGTCTTGGAATCCACGTGACGCTGGTGGATCCTTCTGACCCCGAAAATTTCCGCCGCGCAATCCGGCCAAATACAAAAATCCTTTACGGCGAGACGATCAGCAACCCGCTTGTCAACATCTTTCCATTTGAGGAAGTGGCGAAGGTCGCGCAGGAGCATGGCATTCCTCTCATGATTGACAACACCTTTGCCACTCCATATCTTTGTCGTCCGTTTGAGTGGGGCGCGGACATCGTCACCCACTCGACGACCAAATTCATCGGCGGACACGGCACCTCCATCGGCGGCGTAATCGTGGACAGCGGAAAATTCAATTGGGCAAAAAGCCCGCGCCATAAAAATTTCAACACACCCGATCCTTCCTATCATGACGTGGTTTATGCGGAAGACTTTGGTCCGCTGGCTTTTATCTCAAAGGCGCGCGCAGGCATTCTGCGGGATTTGGGCGCCTGCCAGTCGCCGTTCAATTCATGGCTGTTCATCCAAGGGCTGGAGACGTTGTCATTGCGAATGGAACGTCATGTGCAGAATGCACAGGCCGTCGCGGAATTTCTCGCAGATCATCCAAAGGTCAGCTGGGTGACCTACGCCGGCCTGACGAGTCACCCCGATCACGAACGCGCCAAAAAATATTTGCCGAAAGGACCGGGCGCGGTGCTTGGCTTCGGCGTCAAAGGCGGACGCGAGGCGGGCGCGAAATTCATTGACAGGTTGAAACTCTTCAGCCACGTTGCCAATGTCGGCGACGCGAAGTCACTCGCCATTCACCCCGCCAGCACAACCCATTCCCAGCTTTCAGACGAAGAACAAAAAGCCGCAGGCGTCAGCCCCGATTTCATCCGCCTGAGCATCGGGCTGGAAGACATTGACGATCTGCTATGGGATTTGGATCAGGCGCTCGCGTAAGAAGGAGCCTCCATAAGAATCAAGAAAGGAGAAAGGATGGATGATGAAGAAGTTTTCCAGCCTTCTCCTTCATCCCTTGAAACATTATGCCTGTAAAAATTCCATCCACCCTTCCTGCGCGCACAATCCTCGAAAACGAAAACATTTTCGTCATGGGCGAAGAGCGCGCTTTGCATCAGGATATTCGTCCATTACATGTGGCAATTCTGAATCTCATGCCCACAAAGGCCGCCACCGAAACACAATTACTTCGCCTGCTCGGCAATTCCGCATTGCAAATTGAAATCACGCTCGTTCACACCGCCACTCATGAATCCAAAAATACGGACGCGGATCACCTGCTCAAACATTACGTCACCTTCGACGCAATCCGCGGCGACAAGTTCGATGGCTTCATCATCACCGGCGCGCCCGTGGAGCAAATGCCCTTCGAGCAAGTGGACTATTGGGATGAACTGAGGCGCATCATGGATTGGACGGAGACGAACGTCGAGTCGACGTTTTATATTTGCTGGGGCGCACAGGCGGGACTGTATCATCGCTATGGCATCCCGAAGCATGATCTCCCCCGCAAGATGTTCGGCGTCTTCGAACACCGCGTCCTTTCCCCCACCGCCAATCTTCTACGCGGCTTCGACGACATTTTCTTCGCCCCGCATTCGCGGCACACTGAAATCCGCCGCGCCGACCTCGAGAACGTCAGCGATATACAAATCCTGGCCGAATCAGATCAGGCCGGGGTGTACATCGTTGCGTCAAAAGATGGCCGCCACATTTTCGTGACCGGCCACTCGGAATACGATCCGCTCACGCTCAAGTCCGAATACGATCGCGATGCGGGCAAAGGATTGCCGATTCACGTGCCGTACAATTATTATCCCGACGACGATCCAAGCCGAACTCCGCTCGTGCGCTGGCGCGGACATGCCAATTTATTATTCTCAAATTGGTTGAACTATTATGTCTATCAGGCGACGCCGTTCGACCCGCACGAAATCCCGCGCGGTTCGCTCCACTCGAATTTTTAGCCAACCAGTTTCTTCAATGCCCCGCTCAAAACGCCGACCGCTTTCGAATATTCCTCCAATTCGATATGCTCATTCGGCGTGTGATCCAAAGTTGAATCGCCCGGGCCATACACCAGCGCGGGACATTTCCAAACCGGCGCGGCAATGTTTAAGTCAGCGGTTCCCGTTTTATAGACGAAGCGCGGCTCGCCGCCCTGTGAGCGGATTCCGTTTAAGAAAGCGCGCACCAGCGGAGTATTCTTCTCGCACTCCCACGCAGGGACGGCGAATCCGGTTGGCTCAACGATTGCTCCATCTGAAATTTCGTTTAGTTTTTTATACCAGTCGTTTGGCGAAACGCTCCTCGGCAGGCGCACGCCGACTCGCAAGCGCGCCCATTGCTCGAAATCGTTCGATTCGGAATTCATGCCGCGCAGAGTAAGCAATAATTTATCAAATGCTTTTTGTTTATCGGTATTGAACGATTCAACATAAGCTTTGATTTTCAGCCAGGCTTCAACAGCCGCCTCCGCAGAAGTTTCTTCGCCACTGGCAGTGTGCATCTGTTCGCGCTTGACAGTTATATCCGCCCATGCACTGCCTTTATATCCCAGCGCAATCCGATCCCAACGATTCGGCTCGCCGATGATCGCAAAATCTGGTTTGTATTGGTCAACTACAAAGCGGGCGCCTTCCGAATCGCGTTCTTCTTCGACTGCTCCTATCACAACGAATTGCCATCCATCCACCGCGCCAACTTGTGCGACCGCATCTACAAAACATGCTAACGGTCCCTTTGCATCCGCCGAACCGCGACCATATAATATTTCCCCTCTCCCTGTGGGAGAGGGGTCAGGGGTGAGGTGAACATTGATTTCCCCAGGCACGGTGTCAATGTGTCCCAACAACACAATCTGTTTTGGCCCGTTCCCCATGATTCCCACGGCGTTTCCGGCGCCATCAAGTAACGCGTCGTTATATCCAAGCGATTTCATGCGCGCCGCAAGCCACTCCACCGCGCCGCGTTCCTGACCCGATGGGCTGTATTGCGAAACCAAACCGATTAACGTTGAATAATCCGTGTCCGTCATCGCTAACTTTCTTCGCCTGTCAAGTTTTTAGCCAAAACTTCCGCCAGCGCATCCGCCAAATGATCAAGTTGCTCATAAGTAATCACCAGCGGCGGAAGCAAACGGACGACCGTCATGCCTGCGTTCAGGGCGATGATGTGCAAATCCTGTAATTCCCGAAGATACGGCGCGACTTTTTGTTTCATCTCGATGCCGACCATCAACCCCATGCCGCGCACTTCGCGAATATACGGCGATTGGATTTGTTTCAACTTGTCCATTAAATATTTTCCCTTCGCCGCGGCTTGACCTGCCAGGTCCTCTTCTTCAATGGCGGTCAAGGCCGCGACCGCCGCCGCGCACGCCAGCGGATTCCCGCCAAACGTCGAACTGTGAACGCCGGGCCTCAGATTGTTTACATTGTGTCCGATCAACACCGCGCCCATCGGCACGCCGCCCGCCAGCGATTTGGCGCAAGTCAGCAAATCGGGTATGACGCCAACATGTTGAACCGCAAACATTTTTCCGGTGCGCCCAAATCCGGTTTGAATTTCATCAATGATTAATAACGCGCCGCGCTCATCGCAAATCCGGCGCGCGGCTTGAATATACTCTGGGTCTGCAGGATAAACGCCGCCTTCTCCTTGAACGACTTCAAGAATCACTGCGGCAGTTTCGCTGGTAACAGCTTTATCCAATGCTTCAATATTGTTATATGCAACATGGCTAAAGCCCGGAACCAATGGTTCGAATCCGTCGCGATATTTTTTGTTGAACGTGGCGGAGAGCGATCCAAACGTCCGGCCATGAAAAGCCCGCATGGCGGCGACCACATTCTTTCGTCCGGTGGAGAGGCGGGAAAACTTCAAGGCGGCTTCCACCGCTTCCGTCCCGGAATTGCAAAGGAAGACTCGATCCAATCCATCCACGAGCGAAGTAATTTTTTGCATCAACTCGGCGCGCTTATCGTTCGGAAACGTCTCGAATAAAGTGATCAGAGTTAATGCTTGCTTATAAATTGCCTCCGCCACTTTTGGGTGCGCGTGACCGAGATTGGCGGCGCCGTGTCCCGACGAGCAATCGAGATACTCCACGCCGTCCGCGTCGAACAACGACGCGCCTTGTCCGCGCACGAAGACGAGCGGTTGCTTGGCATACGTGCCCGAGGCGTGTTTGGTTTCGATGTCAATAATTTGCTGTGCGTTCACTTTTACGCCGTGCATTGGATGACTGTTCCTTTTCCTTCTAAAGCATTTGAGATTGGATTTTCGACGCGGCCATCGGCGATGACGACCCGCTTCACGCCGCCCTTGAGCGCTTCTTCCGCGCCCAAGACTTTTTTCTTCATCCGGCCTTGCGCGGCTTCGAGCGCGTCTGATAATTGACTCTGCGACAAATTTTGTATCACGGTTGATTCGTTTGGAAAGTTTTTCATCAACCCGGGAACGGCTGTAAGCAAAATCAGCGCATCCGCCTTTAACGCAGACGCAACCATCGCTGCGGCGCGGTCCGCGTCCACGTTCAAGGCTTCGCCTTTTTCACCGACAGCCATCGGCGCGATAACCGGCAAATAACCCATCTCTAAAATCGCCAACAACAGACTGTCGTTTACTTTTTCGATTCTGCCCGTGTAATCGTCGCGGATGATTTTACGTTTTCCATTTTCTACGCTTTGAATCGAATCTTTGCGCGCGGCTTGAAGAAGTTTCCCATCCACGCCGCTCAGACCCAACGCGCGAACGCCGAGCGTCTGCAATTGCTCGACCAGCAAAGTGTTTACTTTTCCGTTCACCGCCATCGCAAAAATCTCAAGCGTTTTGCGATCCGTGTAACGCGAGGTGTATCCCGATGGAGACGTAATGAATTTCGGCGGCGCGCCCAGGGCTTTACCGAGCGCGTTTGCTTCCGCCGATCCGCCGTGAACCAGAATTAATTTTTTATCTTGCTTCAATAACTCAACGGCGTCTTTGCATATCGCAGAAAAATTCACGCCTTCGGCGCCGCCGAGTTTGACAACTGTAATTGATTGAGCCATTAGTTTTCCGTTTCATACGGTGGTCGAGTACTTCCGAGCAACAGCGAGGAATGTATCGAGACCACATTTGCAATTTCGAATTCTCTTTCAACTGATGGTTTCGATACGCCGCTTCGCGACTACTCAACCATCGCGTATTTCCTATATCGGATGCAAGCCTGCGAACTCAAGCCCAAGTGTTTCGTCCCACCCCATCATCAAGTTCATACACTGCACCGCCGAGCCGGCCGCGCCTTTCATAAGATTGTCAATGGCGCACATCGAAACAACGTGACCATTGCTTTCATCGAGGTCGAATCCAAGATCGGCGTAATTCGATCCGGCCAGGATTTTCGGTTCGGGCACGCGATAGATTCCGCGTTGTTCTTTGACAATGCGAAGAAATGGATTTTCATTGGCGGCGGCGCGATAGGCTTTCCATAAATCCTTTGTTGTCACGCCGGGTTTGACTTGCGCGTGCGCCGTCGCCAACACGCCGCGCACCAAATCCACGGAAGTCATCGTCAGTGAAACATTTTTTACGCCCAATTCTTGAATCACTTCGGCGGTGTGACGATGCCCAAACGGAGAAAAGGTTCGTATCACGGAAGCCCGCTCCGGGTGGTGTGAAGCGGGGTTTCCTTCCGCGCCTCCTTCTGATGAACCAACTTTTATTTCGATGATGATCGGCGCATCCTTGTCAATCAAATCCGCTTTGACGAGCGGAAGCAAGGCGAGGTTGCTGGCGGTAGCATTGCATCCCACGCCGCTGACATAATACGCGGCGGCGAGTTCGGCGCGATGAAATTCGGGCAAACCATACACAAATTTGCTCAGCCATTCCGGCGCGGCGTGTTTTTCGCCATACCATTTTTCGTAAACCGCGGCGTCGCGCAGGCGAAAGTCCGCGGCGAGATCAACAATTCTTGGCGCGAGTTTTGCGTATTCGTTGATATGGCGCTGCGCCTCGCCGTGAGGCTGCGCGAGGAAAAGCACATCCACAGGCTCAAGCCGCGCCGGATCGCTGAACTTAAGTTGCGTGCGCCTCCGCAGATTGGGATGGACTTGATAAACGAATTCGCCCATGTGCGAGCGCGACGTGACTTGCCTGACTTCCACATTCGGATGATCGAGCAAAAGCCGTAACGTCTCGCCGCCGCCATAACCAGAACCGCCAACGATGGACACCGTTGTCATCGGGCAAACTCCCGGCTTGCGATGTTCGCGGTGTAATCCACGATCTCACCCGCGATGTCAACTCCGCTCAACGGTTGCAGGGTGTGAAATTCCATCGTGTGATTGACCTCGTTGATCAGAAATCCGCGCTGAGGATGTTCGATCAGATCAACCGCCAACACACCGCCGCCGACCGCTTGCGCGGCTTTCAAACACAACTCTTCGACCTCCGGCGTGACCGGACACAACGCGCCCTCGCCGCCGCGCGCCGTATTCGTGATCCAATGCGGCGACATGCGATACATCGCCGTCAACACGCGCCCGCCGATCACCACTGCGCGAATATCGCGGCCGGGTTTCTCGATGTATTCCTGAATATAAAAAACCTGATGCTGAGTCGAACCGAGCGTAGCCTTGTGTTCAAAGATCGCCTCGGCCGCGTCGCGGTCGTTGATCTTTGCCAGCAAGCGTCCCCACGAACCGACGACAGGTTTCACAACCGCCGGATAGCCCAGTTTCTCCAACGCCTCCAACGCCGACTCCGGCGTGAACGCCACAATATTGCGCGGCTGCGGCAATCCTGCTTTCATCAACAATGTGCTGGTGGTTAACTTATCGCCGCACGCTTCTGCAACTTCAACAGTATTCACCGTCGGCACGCCGAACGCGTTCAAGATTCGCAATGCGTAGAGACCGCTTGTGTAACTGATGCTGCGTTCCAGCACGGCATCGTATTGTTTCCATTGATGCGCATCGTCGAGATCGAAATGAATCAAACGATCGTCGAGCCGGTCGAAGTCAATACCGCGTTTTTCGAGCGCGCCGAAGATCCATTTTTCTTCCACGCGTATGCGCGAACACAAGACGCCAATCTTCAATCGCTTATGCATATTCTTCTCGAAAATTATTCGCCCCAATCTTCCTGCTCCATCGGCGCAAGCTGTGCCGCGGCAGGATCGAGCGCGGTCACTTCCAGATCCACGCCGCAATCAGGGCAGACGATGATCTCGCCGACTTCGGTTCCGGCTTCGAGCGTAACCTGCGCGGCACATTCGGGACAAGATACAGTAGACATGATTTATTCTCCTTTGACTTTTAATTTTGCAAATTGAATTTGTTTTTTGACAGATTGGGGACTTGTTCCACCAATCGAATGTCTTTTTTCGACAGACTTCATCGGATCAAAAACCTGATACACATCCGCCTCGAACGCGGGACTTAGAGTCTGATACGCTTCGAGCGATAGTTCATCCAGCCCAATTTTTTTCTCCGCCGCGGCGCGGACGGCTTTCCCTGCAATCACATGCGTCTCTCGAAACGGGATTCCTTTGTTGACAAGATAATCTGCCAGGTCCGTTGCCATCATTGTTGAGTCAATTGCAGCGCGCATTCGTTCGGGCTTGACGATCATCGTTCGCAATGCGCCGGCGATGACAGGCAGGACTGCAAACAAAATATCTGCGGCTTGAAAAACCGATTGCTTATCCTCCTGCAAATCTTTATCGTAAGTGGACGGCAAGCCTTTGAGCGCGGCAAGCAATCCGGTTAGCAAACCAATCAATGTACCAGCCTTGCCGCGTGCGAGCTCAAACACATCCGGATTCTTTTTCTGCGGCATGAGACTTGAGCCCGTTGAAAACGAATCCGACAGCTCGAAGAATCCAAATTCGGTGCTCGTATACAAAACTATTTGCCCGGCAAGTTTGCTTAGATGAATCCCAATCATCGTCGCGCAAAACAAAAACTCGGCGGCGAAGTCGCGGTCAGAAACGGCATCCATGCTGTTTTGAGAAACGTCCGCAAAGCCAAGCGATTTTGCCAGTTCCATTCGATCTATGGAAAGTGGGGTTCCTGCCAACGCTCCAGAACCCAACGGCAAAACGGAAACACGTTTTGTCAAATCGACGAGGCGCTCCCGGTCGCGCTGAAGCGGCCAGAAATGACTCAGCCACCAATGGGCGAGTAATACGGGCTGGGCACGTTGCAGATGTGTGTAACCGGGCATGATGATTTCGTCGGCAAGTTCGGCTCGTTGAATGATCGCAGATTGCAGATCGCGGATTGCAGAATCAAGAGCAGGAATGGTTTGCAACATCCACAAACGAAAATCGGCAGCGACTTGATCGTTGCGGCTGCGCCCTGTATGCAATTTACCGGCGGTTGCGCCAGCCAATTCAGTGAGGCGGCGTTCGACCGCAGTGTGAATGTCTTCGTCAGAGGGCGCAAAAGAAAACTTTCCGCTGGCGAATTCTTTTTTAACGGTGTCCAGTCCGAGGGCGATCTGAGCGTGCTCTTCATCCGAAAGAATCTTTGCCTCATGCAAAACGCCCGCCCACGCCAGGCTTCCATCCACATCTTGAATTGCCAGGCGTTTATCAACTGACAATGAGGAGTTCAGGTCCCAGGCCGCGGCGTCCAGTTTTTGAGCGAAGCGTCCGCCCCACAGAGTTGTCATGTTAATCTCTCTTGAACCTTGAATAATCGGGCTCGGGCATGTCGAGGCCGGAGACCGGCAAGCCGTTCAACGCGCGGACTTTCAACGACAAACCAAACAAACGGATGAAGCCCTCGGCGTGGCTTTGATCGTAAACATCTTCCTCGCCAAAGGTTGCAAAATCTTCGCGATACAAACTGAACGGCGATTTGCGTCCCGCAGAAATGATGTTGCCTTTATAAAGTTTGAGACGCACTGTGCCGGTGACTGGACCTTGCGTGGCATTGACAAACGCGTCGATTGCTTCGCGCAGAGGCGTGAACCACAAGCCGTTGTAAACAAGTTCGGCATATTTCACCGCGGCCATTTCCTTGAAGTGCATCGTCTCGCGGTCAAGGATAAGCGACTCAAGTTCGCGGTGGGCAAAAAGCAAAATCGTCCCGCCCGGCGTTTCATACACGCCGTGCGACTTCATGCCAACGAGTCGATTCTCGACGAGATCGGCGCGTCCGATGCCGTGCGCGCCGCCGATGGCATTGAGCCGCTCGACGATTTTGGCGGGCGAAAGTTGCTCGCCGTTCACCGCGCAGGGGACGCCGCTTTCAAATTCGATTTCAACGTATTCTGGTTCATCGGGCGCGTTCTCCGGCGACGCGCTGATCTGGTACATCGACTCTTCCGGCTCGTTCCACGGATCTTCGAGCAAGCCGCCTTCGTGCGACAGATGCCACAGATTCGAATCGCGGCTGTAAATGGATTTGATCGTGGCGGTCACAGGCACTTTATGTTTCGCGGCGTAAGCGATCGCATCTTCGCGCGAGCGGATTTCCCATTCGCGCCACGGGGCGATAATTTTGAGTCGAGGGTCGAGCGCCATGACCGTTAATTCAAACCGAACCTGATCGTTGCCTTTGCCGGTCGCGCCGTGCGCCACCGCGTCCGCGCCGACTTGATGCGCCACATCCACCAGATGCTTGGCAATCAACGGACGCGCCACCGACGTGCCGAGCAGATATTTATGTTCGTACACTGCGCCTGCCTTGAGCATTGGGAAAAGATAATCCGCCGCGAACTCTTCTTTCATGTCATGGATGATGCACTGGCTGGCGCCGCTGTTCAAAGCTTTCTGTTCGAGGCCGCGTAAGTCCTCATCGCCCTGACCAATGTTGGCGCAAAAACAAACAACTTCACAGCCGTAGTTTTCCTTCAGCCACGGCACAATGACGGAGGTGTCGAGTCCGCCTGAGTAGGCGAGCACAACTTTCTTGACTTGCGGTTTTGGCTTGTCTTTCATCAGTTCTCCTTTTGAGATGAAAATAAAAACAGCCCTCCGAGAAGGAGGGCTGTTTTGGTGGACCTGTATGATGTACGTCAGCGCGTCGTGCGTTTCACACCATCATCCAAACAAAACGATCCCGGCCTTCTCGGAGAGAAGCGGGCTTCGAACGACGGGAGCGCGGTAACGCAAACGTGCCGAACATATTGGGCGGTATTCTACTATGGTTGTGAAATATGTCAATGCTTTTAAAGCCGGAGCGGGAAAGATGGACGTCAGACAAAACCGAACACGGTTATAATTCTGCCATGTTAACCCCACAAGAAATCGAGGCGCGCCTCGAACAAATTTTATTAAAGGTACAAAAGCCGGGCCGTTACGTCGGCGGCGAACTCAACACGGTTGTCAAAGATTGGGACAAAATCCAAACCAAAGTCGCGCTGGTCTTTCCGGATATTTATGATATCGGCGTTTCCAACGTCGGATTGAAAATTCTGTATGACCAGATTAATCAACGCGGCGACGCGCTGGCCGAACGCGCCTACGCGCCGTGGGTTGACATGGAAGCGCTGATGCGCGAGCGCGGCATTCCGCTTTACACGCTCGAATCAAAACGCCCTCTGAGCGGCTTCGACCTCATCGGCTTTTCGTTCCCCTACGAGACGCTCTACACCAACGCGCTCAACATCCTCGACCTGGCGGGCATTCCAGTTCGCTCCGTGGATCGCGATGACTCGCATCCGATCATCCTCGCCGGCGGACACGCGGCCACCAACCCCGAACCGATGCACGCGTTCATTGATGCGTTCGTGATCGGCGAGGGCGAGGAAGTCATCCACGATATCATAAACACAGTTCAAAAGTTTAAAGGTTTACAAGTTGAAAAGTTTAAAGGTTTACAAGTTGACAAGTTTAAAGGTTTGCAAGTTGACAAGTTGAAACCTGCCGACTCGCAAACTCGTCAACTTTCCAACCGCGAAGAAACATTACGCGCCTTAGCAAAAATTCCCGGCGTTTACGTGCCAAAGTTTTACCAGGTCCATTATATGGATGACGGCACGATTTCACATGTTGAAACATTAATGGATGGAATCGCGAATCCGGTCGTCAAGCGCATCGTAGCGCAATTGCCTCCGCCGCCGACCAAGTTCATCGTGCCGAATATTGACGTGGTGCATAACCGCGTCTCGGTGGAGATTATGCGCGGATGCACGCGCGGGTGCCGATTCTGTCAGGCGGGCATGATCACGCGCCCGGTCCGCGAACGAAGCGTGGATGAAATCGTGGAGGCCGCCGAAGCCGCAGTCAACGCGACCGGCTTTGAAGAGCTGGCATTGCTGTCATTATCATCATCGGACTTTTCGTATGTTGTGGAACTGGTCAACAAAGTCAGCGAGCGATTCAAAGGGCGCAAGTTAACCATCTCGCTTCCGTCGCTGCGAATCGAATCCGTTTCGGTTGATCTGATGGATAAATTGCGCGAGCATTATTCCGGCGGGTTCACGCTCGCGCCCGAAGCCGCCACCGAACGAATGCGGCGCATCATCAACAAATTCATTCCCGATGAAGACATCCTCAACACCACGCGCGAAATCTATCGGCGCGGCTGGACGACGATCAAGCTGTATTTCATGATCGGCCATCCATCCGAAACGCTCGAAGATGTGCAGGCCATTGCAGATTTATGCAAACGCGTCATCAGCGAGGGGCGCAAAGTCGCGGGATGGAAAGTCAAACTTCACGCGGGCGTCAGCACGTTCGTGCCCAAGCCGCAGACGCCATTCCAATGGGTATCGGTGGACAGGCGCGAAAATATCCTTGCCAAACAGGAATTGCTTCGGAACGAATTGAAAGATCGCAACATTAAATTGAGTTGGACCGAGCCGGACGATACACTGCTTGAAGCCTGGCTTTCGCGCGGCGACCGCCGCATGTCCGAAGTGATTTACACGGCATGGAAAAACGGCGCGAAGTTCGACGCGTGGGGCGATCAAATGAAATACGATGCGTGGATGTCGGCTTTTGAAGAACACGGCCTCGACCCGGCCTTTTACACCTATCGCCAGCGCCGCACCGATGAAATCTTTCCGTGGGATCACATCAGCACGGCGGTGCGAAAGAATTTTCTCTTCCAGGATTTCCGCCAATCGCTCGAAGGCAAGATCCGCATGGACTGCCGCTTGAATTGTTTCGCCTGCGGAATCCTGCCAACGTTCTCGAATCTGCGGCGCGAGCATCCCGGCGAAGAATGGAAATGTCCGGAAGTGAAGTCGCCCTCCCGCAATCCAGTTGCCGGTGTTCAGTTACCGGTTGTCGGCGATTGATGAGGATTCGAATCACGTTTTCCAAAACGGGGGCGCTGAGATATATCGGAAATCTCGACCTGCACACGATTTGGGAACGCGCGGCGCGGCGCGCGGGACTTCCGCTGGCGTACACGCAGGGATTTCATCCTCAGCCGAAAATTAATCTCGCCTCTCCCCTTCCGCTGGGAATTTCTTCCCGCTGTGAGATTGTTGATTTGCGCCTCCGCGAAGATATTGATCTGACGGATTTACCGAGCCGTTTGCAAGCCGCGATGCCATCCGGAATTGGAATCATCCAGGTCGAACAGGTGGCTGAAGGCGCGCCCGCTTTGCAGACTCAAATCGTCGCGGCGGAGTACGAGGCCGCTTTGACGGAAGCCATTGACGGGTCCGCGTTGAAGCGAAAGATGCAAGAATTGCTGGCCAGCGAATCATTGCCGCGCCAACGTCGAGGGAAAGAATACGATCTGCGCCCGCTTATCGAAATGCTTGAAATGAATTCGGAAAACAAAATCCGGATGAGGCTGTCGGCACGCGAGGGCGCGACCGGACGTCCCGAAGAAGTTCTGGATGCGCTGGGAGTGGCCATCGAAAACGTCAGGATCGAAAGAACCCGTTTGATTTTTGGAGATTGAACGCAAGCGTGGTAGAATTTTTCACAAGCCGCCGCGATGTATCGAGCGGCTTCAAATTAAGGAGATTCGAATCTCTCCATGGGGCATGATAATTGGTGATTATGCAGATAATTGGTTTCATGCGCGCTTGTTGACATTCACAGAAACCGGTTCATAAAAAATGGTTGCTCAGCCGCCGTCCAAAGCATAGACACATTAAACAATCAGTGAATGTCAATAAAGGCAAACGAGGAGAGCATATGCGCGTCAAGCACAATCGTTTTCTGATCACCATTACATTGGTGATCTTTACCCTGCTTACTGCCTGCCAGCCGCAACAGCCTCAACCGCAATCTCCAGCTTTGGCGCTCACGGCGGCATTGAAGGAATTAACCGGAGCGGTTGATATTAAACAACCGGGGGACAGTAATTTTTCTCCGGCCGCGGTGGGAATGACCTTAAAACAAAACGGCGAAATCCAAACCGGCGATGACGGGCGCGTTCGTTTGGACCTTTCGACCGGAACCATTATTCGCGTTGCTCCTTCCTCGATTTTTACGCTCGTTTCGAATCAACCCAGCGACGGAAGTTTGATGACGCAATTGAATTTGGCCGTCGGCCGCATCTTCATCATTCTCAAAGGCGGAAGCGCAAGCGTCAACACGCCTTCTGGCGTGGCATCGGTGCGCGGGTCGTATCTTTCTGTGTATGTGGATCCGACGACGCTCGATGTTTACATCACCTGCCTGGAGGGCGATTGCGGCGCAAGCAATACAGCCGGAGCCGTCAATTTCGGAACGGGACAACAAACCATTCTGTTCCATTGCATCGCCGCGACGGGTCAATGTTCGGCTCCGATGGTGGGGTCCATGTCGCCGGAGGATTATCAAAACTGGCTGAACGAAAATCCCGAAGTTTTACCTTTGATCCGCGACGCGTACGCGACGTTGACCGCGCTGGCGCCCACCTCCACCGGCACGCCTCCGCCGGCCACCGCGACGCCGCTCCCCACATCCACAGCCGGGCCGCTGGCGTGTTTAAATGTCACCAGTCCAGGCACGGGCCTGGAAGCGAATGCCGTAGGGCCCATCCTTTTCTCATGGGAACCCAAAGAGGGCGCAAGCTCATATAAACTCACCATTACATACCCCAACGGCGCCAGCGCTTCGTTCTATACGGACAGCACCAGTATTACGCGTTACGCCGAATCAATGCCGGCTCAAGGGACATATTCGTGGAGCATCACGGCTTATGACAATTCGGGCAATGTAATTTGTCAAACGGGCGAAGGCACATTCTCGAAGCCTCAATGGGTAAAGCCGCAGCCCAAACCGCCAATGGTATGTACTACCGGTCAATATGTGAATCCGAATGCGCCGTGCTATTGCGGCGGCACGGGAACGCCGCCGCCGTGGTGCCCGCAATAAGGATGAAAAGGGAATGCGCCAGCTAAAGAACATTTCCCGCTTCCGTTTCATTTTGATCGCGATTGCCGCGCTTGTGTTGCTGGCGCTTCAATTCGCGGCGAGTATTCCGAATATCAGCACGCCGCTCGAAACGCTGGAGTTGGAAAGCCGCGATGAATGGATGCGTCTGCGCGGCGCCCGTCCGACATCGGGAGATATTGTGATCGTCGCGATTGACGACGAGTCTTTCAAGTGGACCGGCTATCAATGGCCGTGGCCGCGCGCGTATCTGGCACAAATCGTCAATGCGATCAACAAGGGCAAGCCGCGCGTGGTTGGCCTCGATGTCTTTTTAACGGAAGCCGGCAGAGATCCCGGCGGCGACGCGGCGCTGGCGCAGGCAATCAGTCAATCGCCGTCATCCGTTTCAGATATGGAGATTCTGCATCCGCAAGCGGGGATGATCTCGTTAAGTCTGCCCGTTCAACCCATCCGCGGCGCGTTGAAAGCCATAGGCATCACAACTATCGTTGTGGACAAGGACGCCGTCACGCGCAGTATCCAGGCGTACGATAGTTATGGCAATCAGGTTTATTACAACTGGGCTTTTCAGGTTGCGGCTCAATATCTTAAGGTTGATCCGCCGTCCAATCCGAATCAATTCGACCTGACATTCAACGGAAAACAAGTTCCCCTGCATAAGGGTCTGCTGCTTGTCAACTTCAATGGGCCGGCTGGAACATACCCCACGTATTCCGCTTATCAAGCAGCGTTGGGCGACGTGCTGAAGGAAAATCCAAACGCGTTCAAGGATAAGATCGTTTTAATTGGGGCGACGACGATCACATTGCATGACGTTTACGCAACGCCGTTCTCGGCGCAACAACCCACCTCCGGCGTCGAGCTGGTTGCCAATGCCATTGACACACTTATCACAGGAAACTATCTGACCGAGACGCCGCCATGGTTGGATTTGCTCATCATCCTTGCCATGGCTTTTGCGGCGGGCTTTATTTCGCGCATCCAACGGCCTTCCCTGGCGCTTGCCGTCATGGCGGGCGCCATGGTTTTATATGCGATCATTGCTTATCTGGCTTTTACCGCGGAGGGGTTGTACGTTCCGATTGTCGCTCCGCAACTGATGTTATTCCTCGGCGTAATTCTGCCAACGCTCGAACAATCCGTTCAACAGGAGTTGGAAAAGCGGCGCGTCCGAAATTTGTTCAGCCGATTCATTTCGCCGGAAATGGTTGATCGGCTGATTGCCACGCGCGATCTCAATTCGCTTAACAAGCGCGCCAATCTCAGCATTCTCTTTTCCGATATCCGCGGCTTCACCACGCTCTCCGAAAAATTATCGCCGGAGGAAGTTGTTTCTGTTTTGAATCCGTACCTTGAAGCGATGACGCAGGCCATTGAAAAATATGAAGGGACGGTTGACAAATATGAAGGCGACGCGATTGTGGCTTTCTTCGGCGAACCGATTGTGCATGAAGACCATGCCCGGCGCGCGGTGCGGACGGCTGTCGAAATGCTCAAGTCGCTTGAGGATCTGCGCCAGCGCTGGGAACGGGAAGGACATCCTTTTCGCATCGAAATCGGCATCGGAATCAATTCGGGAGAGGTTTTTGTAGGTCTGCTCGGATCGGCTCAACGCGTCAATTACACCGTCATCGGCGATAATGCCAACATCGCCTCCCGCCTGCAAGATTTAACCAAAACGTATCAGTGGCCCATTCTGATCAGCGAAAGCACCTACGAACAAGTCAAGGATGAATTCGAAACCGAATTTGCAGATTCGGTGATGGTCAAAGGCCGGAGCGAGCCGGTGAAAATTTACAAGGTGCTTGGAGTCCGCGCTTAACCCGTCTCCTCAACCGCGAAGACAAAGCCCGCTTGATTTATAATCATCGGTAAAATTCTTTCAAGGCGTTTCCTCATGGAGGAATGATGCCGTTCCTTGCATCCTTGTTCTTTTCGTTTGTCCCCGTTTTCCTGATGGCCGCGTTCGTCTATTGGCTCGACCGCTACGAAAAAGAACCGCTGATCCTTTTAGGCGCAACATTCTTCTGGGGCGCGGTGGTCGCGGCAGGCAGCGCTTTTGTCATCAACACCATTTTCGGAATCGGGATTTATGCCATCACGGGCTCCGGCGACATTGCCGATCAGGCAACGGCTTCATTGGTCGCGCCGTTTGTAGAGGAGGGATTGAAAGGCCTTGCAGTGCTGATCATCTTTTTCCTTTTCCGCAAGGAGTTCGATTCCATCCTCGATGGAATCATTTATGCCGCCATTGCCGCGCTGGGATTCGCCGCCACAGAAAATGTCCTGTATATCTACCAGCACGGTTACGTCGAGGGAGGCTGGAGCGGATTCTGGAGACTGGTTTTCATCCGCGACGTTGTCGTCGCGTGGCAACATCCATTTTTCACGGCATTCACCGGCATTGGACTAGCGATCGCACGCGTAAACAAGAATGTTCTTGCAAAGATCATCGCCATCCCGATGGGCTACGGTTTTGCCGTCTTCGCCCACGCATTTCACAACAGTTTCGGCGATTTGATCGGCGGCATGGGCGGCTTCGTCCTGGGAAGTCTGGCGGATTGGTCCGGCTGGATTGTAATGGCGGTCTTCATCCTATTCATGATTATCCGCGAGCGCGGGATGATGAAGCGGCAACTGGCAGATGAGGTTGCAGGCGGCATCATCACACAGGCACAATACAAACATTCATTGTCGCCGCTGACCATGAGCACCGCCTTGTTCACAGGCGGCTTCACCGCTATCCGCTTTTATCAGACCTGCGGCGAACTGGCGCACAAGAAGGAACAACTTCAGACGCTGGGCGATGAAGGCGGCAACACTGCCATCATTCAATCGCTGCGAAATCAGCTCATGGCTTTGTCTCCTCGCGTGAAAGCGTGAAAAACAATCTGCACCAAGATGATTGTGACACGATTACAATCATCAATGGTGTTCGACGCTTCAACACCACAAAAAAATGAAACCCTTCCATTCATCCACCGATCAGGATAGTTCAAAAAGGCTGATACACGCCAAACGTAAATATGGCATACTTTACGGGGCAGTCGCCGGATTTGTTTTTGCTGTCGTCGCGTGGGGCATTGACGACTACTATTTGAGCCAGGCGCATGTTCTTTATCCGTGGCTGAAATTCGCCATCGGCGTCATTGTCTGCACCGGTTTTGGAGCGCTTGCGGGGAGGCTGTCGGCTCAATTTGAAAAAGTATTAATCGCGGTTTTGCTCTGGTTGTCCGCCTCAGCCCTGTTTGCCTGGCTCACCATCGCAATTCCGTTCGAGATCGCTCCACGCGTGATGGTCTGGTTGAAACCGGAACTAAAAGGCGTATTGCATTACACTTTTTACCCGGATTTTCAGGCTCGTTTCATCGTGGACCTTGCATGGGTGCTGATCTTCGGCTTATTTGTGGGGCTGTTACAGCTCACGATGACCGATTCAGCCATGTTCTCCTTATCATCTGCGGCAAAGTTGCTGCCCCTGGTTGTCTGCGCCATCCTCATGATCCTTGCCGGAAGCAGAGTAGACGATCTTACCAATCAGCCTCTGCGTATTGCTTTGATTTCCATTGACAACGTTATCCAATTTGCAAACGAACATCAGGGTCAGAACGTGGACCCTCAAACCGCCAAGCAAATGCATCTTGGCGTGGTAAGCAGTGTGGAAGATTTGATTCGCCTGCCGCGCTATCTCGTCGTAAGCAAATACGATAACTATCTGGGAGAAATTGATATTGCTGTCGAATTTGGCGGCACGTTTGCCAGCTGTGTGACGGTTTATGGACAACCCATATTTTGTGAAAAAGGAACTCCCTCATCGCCATAACCCGACTTCGGCAAAGGAAGCGGGGGAACTTTATGATAAAATTTTTGCGCCCGCCCCTGTAGCTCAGCGGATAGAGCGTCGGCCTCCGGAGCCGGAAGCGAGAGTTCGAGTCTCTCCAGGGGCGCACCATGAACACCGCCTTCGGGCGGTTTTTGTTTTTCAAAGCCAGCATGGATGGATGGATTACAATTGCCGCGTGCGTAACTATCTTTTCGTGACGATCATGCTGACATTTTTGCTTTCTGCTTGCGGATTGACTCTCTCGGCATCTTCAAGCGGGACAGCCACGCCGTTCATCATCACGGCGACGCTGCCTCCAACGCCCATTCCTCCGCCAACGCTGACGCCAGCGCCGCCAACTCCATCGCCGACACTCGCGCCCGTCACCGGCACAACGTCAACTCAATTGAATGTGCGCGGCGATCCATCAACATCCGGCGCGCTGTTGGGAATGATCGGCCCCTTTGCAAAAATTCAAATCGTTGGAAAAGACTCGAGCGGAAAATGGTATCAGATCATTTATCCGCAAGGCAGGGACGGCAAAGGCTGGATTGCCGCGCAATACGTGCAGGTTGATAACGCGACTGCGATCCCGACGATTGCAGACGCGGCAACGCCGTCGCCAACGGAAGCCTCCAACAGTCCCGCGCCGAACGCAAGCGGGACGATGCAAACCAGTGAAACCGCCGCGCCGACAATCATCCCGCCGACGATCACGCCAACTTTGATTTCCGCGCCGCAGGATGGGGACTCAGCCCAGTCGCCCGCCGTCAAGGTTACGTTTTCACCATCCGGCACGCGCTCGCTGATCTTTTCCAGCGATGTCTCCGCGCCGCAGGGTGATGCGGAGGATTGGATTCAGTTCACACCTTATGGCACAAGTGTAATTATCAATTTGACTTGCACCGGCAGTGGAACATTGAACGTGAGTCTGCAGCAGAATGGCACACAGGTTAAAAGTTGGGATGGAACTTTATGCGGCGCGACTCAACAGGTCAGTGTTTCAGCGGGCCAGGCCTATTTGATGGGCCTGTCTGCTGAAACAGTCAGCGGGCAATTGGAATACATCCATTACACGTTAAGCGTCGCCACGCCGCCTTAACTTTTGAAGAAGGTATTTCTTTCAAAGATGCACTTACGGCATAGACCCTAAAACCTGTATATGTATTCCGGGCTAACGAAATCAGGCGAGCAGAAAGCGCCCGCCTTTATTTTTTTGACTGACATTGTGGAGAATTGTACAAAATCAATTTCTATGGTAGATTTGTAAACAGATCCAGTAAAGACGAGGGCAGATCAAAATGAATGCAGATAAAATTCCAGATATCATCATCGGCCGCCTGCCAATCTATTTGCGGGCGCTCCAACGCATGTCCGAAAAAGGGATGAAAACGACCTCATCGCAGGAATTGGGCGAACATGTGGGGATTTCTGCGGCGCAGATCCGCAAGGATATTTCCCAGTTTGGAGAATTCGGCAAGCAGGGAACAGGCTATTCGATTCCCTTCCTAATGGATAAACTGCGCGAAATCCTGAACGTCAACAAGATGTGGGATGTAGCGGTCGTGGGCGCGGGCGACATGGGACATGCGCTTGCCCGTTACCAGGGATTCAAAAACCGGGGGTTTCAGGTCGTCATGGTTTTTGACAACGATCCTTCCAAAATTGGACAGAAGGTTGGCGACTTCGTTGTCGAAGACGCAAACAAAATGGTGGAACGCATCCGCGCCGCAAAAGTTAAAATGGCGATGATCACTGTGCCCGCTGCCGCCGCCCAGAGTGTGGCAGATAAATTGGTTCAGGCGGGCGTGAAAGCCATTCTCAATTACGCCCCCGTCAGTCTAA
This sequence comes from Anaerolineales bacterium, assembly GCA_042408355.1. Lineage (GTDB taxonomy): Bacteria > Chloroflexota > Anaerolineae > Anaerolineales > Villigracilaceae > Fen-1038. The sequence continues at coordinate 28,586 of JBHORD010000173.1, forward strand.
ACGTTCCAGACGATGTGCATGTTCAATATATTGACCCGGCAACACATCTGCAACGAATGACTTATTATCTGGATTAGTCGGGATAGACGGCAAATAAGAAGACGGCTTTCAGCCGTCTCTTCTTTTTATACCTGCGGGAGATTACGCCGCAATATGTTCATCATTCCCAAGCCGCGTATCGCTCCCTCGACCGCGCACGTCATCGGATTATCCACCAAATAAGCGGGGATGCCCAACGACTTGGTCAACAATTTATCAATGCCGCGCAATAACGCTCCTCCGCCGCACAGGGCCACGCCGCGGTCAATGATATCCGCTACGAGTTCGGGCGGTGTTTTTTCAAGAACGCGGCGGCACGTTTCGGTAATTTCCTTCAGCGGCTCCTGCAACGCCTCGACAATCTCGCCCGTTGTCAAAGTGACCGGACGCGGCAAACCGGTGACTTGATCCTGCCCCTGCACCTCCATGCTGTTCTCCGTCTCTTGAGGCACAGCCGCTCCAATCTTGACTTTAAGCTGTTCCGCCGTTGCCTGACCGATTATCACGCCATATTTGCGCCGCACGTAACTGACGATTGCATCATCCAGATCAAGGCCGCCCTTGCGAAGAGTCTCAGCGGAGACAATGCCGTACATTGCCAGGACCGCCGCTTCTGTGCATCCGCCGCCGAGAGAAATAACCATGTTTCCAGACGGCGAACCAATGGGCAGGTCAATGCCAAGCGCCGCCGCCAGCGACTGCTGAATCAAGGAGGCTTCGCGTGAGCCGGCTTCCATCACAGCTTCGTAAACCGCGCGGCGCTCCACGCTGGTGACGCCATACGGCACCGAGATCATCACGCGCGGACGAAAGACGCGCAGCGATCCGCTGACGCGTTGAAGCAGATACGACAGCAAGGTTTCAGTAATTTCGTAATCGGCGATGACGCCATTCCGCAACGGGCGGGCGACTTCGATGTTCTCCGGAACACGCCCGTACATGTCGCGCGCTTCGTTTCCTGCCGCCACCATCTTCTGCTCATTCACTTCAATGGCGACAATAGTCGGCTCCTGCAGCAACACTTGCGTGCTGTCTGCAAGACGGGTAAATATCGTTCCTAAATCAATGCCCAGGTCCTTTGAAAATACAGCCACGGATCAAATTCCCGGAAAACGAGTTTCGCTTTTTCGATAACGCCGCACCACATCCAGCCGCAAATTCGAACGGCGCAGTGCGGCTTCCACAGCCAGCAGCGCGTCGGGGCTCTTGGGTGTGCCTTTAGCAAGCGCTTCCTCGGCGCGTTTCTTTGCAAGCTGGGCGCGCTCCACATCAATCTCCTCAACGTTCTCAGCCGCATCAGCCAGAATTGTCACAATATCGGGCTGGACTTCGGCCACGCCGCCTGACACTGCGAAGATATCTTCCTTGCCGCCGCGGCGAACTTTGACAACGCCATATTTCAACGTTGTCAGAACGGGCGCATGATGAGGCAGGACGCCCATCTCGCCGCCCGCGCCCGGCAGAATGACGATATCAACATCGCCCTGAAAAACGGTGCGATCCTGGGAAACAATTTCACAACGAATGGGCATATTTTTATTTCATCCAAGTTTGTTGCTGTCACGCCGATGATCAGGAGGTTCTGGCCAGCTTTTCCGCCTTCTCGCGAACGTCATCAATCGTCCCGGCCATCATGAAGGCTTGTTCGGGGAGATCGTCGCATTTGCCATCCAAAATTTCACGGAAGCCTGCCACGGTATCTTTGAGCGGTACATATCGCCCGGGAATGCCCGTGAAACGTTCAGCGACAAAGAACGGCTGCGAGAAAAAGCGTTCGATTTTGCGGGCGCGCGCTACAATCAGTTTATCATCTTCGCTCAATTCGTCAATACCGAGAATGGCAATGATGTCATTCAAATCCTTGTAGCGCTGTAAGACGCGCTGAACCTCGCGCGCCGTGTTGTAATGATCCACGCCGACGATGTTTGGATCGAGAATGCGCGAGGTCGAAGCCAGCGGATCCACCGCGGGATAAATGCCTTTTTCAACGATGGAGCGCTCGAGGGCAATCGTCGCATCGAGATGCGTGAACGTCGCCACCGGCGCCGGATCGGAATAATCGTCGGCGGGAACGTAAACGGCCTGCATCGAAGTGATGGAGCCGGCGCGCGTCGAAGTAATGCGCTCCTGAAGTTCGCCCATTTCCGTCGCAAGTGTCGGCTGATAACCCACCGCGGACGGCATGCGTCCAAGCAGAGCCGATACTTCAGACCCGGACATCGAAAAGCGGAAGATGTTGTCAATGAAGAGCAAAACATCGCGGCCCTGATCGCGGAAATATTCCGCCATCGAAAGCGCCGACAAAGCCACGCGCAGGCGCACGCCAGACGGTTCGTTCATCTGCCCATAAACCATCACGGTATCTTTCATCACGCCGGATTCAAGCATTTCGCGATAAAGCTGTGTGCCTTCACGCGTGCGCTCGCCCACACCTGCAAACACCGAGTTGCCTTCATGTTCGGTCGCGACCGAACGGATGAGTTCCATGATAATCACGGTCTTGCCTGTACCTGCCCCGCCAAAGATACCGGTCTTGCCGCCTTTGGTGAACGGCGCGATCAAGTCAATGACTTTGATGCCGGTTTCAAAAACTTCCACATGCGTTGACTGTTCAGCGAACGGCGGCGCGGGACGATGAATCGGGTAGCGCGTCACGGCCTGGACATCGCCCTTTTCATCCACCGGACGGCCCAGCACGTTGAAGATGCGTCCCAACGTGGCGGGGCCCACCGGGACCATGATCGGCGCGCCGGTTGCAACGGCGGGGACGCCGCGCCGAAGGCCATCGGTCGAGTCCATCGCCACCGTGCGGACCCAGTTATCGCCAAGATGTTTTTGAACTTCGAGCACCAGCGGCAGTTTTCCAGGGCGTTCCACCTCAATCGCTTCGTAAAGTTCGGGAATTTCGCCCTCGGGAAATTCCACATCCACCACACCGCCAAGGATTTGTACGACTCGGCCTGTTGCTTTTGCCATGAGTTTTCCTCCAATTTATGCTTTGGACAACGCTTCCGCGCCGCCCACAATATCCAGAATATCGTTTGTGATCGTCTGTTGACGCATTTTGTTGTATTGCAGTTGATAAGCCGCCGCCAATTCTTTGGCGTTATCGGTGGCATTGTGCATGGCTACCATGCGCGCCGCGTGCTCGCTGGCTTGCGACTCCAAGATGGCTTGATACACTTGAAGAGCTGTAAAGCGCGGAATGATTTCATCCAGAATTTCATGCTGGTCCGGTTCATATTCGTACGCCGCGGCCGGCCCGCTGCGTTGTTCAAATTCCACGACGCGGCCTTCGCCTTTGATTTCCAACGGCAGAAGTTTCTTCACCGTTGCAACCTGACGGCTCATGTTGATGAAGTCGGTGTAAAGCAAAAAGACTTCGTCTACTTCGCCTTTGCGGAACTCGTCTACCGCCAGGCGGCCAATGGCGGAGACATCCGCAAACGAAGGCGCGGCAGGAAGATTGCTGAAATCCGCCAGCAGATTCTTGTGGCGGCGAACGAGAAGGTCGCGGCCCTTGCGCCCCACCGCGATGTATTTCACCGGCACGGGATAATGATCGAATTGTTGGGCAACGTAACGAATAACATTGGTATTGTACGCCCCCGCCAAACCGCGGTCACCAGTGATGACAACAACGAGAGCCGCTTTGGGGTTGGGTCGCGTCGTCAATAACGGATGCAGGCTTTGACGTCCGGGTTGAGCCGCAACGTGCGTCAACACCTGCCAGGCTTTGGTCGCGTACGAGCGCGTGGCCGTCACCGCTTGAATCGCCTTGCGGACTTTGGAAGCGCTCACGGCTTCCAGCGCGCGCGTCACCTGCGAAATGTTTTTTACACTCTTGATGCGCAGCCGCATCTCACGTGCAGATGCCATTGCTTACACCTTCCATGTGTTGCGGAACGTTTCGAGGGCGGTCATCAATTTCCTGCGGTTGTCGTCCGTGATGGCTTTCTTCTCGTCAATCTCCCGGCCGATTTCAGGATAAGAGGATTCCATATATTTGAGAAGATCGGTCTGCCACCTTGCCATCTGATCAACCGGCACGGCATCGGCAAAACCGTTTGTGCCTGCGAACATGACGATAACTTGATCCACAAGCGACATCGGCGCGTACTGCGGCTGCTTGAGAAGTTCCTGCATGCGCTGGCCGCGGCCAAGCTGCTGTTGTGTGGCTTTATCGAGATCGGACGCCATGAGAGCGAAGGCGGCCAATTCGCGATAGGCGGCCATATCAAGCCGCAGACGGCCCGCCACCTGCTTCATGGCTTTGGTCTGCGCATCGCCGCCCACGCGCGAGACTGAAATGCCCACGTTGACGGCCGGACGAATGCCGGCGTTAAACAAGTTCGACTCAAGATAAATCTGCCCGTCGGTAATCGAAATCACATTGGTCGGGACATACGCAGAAACGTCGCCAAGCAATGTTTCGATGATCGGGAGGGCGGTGAGCGATCCGCCGCTGCCTTTGACTTTTACAATCTTATAATCATCGGGTTTGCTCATTGCCTTGCGCGCATGTTCGGCATCATCTTTGGCAACCGGGCCCGAATACACTTTTCCGTCCACGCCATCTTTTTCGTCCGCAATCGGTTCGCTGAATTCCTTTTTTACGATGACATACTTATTGGCAAGGCGAGCGGCGCGCTCAAGCAGGCGCGAATGGAGATAAAACACATCGCCGGGATACGCTTCACGCCCGGGCGGGCGGCGCAGAAGCAAAGAGACCTGACGATACGCCCACGCATGTTTGGAAAGATCATCATAAATCACAAGCGCGTCGCGCCCAGTCTCCATGAATTCTTCGCCGATGGCACAGCCGGAGTACGGCGCAATATACTGCAGAGCGGCCGACTCATCCGCCGACGCAACCACCACAATTGTGTGTTCCATCGCCCCGTAACGTTCGAGCGTGCCGACAGTGCGGGCGATGGCGGCTTTCTTTTGTCCAATCGCCACATAAATACAGATCAAGTCCTTGCCTTTTTGATTGATGATCGTATCAATCGCAATGGCAGTCTTGCCTGTCTGACGATCGCCAATGATCAGTTCGCGCTGACCGCGTCCAATCGGGATCATCGCGTCAATGGATTTGATTCCGGTTTGAACCGGCGTATCCACGTCCTGACGGGCAATCACGCCCGGAGCAATGCGTTCGATGGGACGATAACCGCTTGTCGCGATCGGGCCCTTGCCGTCAATCGGCTCACCCAGCGCGTTGACCACGCGTCCGATCAACGCGTCGCCGACGGGAACCGAAGCGATACGGCCCGTGCCGCGCACGATCATGCCTTCGGTAATTTCGGAGTAATCGCCCATCACGATTACACCGACGCTGTCTTTTTCAAGGTTAAAGGCGGTGCCCATCACGCCGTTCGAAAATTGCACCAGTTCCTGAGCCTGCACGTTAGCCAGGCCCTGAACACGAGCAATTCCGTCCCCGGCTTCCACTACCGTCCCTATATCGCTGACGCCGATTTGCGGTTCGTAACTTTGAATTTGTTTTTGCAAATCCGCGGCGATTTGCTTGATCACGTCCGTCATGTCGCCTCCACAGCCAATTGTTCAAAATTCAGGCCGGAGGTTCCGGCCTTGATTCATCTCTTACGTACAAGAACCCGGATAAGAGCGTTATCCGGGCGTCTGTGTAATCAGTAACAATCGGCGCAATGATAACTGAAAGCACCTTTCTTGTCCAGTTACATACATCGTCGTGGGGGCGACAAATGTAAATTTTACTTCTCACATTGTCGGGCTAAGAATTAACTAAACTTCCTCTTGCAATCTGTGAGCATTGTTATATACTATCTTTCGATATTTTCAAGCTCAAGGAGCCATTGCGATGAATATGATCAAGGAGCCTGGCGGAGACCAGCCTCCCAGTCGCCGCATCAAACGTTACTGGCGCGTTGCGGTGCTGGCGAACATCAAAGACGAAAGCCAGCCGTTACCGCCGGGGGTCCCGCCCGATGCATACGCCGATTTCGATCATATCGAGACAATCGAACAGATCCGCAAAGCAATTGAAAGCGACGGCCACGAAACTGTGTTTCTGAAAGCCGACGAAAACCTTCCCTTCTGCCTTCGAGAATATAAACCGGATATATGCTTTAACATTGCCGAAGGATTGGGCGGCGACGCGCGCGAGGCGCAGGTTCCCGCATTGCTTGAGATGATGCGGATACCATACACCGGCTCGCGCGTGCTTACTAACGGAATCTCTCTCGACAAGACTCTTACCAAACGAATCTGGCGCGACCGGCGTTTGCCAGTGGCGCCGTTCCAGGAATTCATCGTGGGCGATGAAGCGCTTCGTCCGGAATTAAATTATCCGCTCTTCGTCAAGCCGGCGCGCGAAGGAACGGGTATGGGCGTTGATACAAAAGCCATCGTCAGGAACGAAAAGGAATTGCGCGAACGCGTTAAATGGGTGATCGAAAATTACAACCAACCCGCGCTGGTGGAAACTTTTC
>JBHORD010000177.1:0-7634 GCA_042408355.1 Anaerolineales bacterium
CCACACAGGCAGAAAAGACTGACAAAAATCATCGACATCACAGAACAACTCGATTAGACTATCCATCAGGGGCTCCTTGGAATGCTTGTTTTCGCAAATCCAAGTTTACCCCAGGGAGCCCCTTATCCCGAATTCACGTTAAATTATTGAAGGCTTCGGCTTGCCGCGCACTTTCGCCCACCAAACATTCAGGTCATGGGCAAAAGTCCCAGTGCCGATTTGGCCGAGGCGATAGGATTTGGAAAGGTGTTCGACAGAAATAACCGTGCTCATACTGTATCCATGAAGGTCTGCTCAACGCGGTTGAAGATCACACTTCCAATAAATACCACGACTGCCATAAATCCAAAGCTGTAAGCTAAATTTCCCAGATTGGCATCTCCTGCGCCCAGGAAGGCATACCGAAAAGCCTCCACAATGGAAGTCATCGGGTTGATCAGCATGATCCATCGGTATTTTGCCGAGATGGCCGAAACCGGGTAAATCACCGGCGTGGCATACATCAGCAGCTGCACGCCGAACTGGACCAGGAAGCGCAGGTCGCGATATTTGGTGGTCAGCGAGGAGATGATGATGCCAAAGCCCAGGCCGAGGCCCGCCATCATTAACAATAAGACCGGCGAGAACAGAATCCATAATCCATTGAGATGAATTGCCGAACCGCTCAGGAGAAAATAAACAATAAAGGCCAGGAACAGGGCAAACTGAATCAGGAAGGTGATCAGGCTGGAAATCAGAATCGAGACCGGCACAGCCATGCGCGGGAAATAAACCTTGCCGAACAATTGAGAATTATTGACGAAGGTATTGGAGGTCTTGTTCAGGACATCTGCGAAATAAGACCAAACCACCGTACCGGACATATAGAACAGGAATTGCGGCAGGCCGTCGGTGGGCAGGCTGGCAATGCGGCCAAAGATCACGGTGAAGGTCACAGTGGTCAGGATGGGCTGAATCAAAAACCAGAGCGGGCCGAGGATGGTCTGCTTGTAGACTGCGACAAAGTCCCGGCGGACGAAGAGCAGCACGAGGTCGCGGTAACGCCATAGTTCCCCAAAGTGCAAGTCGAGGAGACTGCGCTGGGGTTCGATGACCATGTCCCAATCATGATCGTCATCGGACTTAACGACTATTTTTTCTGCAAGAGTATCCATTTAGAAGATTAAGCAAAAGACGTAGAGAGAAAATTTATGAAAGGCCATATCCTTCGGCGGCCATATTGCCGGGTGAGCGATATACGTATACGTCTCAGCTGGCCAGCGGCATCGGAACAGCCGACCCTGAAAGGCACAGGGCATTGGCGGCTTGCGAAAAGGTTGCGCTGAGCGATGATCGTCTCGGCTTCCCAGCCTCCGCCCTTCCGACATTCTCCTCTGTCAGACTGCAAAGAAACGATATGACACGCACGCCGCGGGAAAGGCTTACCGGCCGACTCTCGGCTGCGATTTGGCCCGCTGAATCTGACCAGCAGGCAAAACCAGCGGGACCTCCTGCCTGCTCAACAACTTCAACAACACACGCACCCGCTCGCTCCCCGGCAAACGGGCATCGAAGATCGCTTCATAACCTGCAAACGGCCCGGCTTCGATGACGACGGTTTCGCCGTGTTTCAATCCATTCAAAAGCTCGCCGCCAGCCGCATTGATCTGCTCGATACGGCGCTGGACGGCGTTGAGCAGGCCCTCCGGCACCGGAGGAGGCTCCGCGCCGAAAGAAACCAGGCCGTAAGAATATGGCATCCACGCCAGGGCGGAGAATCCGACCGTCTGCAGATCAGTCCGCACGAACATATACCCTGGGAAGTAGGGCCGTATCTTTCGCGCTCTGGGATTGATTGGCTGAACCCTGATCTGGGGAAAGAAGATTTCAAATCCGCGCGCACATGCTTCGCGGGATAAAGCTTCTTCTTTATTTGGTTTGCTTCGCAGCGTATACCATTGCAAGGTCATGTTTGATTGCTTTGATAAATAAAATGTTGTTTTTTTCTGCCAACAGTAAAGGAGCCTCTTTGCCTTCCGCTCCGATACTTCTACGAAAACATCGCCGCTCTTATAGGCTTATGCAGCCATTAACAAAAACGGAGGCCGCGACAAGCTCATTACGAGCTGTCTTGGCCCCCGGGAATCTTTCACCCTCGCCAGAGCCAGGCCAGTAAATTGGCAGCAGGAATTAGCCGGAGGGGGTCTTACTGATCACGCCCATCTTCATCCTTCCAGGCTTTATGGCTTTCCATCTTGTTGATGTATTTCAACCGGCCATGTTGGATGACCAGATGGACCTCTCCAAATTCCCCCAGCGAGGCGATGATATCGTCAATTTGTTGGACTTGATCCGCGGTCAGCCTTTGCAGTCTCAGCCCGCTCGCAGACAGCGCCGGCCGCGAATGGTCGGACGAGTATTCCTCTTTCATGCCAGCTACCCTCATCCATGAACATAAATGCAATCGAAAAAATCGCAAACAAAACCCGTCATAATAAAAAAGAGTCATGACGCCAAACGATGTCATGACTCCCGGGATTCTTTCGCCCTCGCCAGAGTTGTATATTACTTTTTACGTATTCAACAGTAAAAATTATAGCACACATAATTTCTCGATGCAAAGACTGCAATTCATCCGCAATCTGCTAACAATTCATCACCGGCGGCTCCCCGGAATTGTTTCATCTTCTCCAAAGCCCGGGCCTTCATTTTCATTTCTGGAAATTTGCCCGCCAAAAGACGATGGCGCCCTTCTGCCATTATTGCCGCCGGTCATCATCGGCACGGCCCTGAAACTTGTAAGCGTGTTAACGTACCTCAGCTCCCCATTTTCAACCACCAGGCTCACCTCGCCATAATCTCCTATGGAAGACAGGTACGCGTCAATCTGCCTCACCTGATCGGGGGTCAGGTTCTTCAATTTCAGGTTATAGGAACTCCATGATTGATCAACATTATGCATCGCAGATCCTCAATTCGTGACAATAAGGCAAAGGATTCAGGAAGAGTAGAATTTTACTCTTTGGAAACCGTCAACTACCACGCATATCTAAAGCCATTCAGCCGTTCAAAACGCTCATGGTTCACGTATAAAAAAACACAAAGTTCACAAGGCCATGAAGCGCATGGAGCATCCGCGTCAATCGGAAATTAGCGGCAAATTCCGCATAAATTTCGAGGTATCCTCCGGCGGGACAGATCTTACAGGCCCTGCTGTCGCCTGTAGGGAGGCAGACCTGATCCGTTTCCATGTCTCATTAATATATGCATTCGGGTTTTCAAGGTACCGGCGTATTACAAATTGATTCCGACAAAAAGCGAATTTCCTGCCGAGCCTCCATTATGATTTCCAGTTTTAATCTTTCTTTACAAACATGTGCCGTAAACCAGCCTTGTTCTTTCAACAACGATAAGACAATATTCAAAATAATACATTCCTGCGCCCGCCTCAATGGCCTGGACCCGGGCGCTCTTTTTTCCTCGTCACACATAACCGCTTTCCCCCGAGGGGCCACCGCGCCCCTTCGCCAGTGGCCCTCTCCAAAATAGATATGCCTCTTATGGCCGTTTTTCTTTCACTACGCCGTTTCAAAACAATCATCGTATAATTGAAACTGCCTCCCGTTCGATTTACATCTTCAACGCCAAAATACAATCGCCGAGACAAAAGCCAGAATGAGTTTGACACCGGAAGAAATCGAAAATGAAATGAGCAGGCTCCTTGCCGTCCTGACAAAAGAGAAGGGCAAAGATTGGGCAGACAAGATCAGGCCAATTCTTTCCTCCAACCTGGACCGCGGCCGTATCGGACTTTACATCGAAGGAAACCTTGACCGCCTCCCCGAATATATCGAACGCGTCGCCGCGCAATATTCCAATTTGAGCGCATATATTCATGAGATTCAAACGGAGAGAACCGGCCGGCTTTGGGAACCATTGTTCGAACGGATGCAAATATGGGCCTTTAATTTTTTGATTCGGAAGGGTTTCGAGGCCGACGCTTCTACCCAGGAAATCGCGGCGGAATGCGCCGCCGACGCGGCCGCCATGCTGCTCAAGGCTTATTTTCCCTACGACACGGATTTTGATCCATGGGCACACGTGATCGTTCAAAACGCCTGCCGGAAATTCATCCGGGCCGGCTTAAAGAAATCCAATGTGCCGGAGGAAAGCCTGCTGGCTCTGGATGAGAATTTGCGCGCACCCGCCGACCCGCCTCTCGGGACATTCGACTCTTCCAATGACCGGGAAACGGAATTGCTGGATGCAATTTCCAAACTGCCGGAGGCGCGCAGGCAGGTCGTCGAGTTGGTTTACTTCGAGGGGCTGTCTCCCGATGAGGCGGCCACCAGAATGGGAAAGAGCGTTGGCGCCATCTACAGTTTGCAATTTAATGCCTTGGAAGAATTACGGAAGATTCTGAGCAGAATCGGGAATACCTTAAATGACTGATAATCAGCATACATCTGGCTCCATTGGGAGATCGGCGGTTATACGAAGACTAAGAAAAGAGCTGGCTGATTATGACGTTTCAGGCACGTCAAAACCAGAAATGGACAGCGAGATGCTGACTTTGATTTTGGATAGAATTCTTAGTGGGGAAGACATATCCAAACGCCACCAGGTTCTCTATCAAAACCTGCTGAGCAATGCCGAATTGAGGCGGGCCCTGCTGGATGCATTGGAGTCGGTTGAAGCAGAACGCGCCGGCAATCTGAGCCGCTTGCCTGAAGCCGCCAAACGCAATTTATCTTTCCTCGCCGGCCAAGGCCCCCTGCCTGTGCTCGAACTATTGGATGAACACAAATGGCGCTTCACCTGGCGCAGTACGCTGGAACAAATCCGGACAGTCTTTTCACCGCCCAACATGATGGCATATCGTGCAGACGCGGGCGCATTCGAAGAACCGTGGTTTACCTTGCTCAGGGACGAGATTGATGCAGGCGGAGCCACCTATGCAGTCGCACTGGAATGTACGCTCTCGAATCAGAGCGATGAAGACCTTGCAGTTTTCCTTGATTTTGCAATTACGCTCGGAGGTCCAGCCGGCGAAAGCGGCTTTCCAATTCGAGCCAGTCTGCGTTGGGGGGAATACGAGAGAAGCATATTACTCACGGAACAGGGAAGGTCGCGATTCCCGGATATACCGCTGACGACCGTGATGGATAAGGACTACCAAAATATAAAATCGGGGTTAAGCCTCACGCTCGAGTCCATTTCCTGATATTCGATCATGAGCGATGATCCTCTTCAGGTTTATCTGAGTCTGGCCAACGACCTGTTCGATCGCCAAATCTCCGAAGGCGAGATGGACTCTGCCGCATCGAAGCTTCCGACCCTTCAAAGAGCGCTCCTCGATACATTAGCCGAACGCGCCGAAAGTTTTGCGCTAACCGAACCCCGCCGCGGCTGGGCCATTGCCAAAGTTGCCGAATCTGCCGCTCAGTTCCAGAAAAATCCTTTTATACAATCATTGGCGGCATGGTACCTGGGCCGCGCCAGCAATCATTGGGGACAGCCCCGGCGCGCGGATGCCGCCATCTCCCGCGCCCGCCGCGGCTTTGAAGCATTGACCGACATGGGCTGGGTCGCCGCCTGTGACTGGCAACTTAACGCCCTCCCCTGGACAAGGCCGGACTTTGTTCAATCCGCCGCGAAACTAAAAGAGGCGCTGGAAATTCTCGAAAACACAGGCTTCGAGGCCTTTGCGCTGCAATGCCGCCTGACATTGTCTTATGCTCAACTATTAATCGGCAATTATGAAGAAGCAAAAGAGAACATAGCGATCAGCGAAGAAGCATTTGCGTCCATGGGGGACGGGCTGAATGTGGCGCGCTGTTGGTACAACACGGCTAATTTGCTTCGCCGCCAGGGAGATATGAATGCCGCCTTGGAGATCCTTGATAAGGCGCTGGCCTGCTTTGAAAGCGAAAATGCCGTTGTCGATTCGGCCAAGGTCTATTATCAGCTTGCGCTTTGCCATTTGATCATGGTGGATGATCTCGCGCTGGCAAACGAACAATTCGAGAAGGCGATAGAGATATTCAAGACGCGCGGTATGGATCTTTGGCAGGCCATGTGCACGACCAATCTGGGCTATGTTTATTTATTGAAAGGCTCCCTTGCAACCGCCGCGGCGCATTTTCGACAGGCAAGGAAGAGCTTCATACATCACAAAGCGAACGGTATGTTGGCAGACAACTTGAACGACAGCGGCAAACTGAATGTCATGCTCGGGCGTCTGGAAGCAAGTGTTAAACAATTTCAGGAAGCCGAAAAATTACACAGCCGGCTTGGCCTGAAGTTGTCCGCCGCCATTGACGCGGCAAATCTTGGCGAAGCATATGGACATTTGGGGCGGTATCAGGATGCTCTGCATTTTTTGGAGCATGCAGCAGAACAGTTGAACTCTCTCGGCAATTACGTACGCCTCGGCTCCTGCGAGATATTCACCGCGCTCATCTGGGCGCGGTTGGGACAACCCGCTGCAGCACTGCGCCATCTGGATAAGGCGGCTGCCTACCACGAAAAATCCAATCCGAAGGGCTCGTTTTCTTCTGTGCAATTTCACCGGGCGGCCATTCTGTTTTCTCAGAAGGAATACAAACAAGCTGTTGAGTGCCTGAAGGATTCTCTGCATGCCGCAGAAGTATATGGCATGCGGCCTCAAGCCGCCCTGGCACAGCGCTTGCTGGGGGAAGCAATGTTGAGCATGGATCGGAGCGAAGAGGCCCGGGGGCATCTGACACAGGCTCATACCGCTTTTGCCGAGATGGGCATGTCCATGGAACAAGCCGCCGCCCTGGCCGCCATCGGATTTTATTATCTCAAGACCGCCGAGCTGGATCGCGCCGGAGATGCATTTCAGGAAGCATTATCCTTGAGCGGCAATGACTTCCCAGAGATTGCGTGGAAGGCTTACGCCGGCCTGGCCAATATTGCAGAAATCGTAAACAACGCTCAAGCGGAAATTCAATTCTATCGTAAGGCAATGACCGCCCTGGCAAAAATACGCCGCAATTTCTGGCAGCCAGCGCTCGCCGGTTCCTATTTGCAGGGCCCATCCGTTTTTTTTGATAGCGCCATCGTTCGGTCAACAGAGATGGGAACGCCACAAGATACCCTGCAATTCATCGAACAAAACAAGGCGACCACTCTGCTCCTGCAATTGTCCGCTTCGCGGCCGGTTTCTCGGAACGAGGAATCTCAAGAGCTGGCCGACCTCCGTTCCGAGATCGGTTGGCTGAAAGACCAGCTGAGAGTATCCTTCGATTCGAACAATCGTCTCAAGTCTGCGCTTCAACTCCGTCAAATGCGCACCCAGTTGACTCAGAAAGCAAGGCTGTTTGACGAGATGTGCGCTCGAAGCGAACGCCGGAGCATGTTCGAGAGCGCCGATCCTTTCTCTTCCGGGGAGTTTGATCTTGCGGCATTTCGACGATCTGCGGCGAATGCGTTGGGAAAATCCTGGGCGTGCCTGAACTATTACCTGACAGACAGACAGTTAATCACCGCTGTAGTGACGCCGGATGATTGTCGGATATTCGCTTCACCATTGACCGAACGAATAATCATGGCGCTGAGGGCAAGCGCTGGAACTAATCAAAACGTTTTGCCGCAGGACGCTGATTTGCGCGCCCTGGGCGATTTATTGA
>JBHORD010000101.1:0-6348 GCA_042408355.1 Anaerolineales bacterium
TGATAGACTGGAATCGTCGGTACCGCGAACTCTGGCTCGACCGCGAAAAACCGCGCTAAAACCTTCCCCTGTCTTGAGGGGTTAAACCTGTAACATAAGTTTAGGCACGCTGTGTCAAACAGCCCTGACATAGGAACCAAAATGAATCTCTCTGAATTTAAAAAAGAATTTCATACCGATGTTCTTTTACCAAGCATTACGGCCGGTCTGATCGCCGCCATCGTTACCATAAGCCTTGAAATCTCATTGGCCGCCCTGATCTTCTCCGGCGATCTCAGCCAATTTCTGGCAGGCGGAATCGGCCTGATGCTGTTTGGCGCATTTGCCATGGGGATCGTTATTTCATTGACTACCTCCCTGCCCGGCATGGTTGGCCTGCCGCAAGATACGCCCGCCGCCATCCTTGGATTGGTCGCGGCAGCCATAGCGCTCAGCATGAAAGCCGCCGCGCCGAATGCGGTCTACCTGACGGTTGTAGCCGCCATCGCAATCACATCCCTCCTGTCGGCGGCCTTCTTCCTGTTACTTGGCTGGTTCAAAGCCAGCGCTTTCGTGCGTTACATCCCGTATCCTGTCGTTGGCGGATTCCTGGCAGGCACAGGCTGGTTGATGAGCAAAGGCGCGTTGGGCGTCATGACCGGCATCTCCCTCAATGCCGAAAATCTGCCGCAGTTACTTGCGCCAGATAAATTATTTTTGTGGGTGCCCGGCACAATGTTTGGAATTGCGCTGTTGATCATCCTCAGAAAATATTCTCACTTTCTCATCACGCCCGGCGCCTTGATCCTGGCCACCGTGCTTTTTTATGGATACCTGTTCTTTATGCACATTCCAGTGGCCGATGCGGAAGCACGCGGGTGGCTGTTGGGGCCATTTCCATCCGGCGGTCTTTACCAGCCATTGACCTTCTCCGCGTTCTCATTGATCAATTGGCCGGCCATTTTGCACAATGCCGACAAGATCGCGACGATCCTTGTCTTGAGCGTCGTCTCTCTATTGCTAAACGCCAGCGCGCTGGAAGTGGACGTCAAACATGACATTGACTTGAATCGCGAGCTGATCACAGCAGGCATCGCAAATATTGTCGGCGGCCTGGGAGGCAGTCCGGTTGGCTATCAAACGCTGGGACTTTCGGCTCTCGCCCATCGTCTGGGTGCGAAGAGCCGCCTGGTCAATTTAATTTCCGCCCTGCTTTGCGGCGCAGCGCTCTTCTTTGGCGCGTCGTTGATCTCCTATTTTCCGCGCCCGGTATTGGGCGGCATGTTGTTGTTCCTGGGCCTGACCTTCATGGTTGAATGGCTGATCCATGCCTACCGCCTGCTGCCGTTCACAGATTATTTATTGGTATGGATCATTTTGGCGGTCATCGCCGCCATCGGCTTTTTGCAGGGCATTGGCATGGGAATATTGATCTCTGCCATCCTGTTCGTGATCACGTATAGCCGCGTGAATGTCATCAAAAATATTTTGAGCGGCGAAAACTTTCACAGCAACGTGGACCGCCCGAAAGTTCACCGCGATCTTTTAAGTCAAAAAGGCGCGCAGATCTATGTCATGCGCCTGCAGGGTTTTATCTTCTTTGGGACCATTCAAACGGTCCTGGATAGGTTTCGCGCACGGATTCTTCAGCGCGCATCCCAACCGCTCAAATACATCGTCCTCGATTTTCAGCGCGTCACACGGCTCGATTCATCCGCCGTGTTCGGCATCACACGTCTCAAACAGCTTGCGCAATCCAATGACATCTTAATGGTGTGGACCAGCGTTTCAGACATGGCCCGCCGCCAACTCGAGCGCGGCGGCCTGGTGGACAAAACCGATGCATCATTCATCATCCTGCCCACGCTCGATCATGGCATGGAATGGTGCGAGGACAGGATTTTATCCACGCAAGGCATCACAGACTTGACCGGCTCCATCGAACGCATGGAAGACCAGCTCAAACGCAGCTTCCCCGGACTTCAATCAGTCAACCGTTTAATGAAATATCTCGAACATCGAGAAGTAAAGCAGGGCGAATACCTGATGCGCGCGGGCGACCCGCCCGCCGAAATGTATTTTATCGAGGCCGGGTTGGTGGCCGTGCAACTGCAATTCCCTGATGGACGGGTATTGCGCCTGCGAACCATCCGCGGCGGCGCAACCGTTGGCGAGATAGGTCTTTATCTTTCTGCCAATCGCACCGCAGATGTAATCGCCGCACGGCCCAGTTCCATATATCGCCTCTCTGCGGATGCGCTTAAAACCATGCAAACCGAAGACCCTGAAGCGGCGGCGCTCCTGCACGAATGGATCGCGCGTCTGCTCGCGGAACGGCTGGCAGATAACAACCGCACCATTGAAGCCCTGATGGATTGATAATAAAACAGACCGGTGACAAGCCGGTCTGTTTTGTGTTCACTCTCCAAAAAGGCTCTCCAGAAAACCTTTTTTCTTTTTCTGCGGTTCGGGAAAGCCTTCCTTCGGCACGCCAATCAAAATGACGGTGATGTTGTCGTGGCCGCCGCGTTCGTTGGCTTGTTCCACAAGGTCTTCCGCGGCGGACGACAACAGGGTGCGCGTGGTGATGATATGCAAAATTTCATCGTCCCAAACCAGATCGGTCAAGCCGTCACTGCACAATAATATAACATCGTTACCTTTCAGATACATTCCCTGATTATTGACGGCCTGTTCGTTTTCGTCGGCGTTGCTCAATCGCAGACGGAAATCAACCTTCGGCAGTTCGACCGACCCCAGATGTCTGCGGATCACATGCACATTTGGATGATCGCGCGCCTGATCGGGCGTGATGATCTTTTTCTCAATGGCTTCCTGAACCCAGGTATGATCCACCGAAAGGCGCTGAATCTTCCCATCGCGGACGAGATAAATGCGCGAGTCGCCCACGTACGCGATGTAAAGCCGATTCCAGTCAATCCACGCGCACGCGCAGGTGGCGCCCATACCTTGCTGATCGGCTTTGCTTGCCGAACGCGAAGCAATGGCCTGGCTGGCATTGTGAATAGCCGACTCCATGATCTCCAGAGGATTTCTGCCGTTGCTTTCCGAGACTTTTTCGATGATGTAATTGACAGCCAGTTCCGCCGCCACCTCGCCGGCGCGATGTCCCCCGATTCCATCGGATATGACCGCAAAGATGACCGGCTTGTTTTCATTTGTTACAAACGAAGATACGTCGTAACGGTCCTCATTATTTTTACCAGACATTCCCGCGTGGCTTAAAGCCGCAACGTTGAGATGTGGGCGCTGAGATCGATTCATGATCGGGATTTCTCTTTGATGATTTTGGGTTCCGCCGCAGGAGGCGCATTCTTCAGTTCAAAGCGAAAAACCAATTGGCCAAAGTGTACCACGTCCCCATGCCGGAGCAGATGCCCCTCTTCTCCCACCGGCTCGAAATTGACCCAGGTTCCGGCGACAGTTCCCGCATCCATTACAAGGAAGTTAATATCGTCTGTGTGCGTAATATGTGCATGGAGGGGAGCAATAGATGGATCGGTAAGCACAACAATGGATCGCGCGGCATCGGCGCCAAACGTCATATCGTTTTCGTTTAACGGAATCGGCGGATCGCCCGCGGACTGGAATGCTTGCGCGGAAGCCGCTGAAGGGTCCGGCAGGAGGCGGTGAAGATAGGCGGGCGCGTCGCTTCGTTTGTGCAACAGCCGTCCGCGTTTTGGCTTCTTTCCTTTTTCCTCCGGCGGCGCGTCAACCGCCGCCGCCACCGGCTGTGTCAGCGGGTCCGCTTGCGCCAGTTGGGCAACGCGCGTGCGCGCGAACATCAACCGCAGGCGTCCCATGAAAATAATGAGCAAGAGTACAACGCCAGCCAAAGCGATCGAACTCATTATGATGTATTGACGGTAGCGGGCGAAAAACGCGGCGAGGCCATGCGGCGCTTGAACCACTGTAATCGTGACTGGAATTTCAATGCTGGTTTTGCTCAGCCCCAGCGAATCGACCGCTTCGACGGCAATCTTATGATCGCCGCTGACTTGATACTGACTTAAGTCCCACGTGAATTTATCGAACGGGGCGCTTTTGTTTACCGCCACTGCCTGCCCATCCACAAAAAATGTCGTGCTGGCCAGCGGGCGTTTATGTCCATCGGGAAATTCGACGATGATATTAATTTGGGTTGATGCGGGCAGTAAAACTTTCGTGTTATACGGATCGTTTTGCGGCGGCGCGCGGACGATTTGAAGCTGCGGCGACACAAAAATTGGATTCGGCGGCTGGAGGTCAATGTTAAAGGGCTGGTCGCCGGATTTGATTTCGCCAGCCGATGTTTTGATCTGCACGCTCATCGTGTGTGAACCGCCAGTTGCCGCCCTG
Source organism: Anaerolineales bacterium (assembly GCA_042408355.1). Classification (GTDB taxonomy): domain Bacteria; phylum Chloroflexota; class Anaerolineae; order Anaerolineales; family Villigracilaceae; genus Fen-1038. Next base: position 4,339 of record JBHORD010000101.1, read on the forward strand.
GAATCGTACTTGAGCAAATACACGCGGCGCAGGGGAGCAAAGTACGAATCGGGGTTGGGATATTGGGGAGCATTCCCTGAAGCCGCGAAGAACATGCCCCCGGTCTGCATGGCAAGCGTGTTGAACGCCGCCGCGCTGGTTGTGGCTGAATACGAATCGGCGTCCACGAACCAGACAAAGACGCGCACGCGCGCCTGCTGTGCGCGCTGGATCAGCGGCCCGACGAGCGTGTCAATGTTTGGGTCGTCCATGTGCGGCGTAATGAAAAGGATGGCGCGCTTCATCCCCACGCGCGGCGGCTGGCTGGTGATCGTATCGAGCGCGATGGACAACGATTGCAGATTGGGCGTGGTCGAACGAAAATCGGGCTGGAACGAATCAAGGCTCACGCGCCAGTCTTTTGCGTTGGCATGTGCGATGATCGGTCCGGCAATCGTGACCAGACTCAAATCGTCGGGCAATTGCGGCGGAAGCGCCTGCGCCCAGGCATCCAGCGCGTTGACCACGCGCTGAAAGCGCGCGATGCCCTGCGTATCCCGCGCGGCCAGCGCGGGTCCGGGATTGATCGCCACTGTGATTTGCGCCGGAACGGTGACCTCCGTCAGGTCCGTGACTGGAAGCGCGCTGCCGTCTTCGATAACATTCATGTCGGACGGTTTGAGTCCGCTGATAAATTGTCCCGAGGCGTCAAAGACGTCCAAAAACGCCGACACCGTTGGAAAGCCCGACGCATCCGGCGGATACAGATCGGCTTCCGCCTGTGTTTGTGCGCGGACCGGCAGCCCCCATCCAAAAAACAGGATCAGGCTGATGACAATAATAAAGAATCTACGCATTCGCTGGTGCAGGAGCGGGAATCGTTTCGATGGATTTTGGTCTGGTGAGCCGCAAATAGGTCAACGTCCAAACGGACTGAATGTATGTCGTCAGGATTCCTCTGGCGAGCCATGAGATCGGAATATAAGCGCAAATGATGCATACGAAGGCAATCAGCCAGGGCGCGAAGGAAAAGTTTGCGCTGTTTGCGTTTGTAATGAACGCAAACACAAGCGGAACGAGGACGATCAAAAGAGGCAGTGCAATCACGATTCCCGCCACGAAGCCGATTACCACCGTGATCAGCCAGATAATCAAAATTGGGCCAGGGTTCTTGACCAGCACATCCCATCCGCGCTGGACGCCTCCAAGGATTGGCAAATCCTCGACCACGATCGCATTTTCCGCCATGCGAACGATGAATCCAACCAGGATCGCAAGGATGAAAATAACACAGGCCAGCACACAGATCACGGGAAGCAATGTCAGGAACGCCAATCCCGCGCCCGCTGAGTTATTGTCTATGACGGGAATCAGCGCCAGAATAAAGCCAGCTGCGATGATGAGTGCGATGATGAAAAATGGCAAGCCGACCAAAATCGAAAGCCAAAATACGCGCCAGAAGAACGGCATACTTCGGCTCCACAAACCGCCAAAGTTTAGTTTCTCTTCGCCTCCATCGGCTTCCCAGATGCCTTTGATCAAACCAACGCGGCCGAGCGCTCCTACAACAAGCTCCACAATGACGATCACGCAAACAACGGCAATGATCGCCGCGACAAATTCCCAGATGAATTGCGGATTATTGAATGACCGCGCAAATTGATTGAGCCAATTCAGAAGTGGCAGAGGCAAATTGGGTTCCGAGCCGGAGAAATTATTGCCGGTTCGATATGTGTTATTGAAATTGAAGCTCGCGCCGTTGCGCGTGCCGCAACTGGCAAGCATTCCAAAAACCCACAACACCTTGAATTTCCAGGTGATCTTCCATGCCTTGCTCACGACTTCGCCGAAGTCCATCGTCCCTCCGCTATTGCCAATGACCGCTCATTCTATTTTGGATTCACATCAATAATATCGTGATCCCTGCCGTCTGACCCGCCTGTGGAGGACGGTAATTTGATCCATTCGTGCGCCCCGGCCCAGGCCAACAGCAACCCGCCGACGGCAGTGCCGCTCACGCTGAACGGCACG
>JBHORD010000102.1:0-3399 GCA_042408355.1 Anaerolineales bacterium
CGGCCTGGCAAAATACGGCACGGCATCCGTGGTCATGCCGCAGAACTCGATGGGCACGCTCCCCACGCATAACTATAACGAAGGTCAGTTTGCGGACTGCGAAGCGATCAGCGGCGAGAAAATGGCGGAGACCATTTTGAAGGATCGCGAAACGTGTTACGCCTGCGTTGTTCGATGCAAGCGGGTGGTTGAGATCAAAGAGGGCGCGTATAAGGTTGATCCGTACTATGGCGGACCGGAATATGAGACCATCAGTACATTTGGCTCTTATTGCGGCATTGGCGATCTGGCGGCCATTGCGTATGCGAATCAAATTTGCAATCAGTACGGTGTGGATACGATTGCCTGCGGCGCAACGATTGCCTTTGCGATGGAATGCTATGAAAAAGGAATCATCAACAAAGAACAAACCGGCGGGCTGGAATTGAAATTCGGCAACGTGGAAGCCATGCTCGAAACGCTGAAACAAATCGTGACGAACAGCGGGCCGCTTGGAAAGGTTTTATCGCAGGGTTCGGAACGCGCCGCAAAAATTTGGGGCAATGGCGCGGAGGAATGTCTGATCACGGTCAAAGGCGCGGAAGCGCCTGCGCACATGCCGCACGCCAAACGTTCGCTGGCTCTCATCTACGCCGTTAATCCATTTGGAGCGGATCATCAATCCAGCGAACACGACTGGATGATCGAAGACGGCATGGCGTCCGATCTTTACATGAAACGCCTCGCGTTGTTGGACATGCCCGATAAACTCACGCCGCTTTCGCTCGATAAAGCCAAAGTTAAATTTGCGTGGCTCACCGAAGTTTTCTATTCCATGCTCGATACGGTTGAACTCTGTCAATTCGTCTGGGGTCCCGCGTGGACGCTTTACGGTCCGCAGGAAACGGTGGACATGATTCGCGCCGTCACGGGCTGGAATGTGACCCTCGATGAATTGATGCAAGTTGGGATGCGCCGCTTGAATCTCATGCGGACGTTCAACGCCCGCGAAGGGATGGATCGAAAAGCGGACAAACTGCCCAAGAAGTTTTTCAAGGCTTTGGGCGGGGGCGGCCCAACTGCCGCCATCGCTCTCACTCACGAAGAAATTGATTCCGCTATAGACGAATACTACCGGCTGGCAGGCTGGACGGCGGACGGCATCCCGACGCGTGAGGCGTTGAAACAGCTTGACATCGAGTGGGCGGCGGAATTTCTTCCCATATAAGGCCGATCTTCGATAACCGGAAAATCGAATAACGAACATCGAATGACTTCAATCAGAAAAGATCATCATGACTCCTGATACGCTATATACCGATAATTTTCCTCACATGTCTCCCGTCTGGTCGCGCATCTTCGATTTTGTCGCCGAGCGCGCCGAAGGCTCGTACATTTACGCCGCCGACGGACGCAAACTGCTTGACTTCACCTGCGGCATCGGCGTAACCAACACGGGACATTGCCATCCGAAAGTCGTCGAGGCAATTCGCGAGCAGGCCGGGAACTTCCTTCACGCGCAGGCAAACATCGTTGTCCACAAACCGATGCTGCAACTCATCGAGGAACTGCGCCAGATCGTCCCGCCTTCGATAGATGGATTTTTCTTCGCCAACTCCGGCGCAGAGGCTGTCGAGAACGCCGTCAAATTGGCGCGCGCCGCAACCGGAAAGCAAAATGTGATTGTGTTCAATGGCTCATTTCACGGACGCACCGCCGGGACAATGGCATTGACTACCTCCAAAACAAGTTATCGCGCCGGTTTTGGGCCTCTGCCGTCCGGCGTTTTCGTTTCGCCGTTCCCATACGCATTTCGTTTGGGAATGTCCGAAGAACGGGCAAGCCAATACGCGCTGGAACAACTTGAATATTTGCTGGCTTCGCAAACCGCGCCGAAAGAGACGGCCGCGATTTTGATCGAGTCCGTTCTCGGCGAGGGCGGCTATGTTGTCCCGCCCAAATCGTTCATGAAGGGTCTGCGTGAGATCGCCGATAAAAACGGAATCCTGCTGATCTTCGATGAAGTCCAATCGGGCTTTGGGCGCACGGGTAAATGGTTCGCGTTCGAACATTATGATGTAACGCCAGATATTATGACGGTCGCCAAAGGAATCGCATCCGGGCTTCCGCTCTCGGGCGTGTTCAGCCGGCTGGATTTGATGAAGAAAGTGGATGTCGGCACGATGGGCGGCACATACGGCGGCAACGCGGTGGCCTGCGCGGCGGGCGTCGCCACCATCCGCGCCATGCGCGAAGAAAAGATGATCGAGAACGCGGCTGAACGCGGCCTCCAATTGATGACGGGCTTGCGGAAGCTGCAGGAAGAATATCCGCAGATCGGCGATGTGCGCGGACTGGGCTTGATGATCGGAACCGAGTTTGTAAAGGGCGACCACCCTTCAAAAGCGAAGCCGATGGTTAAAGATATCGTCCATGCGGCGGAGGCAAATAATCTGCTCCTGCTCACTTGCGGAACATACGATAACGTCATCCGTTGGATTCCGCCGTTGAATGTCACCAGCCAACAAATCAACGACGGACTCAGCGTGTTTGGCGAAGCGCTGAAATCTACACTAGGCTGACCGATGTTTCCTGGCAGGTTTGAAGGCTGGAAAGTTAAAACATTCAAACCTGCACCCTTTCAAATTGCCCAACACCTTAATCATGTCCCGATCTTTAGACAAATCCAAACTCGAAACATTGCTCAAGCAGGAAGAGCGCCTCTTCCATAAAAATCATCCCAAATCGTTTGAGCTTTATCAGCGCGCCAGAAAATCTTTGCATGGCGGCGTGCCGATGCTTTGGATGATCCGCTGGGCGGGGTCATTTCCTGTTTTTGTCAAATCTGCGAAGGGCGCGCGCTTCACCGACGTGGATGGCAACGACTACATTGACTTCTGCCTCGGCGATACCGGCGCGATGACCGGCCACTCGCCCGGGGCAACCGTCGAGGCCGTCAACGAACAAATTCAAAAAGGCATCACCCTGATGCTTCCGTATGAAGATGTAATCTGGGTTGGCGAAGAATTACAGCGCCGCTTTGGCCTGCCTTACTGGCAATTTACGCTCACTGCCACCGACGCGAATCGTTTTGCGCTTCGCATGGCGCGCATGATCACGGGCCGTCCGAAAATTCTCGTCTTCAACTATTGTTATCACGGCACGGTGGATGAAACATTCGTTGCGCTCGACGAAGAAGGCACACCGGTCTCGCGTCCTAATAACATCGGCCCGCAGATTGACCCGACCCTGACGACAAAGGTCATTGAGTTCAATGATGTTGCCGCATTGGAAACGGCGCTTGCCTCGCGCGATGTGGCGGCTGTTTTAACAGAACCTGTGATGACGAACATCGGCATCATCCATCCCGATGCCGGCTTCCATGAAAACTTGCGCGAGATCACGCGGCGCACCGGCACG
>JBHORD010000013.1:0-9802 GCA_042408355.1 Anaerolineales bacterium
GGTTGACCGCCGTTGTTCTCGCGGGTCAACTCGAGGAAGATTTCCTCAAGGCTCATTCCCACGGGGCGCAGTTCGAGCAGGTCGTAACCGTTATTGATGACGGCTTTGGCAACTTCGGGCCGCACATCCTGTCCCGGCGCAAATTGAAATTCCACCGAACCATCGGATGCGGTGTGGACGTCCTGCACGCCTTTGACCTTGCTGATCACCTTGCCCAAGCCGTCTGCGTCGCCGCGCACGCGCAAGGTCACGCGCTCCGCGCCGACAAGGCGCGCCTGCAGGTTTTCCGGGGTATCTTCAGCAACGATCTTGCCTTTATTGATGATCAGGACGCGGTCGCAGATTTGCTGCGCTTCTGAAAGAATGTGCGTCGAGAGCAAAACGGAGCGCTGTTTGCCCATCTCGCGAATCAGATTGCGGATTTCGACAACCTGCGCCGGGTCAAGGCCAATGGTCGGCTCGTCCAGAATCAAAACTTCGGGCGAATGAATCAAGGCCTGCGCCAGTCCCACTCTTTGACGCATGCCCTTGGATAAATTTCCAATATGACTCTCGGCGCGCTTGTCCAGGCCCACCATTTCCAAGACTTCGAATGCGCGGTCGGCTGAATTCGGTATCTTGCGCAAGTCGGCCATGAACTTCAGATACTCAAAGGCAGTCATATCCGTGTACAACGGAACTGTTTCCGGCAAATAGCCGACCCGCTTGCGGACTTCCAGCGACTCGGTCAAAATGTCGTAGCCTGCAACGATTGCAGTGCCTTCGGTGGGCGGCATATAGCCGGTCAGGATACGTATGGTGGTTGTTTTGCCTGCACCGTTGGGACCCAGAAAGCCTACGATCTCGCCCTGCTTTGTTTCAAAGTTCAGGTTCGAGATGGCGCGGCGTTCGCCATAATCTTTCGACAGACCCTCTACTCGGATCATTGGCACTCCTTGATTTGAGAATAAAAATAACGAAACAAAAGGCACAGCGCCTGTGGGCCGCAGTGCCCTTTGAGTTCTTACCGTTGATTACTATACAAAATTCAAAGGTTTGCGTCAAGTAGGTTGTGAAACTCTAATCAAACGCTAATTTTCAATGTAAATAAATGTAAGCGACCAGTAGAATGACCGCTCCGAGGAGCAGCGCAATGATAACTCCCGCAATCAACAGCAAACGCGTTAGAGAGGAGTCCGGGGAAATTACCGGATTGATTTGCGTTAAGGGAGCAATGGGCGCGGCAGGATCAAAGCCGCCGGCGTTGACGTTGGATGCCGCGGCAACGGCAGAATCGCCTTTCTCCTCTAGAAAATCCGGGATTCCATCGCGGTCCTTGTCCATTTGACTCGCAAGTTTTTCGTATCGCGGCCGGACCTCTGGCGGCAGTTCGTCGAGACTGTTGTAGATTTGTCCGTTGTATTTAAACCGCAAATTCGCGGTCACCCTGATGTTGACTTTCGGCGACGATAAATTCGCTTGTTGATTTGGCGGCAGATTTTCCATGGCGCGTTCGTAAAGCTTTCGCACCTGCGGCGGCATTTCATCCGGATTGTCGTACTCCTGACCATTAAATACAATCCTTGCAGTCATTCCAGCTCCTTTTGAATCGTTAATAATTTCATGTGTTCAAAGCATTCTCCATCATAGTCCAACTTTATTGAATTGTCTCTACCGCGATTTTGTTGTAAACTATTTGAAAACCTGGAGACTCTCATGACCGAATTGCTTTATCAGACCGATAGTTACTTAAAAGAATTCGACGCGGTTGTTACCGCCTCTTTCCCGGCCGAAAAAGCAATTGCCCTCGATCGGACCGCCTTCTACCCGGGCGGCGGCGGACAGCCCAACGATGTCGGAACGCTGGCAGGCGGGGCCCTGAGTTTATCGAAGGGCTTGAATGTTGTGAAGGTTAAGAAGGTTGGCGACGATGTATTGCATGTTCTCGATGGCGAATTGCCTCCCGTCGGTTCGACGGTTCACGGCGTGATTGATTGGGATCGCCGTTATAAATTGATGCGAACGCATACTGCCATGCATATCCTGTGCGGATGCGTATTTCGCGATTACGGCGCGCAAGTGACAGGCGGAGATATGGAGCCGCTCAAGGGCCGCATGGATTTCGAGTTCGAGCGGCTGCAGAAGGAGCTGGTCACGGTGATCGAAGCGGCGGTCAACCGCGAAGTCCGGGCGGGACGCGAGGTGCGCGTCAAAATCCTGCCGCGCGAAGAAGCCTTCCAAATCCCCGATTTGATCCGAACGAAGATCAATCTTTTGCCGGAGGGCATTCAGCGCGTCCGCACGGTCGAGATTGTTGGGCTTGATTTGCAGGCCGACGGCGGCACACATGTGCAAAACACATCCGAGGTGGGGAAGATTCGCGTGGCGGATTACAAAAGCAAGGGCGCCATCAATAAGCGCATTTACATCGAAGTGCTCGATCAATAGGACGATCGTCTTATTCTATTTCGTAAAGGCTGTACTATAATGAATCGAAAGACCCAGACAGAGGAGATTTAAAATGAAAACCCGCAATGCGTTTATTTTATTGGCGTCCGTGTTGATCCTTGCGACGGTGGCGTGCAGCGCGGTTTCGAGCCTGTTTTCGACCAATCCCACGGCGGCGAATTTCTACATGGCTACCGACCAGACCGGCAATACTCACACAACCAGTTATGGCGTCAACGACGACTTTTATGTTTTCTTCGACGTGAGCAACATCCCGGTCGGCACACAGTTTCAGGCAAAGTGGTATGCATTGGATGTTTCAGGACAGGATCCGAACACGCCGTTTCAGACCACGAATTACGCATACGAATCCGGCGTTTCCCAGATTTATTTCCAATTGACGAATAACGGCGCCTGGCCCACCGGTCATTACAGAGTCGAAATTTATATGAGCGGCAACAAGATTGGGGAACAGTCTTTCACAGTGCAATAGAAATTGTTTGGACGGTAAACGCATTTGAAAGCAAACAAGGCTTCCGACATCATGAAGACATCGGAAGCCTTGTGTTTTACGCCACCACTTCGCCTTCCACCACCGGCGTATCTGTCTTGAAGATCAATCCCTCCCTGCTTCGATCCACGCGGATGCGATCGCCTTCCTTGAATTCGCCCGCCAGAATCTTCATTGCCAGCGGGTCCTGCAGTTCGCGCTGGATGGCGCGTTTGAGCGGGCGCGCTCCGAAGTCGGGATCATAACCGACCTCCGCCAGATATTCACGCGCCGCTTCGCTGACTTCGAGTTGATAGCCTTTGTCCGCCAGCAGTTTGATGACGCGCCGCAGTTGGATATCTACAATGCCGCCGAGATGTTCCTTGCTCAACGGGTGGAAGACGACGATCTCGTCAATGCGGTTGAGAAATTCGGGGCGGAAGTGATTTTGCAGAACGCGCGTGATCTCATCCCGCGTCACCGTGCGGCCTCCCTCCCAGAGTTGATTGCCCAGGTTGGAAGTCATGATGACAATCGTGTTGCGGAAGTCCACCGTGCGGCCCTGCCCGTCTGTGAGTCGCCCATCGTCCAACAACTGCAACAGCACGTTGAATACTTCGCTGTGCGCCTTTTCGATTTCATCGAACAGCACCACGCTGTACGGTCTGCGTCGGACCGCCTCGGTGAGTTGACCGCCTTCATCGTAACCCACATAGCCCGGCGGCGCGCCGATCAGCCGCGAGACCGTGTGCTTTTCCTGATACTCGCTCATGTCAATGCGGATCATGGCGCGCTCGTCGTCGAATAAGAATTCAGCCAGGGCGCGCGCCAGTTCGGTTTTGCCCACGCCTGTGGGTCCGAGGAAGATGAACGAGCCGATGGGTTTGTTTGGATCCTGCATGCCGGCGCGGGCGCGGCGCACCGCGTTCGAAACGACGCGCACCGCATCATCCTGCCCGACGACGCGCTGATGCAGACCTTCCTCCATGCGGATGAGCTTTTGCGTCTCGCCCTCGAGCAGTTTGGAAACGGGGATGCCCGTCCAGCGTGCGACGATGGCGGCGATTTCCTCGGCATCCACTTCCTCTTTGAGCAGTGCGCCTTCGCTCTGCGTCGCCTTCAGTTTGGATTCTGCGGAACGGATTTGCTCCTCCAACTGACGTATTTCGCCGTAGCGCAAGCGCGCCGCCTTTTCGAGATCGGCATTGCGCTCGGCGCGTTCCATTTCGACGCGCGTCTGCTCCAGTTTTTCCTTCAAGCCGCGCAATTGACTGATGGCTTGTTTCTCCGCCTGCCAGCGCGCCGTGATCGCCTTCGATTTCTCGCGCAGTTCCGCCAATTCCTGTTCGAGTTTTTCCAGCCGTTCTTTCGAGGCTTTATCTTTTTCTTTTTTCAACGCTTCGCGCTCGATTTCAAGTTGCATGATCTGACGATCCACTTCGTCCAACTCCTGCGGCTTGGAATCGATTTCGGTCCGCAGGCGCGCCGCGGCTTCGTCAATCAGGTCAATGGCTTTATCGGGCAGATGACGATCTGAGATATAACGATGCGAAAGCGTGGCCGCGGCGATGACCGCCGGGTCGGTGATGCGCACGCCGTGATGGACTTCGTAACGTTCTTTGAGTCCGCGCAAAATGGAGATGGTGTCTTCCACACTCGGTTCTTCCACCAGCACGGGCTGGAAACGCCGTTCGAGCGCGGGATCTTTCTCCACATGCTTGCGGTATTCATCGAGCGTGGTCGCGCCGATCATGTGCAGTTCGCCGCGCGCCAGCATGGGTTTGAGCATGTTGCCCGCGTCCATGGCGCCTTCCGCCGCGCCCGCGCCGACAACGGTGTGCATTTCATCCACGAACAAAATGATCTCGCCCGACGATTCGGTGATCTCTTTCAAAACTGCCTTGAGCCGCTCTTCGAACTCGCCGCGATATTTTGCGCCGGCGACGAGCGCGCTCATGTCGAGTTGGACCAGGCGCTTCTTTTTCAGACCTTCGGGCACGTCGCCGTTGACGATGCGCTGGGCCAGCCCCTCGACGATGGCGGTCTTGCCGACGCCGGGTTCGCCGATGAGCGCGGGATTGTTCTTGGTGCGCCGCGTCAGAATCTGAACGACGCGGCGGATTTCTTCATCGCGTCCGATGACCGGATCGAGTTTGCCTTTGCGCGCCATGTCGGTCAGATCGCGGCCGTATTTTTCGAGCGCCTGATAGGTGGATTCGGGATCGGGCGTGGTGACACGCTGGGAGCCGCGCACCGCTTTCAGGGCGGAAAGAATCGCATCCTTTGTCAAGCCGAAGGAGGCCAGCCGTTTGCCTTCGATGGAATCGGTCAGGGCGAGCAGGAGGTGTTCGGCGGAGACATAATCATCCTGCATTCCTTTGGCGTAACGTTCGGCGGCGCGAAGAACGTCTGCGGTCGGTTGCGCCAGTCCCACCTCCGTGTTCGAGCCGTGGATTTTTGGACGCTTCTCCAGGTCGCGGGTCAGTTCGTTTCGCAATGCCTGCGCGCTTCCCGCCACTTTTGTGACGATGGCAGGCACAACGCCTTCCTCCTGATTGAGCAATGCCAACAGTAAATGAGCAGGCTCGATGGCCTGATGGTTGTAGTCCTGCGCAAGATGCTGTGCGTTCAGAATCGCTTCCTGCGATTTTTGGGTGTAGTTGTTCAAGTTCATACTTTCCTCCGAAATAATTGCGGTTTCAGAGGAGATATTAATCAAATTGCGTCTGATGAAAATTAATGCGGCGTCAGAGAAAGATTAGAGGAAACAGGCGCGCCTGCCTAGCATGCCTGCTTTCGCGCCATTGCGTCTCCATTCCCCCGTGCGGCGGATGGACGATTATCCGGTCAGCAGTGAATCCACCGCTTCGGTTAATTCTTTCAAATTGCTCACCTTCAATACGTTGTCGCACAGCGGCGCGTACCTGGGCATGTCGCTGTCGCCGTGCCACAAGTAGGGAGGTTCGGGATTCAGCCAGATCGTCCGCGCCGCGCGGCGGGCCATTAGCGCGAAAATATCCAAGCGCGGATCGTTGTAGTTGTTGCGCCCGTCGCCGACGATGATCAAAGTAGTCTGACCGTTGAGCATGTCCATGTACTCGCTGTTGAAATTATCCAGCGACCAGCCGAGGTCGGTGTTGTAATATCCGCTGGGCATGCGCCATAAAACGGAAGCGATCGCTTCGTCCGCGTTGGAGCCGTTGAATTCGTCCGAGATATATTCGAGATGATCAATGAACGCGAAGGCGTGCGTCTTGCGGACCTGTCCTTGAAGCGCAAACAAGAAACTCAACATCAACTCGGAACAGAATCGCATCGAAGTGCTGATGTCGCAAATGACCACGAGCTTTGGCTTGCGGACGCGGTCGCGGTGTTTGATCTCCATCGGCACGCCGTGATACTTGAGATTGGCGCGGATGGTCGCTTTCGGATCGAGCTGTCCGCTCCTGGCGCGTTTTTGACGCAGTGCAATGCGCGTGCGCAGCATGGCGGCCAGCCGTTTCACTTCGCGTTGGAGAATTTTCTTGTCCGCGTCCGACAGCGCCTGGAACGGGCGGTTCATCAAGCCGTCCAAATTCTCATGCGGATTCTGCTCGCTCAAATTTTCGGCGATGCGCTGGCCCGCAAACTGATTGATCTGCTGCTGCATCCCTTGTAAATTTTGCTGGACGAGTTCGCGCAGTTGTTCGACGCGCTCTTTGTTCATTCCCATCTGCTGGAGCTGTTCCATCAGTTCGCGCAGCGCTTCCTGGACTTCGGGAAATGCCAGGGCGCGCATCATGCGGTTCGCCGTCCAGTTCTGGTAACGCAGATCGTCGGCCTGATTCAGCCCGACCATTTGCGCCAGCGCCTCCAACTCGGACCTGGTGAGCGGTTCGCCGTTCATCAGCCTTTCCATCCGCTGACGGAGTTGTTCGGCGAACTGGCGCAACGCCTCCGCCAGCATGTGCGCTTCCTGGGGCGTGAGATTATCCATCGGGTTTCCGCCCATCATCGGCGGCTGGTCCGCGCCGAAAAACAGCGGGAAGAGTTTATCGAAGACGGGAAGATCGCGCGCGTCTTTGATCAGTGTCGAGCGCAGTGACAAACGGAAATGTTCGCGGTCTTGTATCCCCATCAAATCCACCGCCGAAAAAGCCTCGGCGCTTTCGGCGAGCGACACGCGCACTCCGCTGGCGCGTAACGCTGAGATTAACTGTAAGATGCGGGATTCCATAACTCAATCCTTTTTGAACCGTACAGCCTGGCAAGAACGGCGGGAGAATCTTTTAAAGTCTTCGCGGTCTTTGCGCTCTTCGCGTTGAAAAACTTTGTGCCGTTCGCGCCTTTGCGTTTAGTTGCCTGAGAACCTTCCGAAATCGTCCGGTCCCCGCCGCGGCGCGGGGGGGGGAGGCGGGTTGATAATTTGTCGTTTGGCTTTTTGCAAATCCGCTTCGTGCTTCAACAAAACCGAAAGCGTATCTTCCAACGTTTCCTTATCAATGTTTTTGGCGTTGAGCGAAACCAGCGCGTTTGCCCAGTCCAATGTCTCGCTGATGGACGGCGACTTGCGCAGATCGGCCTTTCGCAGTTTTTGGACGAATTCCACGGCTTGCCGCGCCAGTTTCGGATTCAAGTCCGGCACTTTCAAGCGGACGACAGCCAGCTCTTCTTCGAGCGTTGGATAGTCAATGAACAAATACAAGCATCGGCGCTTCAGCGCCTCGGATAATTCGCGCGTGTTATTGGAGGTCAACACGACGAAGGGCGTGTGTTTGGCGGTCAGCGTTCCAAGCTCAGGCACGCTGACTTGAAAATCGCTCAACACTTCAAGCAGGAAGGCTTCGAACTCCGCGTCGGCACGGTCAATTTCGTCAATCAGCAGAACGGTTGGCGCATCGCATAGAATCGCGCGCAGTAACGGGCGTTGAAGCAGAAAACGATCCGAAAAGAAAACATCTTCTTCTTTGGCTAATCGGTCTGCGGCTTCGGCGAGCGAATCCGCCTTGCCGAGCGTGTCGTTCAATTTGTCGCGCAGCAATTGTGTGTAAAGCAATTGCTTGGAATATTCCCACTCGTACAACGCTTTGGATTCATCCAGGCCTTCATAGCATTGCAGGCGGATGAGTTCGCGCCCCGTCGCGCCTGCGATGGCTTTTGCTAATTCGGTTTTTCCAACGCCGGCGGGACCTTCCGTCAAAAGCGGCTTCTTCAGCTTTTGAGCAAGATAGACGATGGTGGCGATTTCATCCGAGGCAATGTACTTCTGCGCGGCAAGCGCAGATTTCACGGAATCTGTGGATGCAAATGAGTTGGTCATATTTGAACCTGTAATTCCGATAGTATACCCTTTTTGGAAATCAAGGCATTAACGAAAATTAAGGACGCTGGTTCCTTTCTTCACACAGGCGGCGTTCTTTCTGATTGAGCGCTGTTTCTCTGCTATCATTGGCGGACATTCGAGGAATTTACACAACCATGCGTCTGAAAGCCGATCTGACTCTTTTTCTTGTGTCCATTGTTTGGGGGACCGCCTTTGTCGCCCAGCGCATTGCGGGACGGCAGGATGTCGTCTATCTGTTCAACGGCGTGCGTTATGGGCTGGCGGCGCTGGTGGTTCTGCCGTTTGTAAAAAAGAACGGCCCGATTCCGCAGGAACAATACAAGTGGATGTTCGTTGCGGGTTTCTTACTATTTGTCGGCAGTGCCTTGCAACAGGCGGGCGTGGTGTACACAACGGCAGGCAATGCCGGCTTCATTACCAGCCTGTATGTGGTTTTGATTCCCATCGTGCTGTTTGTCTTTTGGAAAGAGAAACCGCATTGGCTGGCGATTCTTGCGGCGGGACTGGCTGTCGCCGGCGCGTTTCTTCTTTCGACGGGCGGCAGGCTCGAAGTCCACGCGGGCGATGCGCTGGAATTGATCGGCGCGCTGTTTTGGGCATTTCACGTCATCGTGCTGGGCAAGTTCGCGTCGCGTTATGATGCCATGTCTTTTTCGGCGGGACAGCTGGCCATCTGCGGACTTCTCAATTTTGGCGTGGGAATCTTCGTCGAGCCGATTCAATCCATTAATAATTTGCCGTTGATTGGCGCCATCGTTTACACGGCTGTATTTTCGCTGGGGATTGCGTACACCCTGCAAGTCTGGGCGCAGAGACACACGCCCCCCACCGACGCCGCGCTCATTCTGGGGCTTGAATCGGTCTTCTCCGTCATTTCGGGCTGGCTCATCCTTCAGGAGCAACTTGCGTTAATTCAAATTGCCGGTTGTGGCCTCATTTTATTTGCTGTTCTGCTTTCGCAATTCAAGGAATGGAGTTCATCAGGTAAAATTGTAATGACCGATTTTGAGGGACGAGGATGAGCATTAAAGTATTGTTGAATCCCTATTCGAATCGTTGGAACGCACAGAAACGCTGGCCCGAAGCGGAGGCGGCTCTCCAGGCCGCCGGCGTGGATTTTGATTTATCCGTTTCCGAACATCCCGCTCATCTCGTGGACCTGGCGGCGGATGCCGTTGAACAGGGGTTCTCCACCCTTGTGGTGGCGGGCGGCGACGGCTCCGTCGGCGAGGTGGTCAATGGACTGGCGCGCAGCTGGAACGGCAAAGATAAATTCCCTGCCGCGATTGGAATTATCCCTTTAGGCTCGGCCAATGATTTTGTCTTTGCGCTTGGCCTTCCGTTGGATTTGAACCAAGCTGCCCGGGTCATTGCGAATGGCAAGCCCAGACCAGTTGATCTTTGTAAATGTAATGAGCGTTTCTTTGTAAACAATTCTGCCGGCGGGCTTGAACCGTACGTGACGACCAAACATGAACGCATTCATTGGATCAAAGGCATGGCGCGTTATCTGGTCGCCGCGGTATGGGCAATCATGGACAAACCCGAATGGCGCGGCGAAC
>JBHORD010000122.1:0-32185 GCA_042408355.1 Anaerolineales bacterium
GTCGTTGCGGTTTTGATCGTCAGACGCCGATCTCAAAAGCGGTGATTCGCAGTCTGCTGATTACCCTCGCAATCGAGGGGATGATTGTCCTTGCCTACGCGTTTTGGAAAAGGAAACCGGCCGGCAGGATTTTGTTGGCCAGCGCGGCGGCTAACGTTACAACGCAGACCATGTTATGGGCGGCGTTGAATTTTTTGTTCGCACATTATCTGACAGTCCTCTTCGTCTCGGAATTTTTCATCTGGCTGATCGAAAGCGCGTTTCTGCGATTCTTTCCCGGCACGCGGCTTGGATGGAAGGAGTCCATTCTGTTGAGTCTTGCAATGAATCTGGCGAGCTTTGGCATCGGCTGGTTTTTGCCGTTATAAATTTACGGAGTTTTTACACCCTCCCAACAATCACTTAACGCGCCGCGCATAATCTTATAAAAATTCTGAATATGGCGTAGAAAATGAAAACAAAGATGCGCGCTTTTTCCATCTGGTCTTTTGCTCTTCTCCTTCTCGTTATTCCGCTGACATCCGCCTGCGAGAAGACGATCACACATAACGCGAACGGAACGCTCAATGTGCAGACGAGCATGACACAGCAAGAATTACAGAGCGCGATCCAGTCGTCCCTGGCTGATCCGCTGATCACGAGTTTGACCGTTCAACTTCAATCGGGTTATATTCTCGTCACGGCGAGGCGCCAGCGCGTCAACGACGCCAGCCGGACCGATACGCTCGCATTCCGCCTTGATCTTGCCGTGTCAAATGGACATCTTACGGCAAGCGTGTCCAACGCACAGTTGGACGGGGCGGCTGTGGAACAAAGCCGTGTGAATGTTTGGAATCAGACCATTGCCAGCCGTCTCGAGAAACTTGGTCAGCGCCATCCGAACGCCGCGCTTCAATCTGTGGTCGTTACGCCGGATTCCCTGACGATGACCTGGCAGGTGACGCAATAGAATGAGCGCCTGGCGGTAACGAAACATCGAAGCCGATTCAAGCGCGGAATACGCGACCCCCTCTGAAGTCGTCAGAGGGGGTCGGTATTTTTGCCTTTGTTCGCTTATGGTGTTTTTGCGCCTTCTGTCTCCTGATGCTGTCTCACCAGCTCGCGGCGCAGAATCTTTCCGACCGTTGTCTTCGGTAATTCTTTTCTAAATTCGTAATGCGTTGGTACTTTATATGCGGCCAATCTTTCCCTGCACCACGCTTTGATTTCATCGGCGGTCGCTTCCTGTCCCGGCTTGAGCACGATCCATGCCTTGACCGTCTCGCCGCGATACGGATCGGGGATGCCTGCCACGCCCACTTCCAACACTTTCGGATGCGCGGCGATGGCTTCTTCCACTTCGCGCGGCCATACCTGGAATCCGCCCGGCTTGATCAGTTCTTTTTTGCGGTCCACGATGTAGAAATAGCCGTCTTCGTCCATGCGGGCGATGTCGCCCGTAAACAACCACGTCTTTCCGTCTTTCAATTTGCGCAACGCATTGGCGGTTTCGGTCGGCATGTTGTGATAGCCCTTCATCACCTGCGGACCGTTGACCACAAGTTCGCCGATCTCGCCCACGGGCATTTCGGTCTCGCCGTCATCGAGGCTGATGATCTTGCAATCCACGTCAGACATGGGCATGCCGATGGAACCGGTCTTGTTCACGCCGAGCAGGGGATTGCAATGCGTCGCCGTCGGCGCTTCGGACAATCCGTACCCCTCGAAAACTTTTCCGCCGCTCAACTCCTCGAATTTTTCTTTGGTCTCGCGCATCAGCGGAGCGGAACCGGAAATGCAGGCTTTGATCGAACGCAAATTGACCTTGCCGGCCTTCACTTCGGGATGATTGTTAATGGCGTTGTAAAGCGTCGGCACGCCGGGGAAAATCGTCGGATGATATTTGTTGATGTTTTCCAAAACGTCGGGAATATCACGCGCATTCGGAATCATCACCAGACTCGCACCGGTGACCAGCGCAAAGTTCATGCCTGCCACCATGCCGTAAACGTGGAAAAGCGGTATTGCCATCAGCACGGTTTCATGGCCGTCTTCGGCAGTGACGATCCAATGTTTCATTTGCAGTGTGTTTGCAACCACATTGCGATGCAAAGCCACCGCGCCTTTCGAGACTCCCGTCGTCCCGCCGGAGTATTGAAACAGGGCGACGTCATCCGGCGTAATGTCGAGTTTGGGGCGCTGGGATGGCTGATATTTTGCGAGCAGGTCCTTCATCCAAACGTCGCCCTCGGCGAGCCCGCCCTCGATTCGGAATCCGCTCTTCTTCTCGCGCGCTAGCGTGAACAGCAGACGCGTGACCGGAGGTAAAGCTTCCTTGATGTTGGTGACGATCAACTTCCTGATCTTTGTATTGGGCTGGGCGGCTTTGAGGGTCTTGTAAAAATTGGTCATCACGAACATGATCTCGACGCCGGCGTCGTTGGCTTGATAGGCGATCTCCGGCGGCGTATAAAGCGGATTCATCGCCACGACCACGCCGCCCGCTTTCAAAATCCCGAAATACGCCTCCACGAATTGCGGTGTGTTCGGCATGAAGATTCCTACCCGGTCGCCTTTCTTCACACCCATATCCGCCAGCGCCGCCGCGATGCGATCCGTGCGATCATTCATCTCTTTGTATGACACGACCGCGCCTTTAAAGATCGTGCAGGCGCGGTCGGGATATTTGCGTGCAGACTCCTCGAGAAAATAGAACAGCGGAACTTTTGGATAATCAATTGATGCTGGCACTCCTTTATCATAGTGCGCAATCCACGGACGGTCGTTCATGGCGCCTCCTCCTTTACATGTATGATAAAAGTATATTCAGGAAAGAATCAAAAGTCAAATCGGATTTGGGGACGCGTTACCCTTTTATTGACTGCTGAACGAAAGCGGCGATGTTTTTCGCGACATTTTCTTCACCGGCATAAAACCATGTGATGGCCGGGTCGGATTCTTTGAACCAGTTGGCCTGCCGGCGGACAAACACGCGCGTGGCGCGCCGCATCTCGACTTTGGCCTGCTCAACGCTTAATTGGCCTTCGATTACGCTGACGCATTGGCGATACCCGATGGCCGACATCGTCGGCAGATCAGGCGAATAACCTTTTGCGAGCAAACTTTTAACTTCATCCAGCAATCCATTTTCAAACATCGCTTCGATGCGTGCGTCAATCCGCGCGTAAAGCTCCGCTCGCGGACGCGTCAATCCAATTATGATGAGATGATATGGCGATTCGCCCTGTCGGCGCTGCTCGGAGAATTTTCTGCCGGTTGTGAGAATGACTTCTAACGCTCGAATGGTTCTGCGAAAATTGCGCGCGTCTATCTTTTCCGCGGCTTCGGAATCAAGCGACTTTAATTTCTCGTGAAGCCAATCGATTCCTCTTTCCTCTTTCATCTTTTCTAGTTCATCCCTCAATCTTTTATCTGGCTCAACTTCCGGCGGCCTCCACCCTTCCGTCACTGCGCGCACATATTGTCCCGTCCCGCCGACGAGTAACGGCAATTTGCCGCGTGTGTGAATATCCGCGATGGCTTCGCGTGCCTTTTGTTGAAACACAGCCAACGACAAGATTTCATCAGGATTGGCAATATCAATCAAATGATGCGGCACGCGTGCTTGTTCTTCGTGCGTTGGCTTGGCGGTGCCGATGTCCATGCCGCGGTAGAAGAGGCGCGAATCCGCCGAGACGATCTCGCCGTCCATTTGTTCGGCGAGTTGAACCGCAATCTCGGTTTTGCCTACGGCAGTCGGGCCGACGAGAAGGATGAGAGGATATTTTGGGGAGGTCATGGGGAATTTGTGATGTTTGATACTCGATATTCGATCATCGAATATCGAATCGCTAAATCGCATTCTCAAAATGGACAACTTCCGTTTTGCCATTCACTTCTTCCACAGCGATTACATCAATCTGCCAATAGTCAATTTCATTTTGTTGGGCGTAATATTCGGCGCAGGCGAGCATGTGTTGCTGTTTGCGCGGCGTGACGGCGATCTCCGGCGGGCCAAATGATTTTGATGTGCGCGTTTTGACCTCGACAAAAATCGTGAAGCCATCTTTTTGCGCGATCAAATCAATCTCGCCGTACGGCGTGCGGACGTTGCGCGCGATGAGCTCGTAACCTTTTGCAGATAAATAATTCGCCGCGGCTTGCTCGCCCCAGCGCCCAATTTTTTGATTATGGCTCATTCAGGAATCTTTCCAAAATGCCGCGCAGACGAACATCCCAGCGTTCTTTGATCGGACGCGACGCGGAAACCAAACGTTCATACTGATCGAGCATGGTACGCGTCGTCCGCTCGATGGCGTAACGGGTCGAGGCCCGGCGCGCCGCCTCGCCCATTTGCTTGCGCAGGCTTGCGTCCAGACAAAGACGCGTGAGCTTGGCGGTGAACGCGGGCAAATCCTCCGTGGAGAGAAATCCGGTTTTGCCGTCCTCAACCGTGTCGCTGATCCCCGGCGATTGAATCCCCATCACGGGCAATCCCGATGCCATGCCTTCGATCACCGAAAGCGGATGAACTTCCGTAACCGAGGCGGTCACGAATGCGTCGCACATGGCGAGATAGACGGGCAGATCATTGTATGGGACCATTCCCGTGAAGCGGACGCGGCGCTGGATGTCGAGCGCGGCGACGAGCTGTTTGATCTCTTCTTCGTTTTGTTTTTGTCCGCCGCCGACGATAACGAGCTGAACGTTGTCGAGCGCCTGGGCAACCCCGGCAAAGGCCTGCAAAAGAAACGATAAATTTTTTTCGGGCGCGAGGCGGCCTGCATAGATCAACAGAACGTCATTTTTTGTATATCCAAACTCCGAGCGGGGACGCGGCTCGGCCTGATAAAATCGCTGAAGTTCGACGCCGTTGGGAATGATCTCGATGTGGCTGGTCACGCCCATGCGGCGCAAAACATCCGCCATTCCTGCGGACGGCGAAACCACAAGGCTCATCGCTTCACAGAAAGGCGGCATGTAGGCCTGTAATAATCCGTCGCTGATTTCTTCGGGCAGAATCGGGAGATACGCTTGCGCGTAAAGATCATAGCGCGTGTGATTCGTAAAAACGATCGGGATACGCAGCGGCTGGCAATATCGAATGGCGAGGCGTCCGCTCAAAAACGGATGATGAACGTGAACCACGTCCATCGTTTGCAATAGTTTCTTGGCGGCGGCGGTATAGCGAAAGGAAAGATAGTAACCCGTATCTACCAGCGGCAGGCCAGGCGAGCGGATGACGCGCGGTTCGTCGTCGCGATAATCCTGGTCGCCGAACGTGAACACGAACACCTCGTGTCCCGCTTTTTCAAGATAGCGTTTGTTGAGGTCAATGTAATTCGTGATGCCGCTGACGTGCGGCTTGTACACATCCGCCATCATGCCGATTCGCATGTTCACATGGTACAGGCAAGCAGGCGTGGAGTCAAGGACGAAAGGGAAGGATGAAAAAGAGAAAGAAATGGGCGTATGATAAAATCTATCAATAGAGAAAATATGACGGTCAAATTGATCCTGCGCAATAAGGAATACGAAGTAAAACCGGGGATGACCCTGCTCTCCTCGTTGGAGAAATGCGATATCAATCCCGAGACGGTCATTGCCACGCGGAACGGCGAGATGATTCTCGAAGACGAGATTTTGAAAGACGGCGATGTGATTAAGTTGGTGGCCGTGATTTCGGGCGGAGCCGGGAATTGAGCTTCGATATTCGAAACCCGGCTTCCGAATATCGAATATCGAATGACGCTTAACGGTTTATCTTATGAAATGTAAAAAATGTGGTGCGAAAGCCTCGGTCAATATGCGCCAGCACCGGCTGGCCCTGTGCAAGGAACATTATCTCGAATGGGTGCCCGAACAGACCGAGCGCTTCATCAAAAAATATCAGATGTTCGGCCGCGGCGATAAGATTCTCGTGGCGGTTTCGGGCGGCAAGGATTCGCTTTCGCTGTGGGATATTCTCGTCCGGCTCGGTTATCAAGCCGACGGCCTTTACATCGGTCTCGGCATTGACGGCGGAGGCGGATATTCCTCTGAGTCGCATCGCCTCGCGGAAAAGTTCGCGAACGAAAACAATCTCAAGCTTCATGTGGTTGACGTTGAAAAAGAATATGGACAGCCAATTCCAGCGTTGGCGGAGATCAGCCACCGCGGACACGGCAAGCCGTGCGCCGTCTGCGGATTGACCAAACGCCACGTAATGAACCGCATGGCGCGCGACCTCGGCTACGATGTGCTGGCGACCGGCCACAATCTCGACGATGAAGCGGCTGTCCTTTTTACCAATACGCTTTCCTGGTCGGGCGAATTTTTACTGCGGCAAGGTCCGGTTCTTCCCGCGGCGGACGGCCTGGCGCGCAAGGTCAAACCGCTCTGCCGTTTTTACGAACGCGAGATGACGGCCTACGCGCTTCTGCGCGGCATCGAATATATTTATGAAGAATGCCCGTTTGCAGAAGGCTCGACTTCGATCTATTACAAGGAATTGCTCAACAAACTTGAGACGGATCGCCCCGGTTCGAAATTGACTTTTTATCTGCGTTTCCTCGAAGCGCGTCAAAGCGGGTTGTTTGTCGAACAGGGAAATAAAATGGAACATCTGCATCCCTGCCCCAACTGCGGACAGCCCACGTCCGCGCCCGGGCTGTGTTCCTTTTGCCGCCTGATGGAAAAAGTGAAAGCGGAATCCGGCGCCTGACAACCTCACTGGTATCTGTTGAAAATGATTACATTGGGGGAAACGTTGGCGATGCTGGCATTTGCTAAAGCGGGACGACTCTGCTGATAAAATAGGGGACAATTCTTCGGCGGTCGCAGTTCCCGCCTCAACAAAACAAAGGAGCCGTATGACAACCGCATCTGATCTGAAAGACCTCACTCTGCTTGGACGAAAAGCACAGCCAGGCAAGAAACTCGAGGCATTCCCCAATCACAACCCCGATCGTTATTACAAGGTGACATTGGAGACGAACGAATTCACCTGTCTCTGCCCGGCAACGGGACAACCCGATTTCGCCGCCATCAAAGTGGAGTATGTGCCGGATAAAAAAGTGGTCGAATCAAAATCATTCAAGCTTTATCTATGGTCATACCGCAATGAAGGCGTCTTCCATGAGCATGTGATCAACACAATATTGGATGATCTGGTCAAAGCATTGAACCCGCATTACATCAAGGTGACCGGCGTGTTCAATGTGCGCGGCGGCATTGGCATCACCGTCGAAGCGGAAAAAGTCAAGACGCCCGCCGCCAAGCGGGCGGTAACAGCATGACGGCTCCAACCCGGACCTATCGCTGGTTCCCGTTTGTGACGGCGTTATTCGTCACGACGCTGGTCACCTCGAACATCATCGCCGTCAAACTCGTGAACCTGTTTGGATTGTTTGTCCCGGCGGCGGTGATCCTGTTTCCGGTCGCTTATATTTTTGGCGATGTGCTGACCGAAGTCTACGGCTATGGCCGCGCCCGTCAGGTGATATGGACCGGCTTCTTCTGCAACCTGGTGGCGGTCATCGCCATTTGGCTTGGCGGATTGTTGCCCGCCGCGCCGTTCTGGTCTGCCGGAAATTTCAGCACGCCTCAAAGCGCACAGCAAGCCTATCAAGCCATTCTCGGATTTACGCCGCGCTTGCTGGCCGCCTCGTTCACAGCGTATTTGATCGGCGAATTTCTCAATTCGTTTGTGCTGGCGAAACTCAAAATCAAAACGGCCGGACGCTTTTTGTGGATTCGAACGATTTCGTCCACACTTGTCGGCGAAGGCGCGGATTCGGCGGTCTTCATTACCCTGGCGTTTGCTGGAATTATTCCGACCGGCGGGTTGATCCAGGCCATTCTCTCGCAATGGTTTATCAAAACCGCTTATGAGACGCTTGCCACGCCGTTGACTTATCTGGTCGTCAATGCTTTGAAGAAAGCCGAAAGCGAAGATTATTTCGACAGAGATACAAACTTCAATCCGTTTGCCGCATCGTAGATTCGCCGGCCCTTTCCATTTGCGCGAAATCCCAGCGTCAGGCTTTGGCGGCCTCATCGGCTTGAACGAACCTCCAAAGCGAAATGCCTCTGCGTTCGGACCAATAGGCTTGCATCTTTTTCTGCATTGAGGCTGAATCCTCGAACAGGGAACTGATTTGGGACGAATACGCCTCAATCGCTTCAATCCAGGACTTCAGGCCGGCTTCCGAAACCGGCTGAATTGATTCTTTCAACCCGGCCGTCTTCGGACTCAGCTCGTGCGGATTCTTCAGCAGATACGGAATATCCGCATCGTACACCAGCGGGCGATTCAACATTTCCGCCGCTTTCCGCACGATGACGTGATCCACGTGTGAACCGATTCCCAGCTGGCAGACCACCACATCGTCGGGCGCGAGGCGGGCCGTCAGCGTTTGAGCGATTTGGGCCGGCAGATCCGCTTCGGCTTCGTGCGGAGGCGCATAAATGTCGGTATAAAGCGCCTCGCCGTTTTTCCCGCGCCGGTAAATGCAATCCAAAAAATCAAAGTGCACCGCTTTCGCGCCGACGATGGCCGCGGCTTTTTCATCCTCCGCACGGCGCAAGCGTGTTGTCTCTTCCGCTGTCCCTGTGCCCCATATCATGTGCAAGACTTTTGCAAAATCGGTCAACTCCGATTCCGGTGGAAAGCCGCACATGAACGACCAGATTTCAACCGGAATGCCCGCTTTGCTTTGTTCGTAAATCAAGCCGCCCGCGGA
This sequence comes from Anaerolineales bacterium, assembly GCA_042408355.1. GTDB lineage: Bacteria > Chloroflexota > Anaerolineae > Anaerolineales > Villigracilaceae > Fen-1038. Next base: position 8,703 of record JBHORD010000122.1, read on the forward strand.
GAGGACGGCGTCGTCCAAATGAGGGGAAAGATAAATCCAGCGCATTCGCCGATTATCTCAAACTGAACTAAAATCAACAAGGCTACATCATTCAATACTACGGAGAAGGGCATGACTTTCCAGCCGTTATCTGGCATTCGCATTCTTGATTTTTCGCGCCTGCTCCCCGGCCCGTACCTGACTCAACTTCTCGCGTATCTGGGAGCGGAGGTCGTCAAAATCGAAACGCCGACCGCCGGCGATTACACGCGTTTCGCTCCGCCGGAAATGGGCATGGGGGAAATGTTCGAGATGGTGAATCGCGGCAAGAAAAGCGTCGGCTTGAATTATCGCAACCCGCGCGGCCGCGAGATTTTCATGAAGCTGGCCGAACATGCGGATGTGATTTTGGAAAGCTTCAAACCCGGTTCGATGAAGAAATGGCGCATTGATTATGAGTCAATTAAAGCCATCAAGCCCGATATTGTTTATTGCTCGCTGTCCGGCTACGGACAAAAAGGACCTTATTCTCAACGAGCGGGTCATGATTTGAATTATCTGGCTGTGGGCGGCGCGCTGGCGTTAAACGCGCGTGCAAACGAAAAGCCGGTTCCGTACGGTCTGCCTGCCGCCGATTTGAGCGGCGCGATGCTGGCGGCTGTTTCCATACTCAGCGCGTTGATTGGACGAAAGGCAAGCGGCCAGGGCGCGTATCTCGATGTGGCTTTGCTCGACGGCGTGATCTCGTGGATGACTCCGTTGGCAGGCGGCGCGTTCTTCGGCGGATTGGGAATCGGCGCGGGCAGTCATTCCCTGCTGGGCGGTCAGCCATGTTTCGACGTGTATGAAACGTCCGATGGGAAGTATCTGACGCTTGCCATTGTCGAACCGACGTTTTGGTCCGAGTTTTGCCGGGCAACGAACCGTAACGATTTGCTTTCTCGTCAATTCGACAGGACCATCCGCCCTGAGATTGAAGCGATATTCCGTCAACGGACGCGCGAAGAATGGCTGAAAATTTTCGAGGGAATTGACGGCTGTGTCGAGCCGGTCAATTCGTTTGAGGAAATGCTGGCGCATCCGCAGGTGAAAGCGCGCGGATATGTGCGCGAGGAAAATGGAAGAGCAATCGGGTTGGATTCGCCGTTCGTGTTCGCGCGGCCTGAAATGCAGTCCGCGCCAAAACTGGGCGAACACACACGAGCAATTCTTCAAGAGGTCGGAGTCGGCGAGCAGGAAATTCAGGAATTGGCGGAGAGAAAGATTATCGCCATATAATGAAAAATCAGGAGCGACAAAAACGTCGCTCCTGATTGATATCCATTCAAATGTCACCCTGAGCGCAGGGAAGGGTCTCAAGTCGCAAACGGCGGGACTCTTCGGTCGCGAAGGACGCTCCCTCAGAGTGACATGGCGGCTATGCAGAAACTTCTTCCTGCAGCGGGGCGGTCGGCGCAATCAAAAAAATCAAATTATCCCAAACCACGTGACTGACGATCAATGTTCCCATCGGAAAACCGAGGCCGGCCATTGCGCTCCAGAACGCGCCGGCGACCGTTGCCGCGCCGATCAGGGTAAAGTTGCCGCTGGCGATGTGCGCGCCGCCGTATGCGGCTGCGCTCAACACCGTTCCCCACCAGCGGCCCACGCGGCGCGTGAAATGATTCTGAACGAAGCCGCGCCAGAATAATTCTTCGGCAGGGGCGGTGATCAAACCGAGACGCAGCATCAATTCCCGGCGCGGACGAAGCCGCTTGAGCCCATAAATTGATTCGATCTGCGCTCCGCCTTGTGGAAGAATGCGGCGCGCCAGCCTGTCGCCGATGTGGAAGATTCCATAAAGCGCGCCGGCGGATGCGATTCCCAACAAAATATCGCGCAGAGTGATGCGCGTCTTGCGGAGTTCAGGCTGAGCCGCCAGCGAGAGTCCGCCCAGGGCGATTCCCGCGCCCGTCATCCGGTCCCAGAAGCGTTTGCGCGGTCCGCGAAACGTCAGGCCGAAAAGCACAAAAGCCAATCCGAGACCAAGTCCCAAAAAGCCAAGCGATTCAAAACGGCGTTTAGCCATGAATGCCCCCCAGAGCAAGCCCGATGACAAGCAGCATGCCAAAGACCGCGTGAAGCTGGGCGGTTTCGATGTCAATCTTTGCAATGGCGCGCTGTTGACCGTTGACGCCCATCGCCGAGGCCTGGACGGATCGAATGAGCAGAGGCAGGGAAAATAATGCAAGCAGGCTCGTTACGGGCAGGTCCCTGAACAAAACCGCGATGACAACGGAGAGAAACGCGGCGGTGATGAAGCTGACGTAAGCCAGGAAAGACCCTCGGCGTCCAATCTGCGCCGCGAACGTGCCGACGCCGTAGCGCGCATCGTCCGCGATATCGCGCCATTCATTGCCATGCAGGACGGCCGTGATCAGCAAGCCAATCGGAATGCTGACAATAAGCGCGTTGACATCCCATGTGCCGGTGATCACGTAATATGCGCCGATAACGGTCAACGGGCCCATCAATGTGAAAACCAATGGGATGCCGGCCGCTTTGTATTTGAACTGGAACGGCGGCGCGGTGTAGCCGTAACACGCAATCAGACCCAAAATGCCAAGCGCGATCACAGGCCAGCCCCGAACCAAAGCCATGCCGATCCCGAGCAGTGACGCCAGGCCGAAGATGAAAATGCCCAATTTGAACGCCTCGGATTCCTTGATGCGCCCTTTGAGCAGAGTCTGGCTGGCGCGCGGCGAGGTGATTGAGTCGACGCCGTTGCGTACATCATAAATCTCGTTGATGATGTTCGCGCCGATTTGCAAAAGCACCGTCGCGGCCAGCGAAATGATGAATAATCGAAGATCGAATTTTCCCTGGGCAAAGGCGAGCGCGCCCGCGATCGCCACCGGCGTGTACGCGCCGGTCAAACTGAACGGACGCGCAATCTCCGTCCACGCGCTGAACTTGCGCCAGGCTTTTTCAAAGATATTGAGACGATCCAGAGAATCGGTTTGAAGAGAAATGCTTTCCTGCACGGCGGTCCGCGATTTGACGGTTTCCTTCACAGCCATCGAACCGTACAACTCGGCGGCTTCAAGAATCGGTTGAATGTGTTCATCTTCCTGAAGGATGGGCTGAAGGATGGGCATGTCCATGCCGGCTTCGTTGTAACGCGCCGCGGCTTCGGCTACTTCCTCCGAAGTGCCGCATAACATAAAGGCGTCGAGCATTTCATCGGGAATCAATTCGGCGGCTTTGTGATAATCCTCGGCGCGCCACGCGGCTCCGATGCGGTCACGCAGTTCCGCGTCGAAGCCGGCCTGTTGCAATGAGAAATTGGAAAGGATGCTCATCATGTAGATGACGAATGGCTCGCGCTTGGCTCGGTTGAGCGCAGCGCGGCGGGACTTGTCCACGAGCGTGAGCAGATAACCGGCGACTTCCACCGCGTGTTCATCGCGCCCGGCCGCGAGCGAGGCTTTGCGCAATTTGGCGACGAGCCGCTTCAGGTTCGGGATCGATTCGGCGGGCCGCGATAAATAGCCGTCGGCTTTTTGACCGGCCAATTCCAAAAACGCGGTGCGATACGCGGCGACGTAAATCGGGACACGGTGCACAGGCGGGAACATCGGCTGGATCGGCGGCAAATTCGGCGTCGCAGACGGGACGCGGCCGCCAGACCACATCGTGCGCAACAAGTCAATCGCATTGCTGACTTGTCCGACCGCCGCATCTGGATTGTAGGGAATGCCCATCTGCGATAATCGAATCGGGATGGTGGTCCCCAGTCCGAGGCGGATGCGGCCCGGAGCCATTTCATCTAACGCCGAGATCGTCATCGCGATCAAAGCCGGTTGGCGCGTGTTTGTGCTGAGCGCGCCGAGGGCGATGTCAATATCGGGCACCTGCGCGGCAATCGCGGACGCATAGGTGACCGCATCGCGTTCATACGGCGTATCGTGAATCCAAACCGAGTGCAGGCCGCGCCGGCGGGCGTCATCCGCCCAGCGCACAACATCCGAGACTTTGCCGCGTCCGGCAAAACCAATTCCAACAGGTCGGGCGAGTTCAAACATGGTTAACTCCTGAACATAATGCGCCGATTATATGACGCGCCTCAGGCGCAGGCAAATGACAAACATCATCAAAAGAGAAAACAGGCTTCGGATTATGTTGTAATTTTTTCTTCGCGCGCCATCATGAATTTTGGAGGGCGATGAACCGGCATGTATCAACAGAGAAATGTTCGAGTTGCTTCCAGTCAGATAAAACAAACTTGCTCTTCCATAATTAACGGGCAAGAGCCTGCCGCGAAGGTCTGCGCTGGATGGCGAAGCCGTGTCGAAGCGACACAGGGGGAAAATGCTTGAATTTTTGACGGCGAGGTCATTTTTGTTTCACCGCGCGTCTTATTGAAGCAGGCCGCGCTTTGCGGCTCGTCACTTTTCCGCCGGTTCTTTTTTTCTCCGCGTTCTTCTTCGCTGATATTTTCCCGGCAACGGCAATTTTCTTCTTTTTCGTTTTGCGTTTCGCGCCTGCTTTCTTCACAGCCTTCTTGCGCGGTTTCTTCGCCTTCACTTCTTCAATAATTTCCCTCTTCTCTCCAAACATCTCATCGAACTTCGCCTGCAGGGACTCGACGCCCGCGCCCTTCAACGCCTCACAAACCATTCCCCATGACCCTTCTTCCACAAATCTCCAATCCATGAAAACGTGGTGTTGATAAGCGCTCAGTTCAACATATAAGCCCTTTTCCCAAAGTTCGGCGCACGAGCGGATATATTCCAAATGCGTCACATAATCTTTGAAAATGACATATCCTGCAAGCGGCAGACTTAACGCTTCAGCCAGGGATTTTTGCCGCAGGCCGCCGGAGCGCTTGTCGAGATACGCCGCCGAAGTTTTGATCCAGCCGCGCGTCTCGGCAAATTTGTTGTGATAAATGACCAAACCGCGTTCATCATTGAAAACATTTGAATAAGCAAAAACATTTTCATCCACGTGACCATCCGCGCGGAATAAATCATAAAGGAAGAATTGCTCCACATCCGCAAACAAGTATCGGCGGTGAAGGAGCGGGAAGATTTTCCATTCGTGGCCGCGAATCAAACCCTCGTCGGGAGTCTCGTCCCATTTTGGCATCCGAAATTCCATCCCGTATTTTTCGCGGAAGCCCTCGATCTGTCCGTGACCGAACATCGGCAAGCCGGGCAGTGTGCATAACAACGTGCACACGCCAAAATACTTATCGCCGCTGCCGAACTGTTCAACCGCCGTTTTTTCATCGGGGTTGTTCATGAAGTTGACGTAGCGTTTGAGAATTTGCGGATCGAACTCGAGCGTGTTCTTGATCGCCAGGCGATATTTGGCGTTGTCTTCATCGCGCAGCATGTGCATGAAGGCCGAGTTATACACGCGGTGCATCCCCAGCGTGCGGACGAAATAACCCTCCATCAACCAGAACGCTTCCGCGAGCAGTAACGTATCCGGGGCTTCCGCGGCGACGCGGTCCACAACCTCGCGCCAGAACTCGTTGGGGATTTTCGCGTCGAACTCGGATCTGGTCATTCCGTGCTCGGCCCTCGATGGAATCGCGCCGCCCGATCCGGGTTCGGGAAACCATAAGCGCTGAATGTGTTTTTTCGCCAGCGTCATGGCGGCATCGAAGCGGATGATCGGAAAATTTCTTGCTACGTGCAAAATGGTTTGAATGACCGCTTCGCGCACTTCCGCTTTGGAATAATCGAGCTGAGCCGTATCGTTCCAGGGAAAGGAGGTGCCGTCGTTGCCGTGATAGATATATCGGGTTTGTCCGTTTTGAAAATTGTAATATTTGAAAACGACCGCCGCGTCGGAATGATCGTAATAGTGATCTTCCAATACAATCGCGGCGCGCGGATCGTCGGAGAGATTTTCGGAATTGAAGGTGTAAGAAGGATATGGCGGATGATCCAAAGATAAAAACCAATCGGGATGTTCGATGACCCACTTCGAGTCAATGCCCATGTGATTGGGAACCATGTCTGCCGAAAGACGAATGCCGCGCTGCCGCGCCCGCGCCCGCAGATTTTTGAGCGCCTCCCAGCCGCCAAGATCGCTGGCAATAGTGTATGAATACAGCGAATACGCCGAAGCGACCGCGTCGCTTTGCCCCATGCGTTGTTTGATTTTTTGCGAAGCGCGGCTGCGCTCCCACAGACCGATCAGCCACAAACCTGTGAAGCCGCGGTCATGCAATAAATCCAGTTCCTCATCGGGAATTTGATCGAGCGTTTTGATCCAGCGTTTGTATTTGCGCGAGAGTTGTTCCAGCCAAACGTACGTATTCTTTGCCATCAAAGTCAGGCGCGGCATCCAATCGCTGTCGGGGCTGTAATGTTCGTATTCAGGCTGGTCGCGGAAATCGGGCAACGGCTCTGCGCCGTGAAAGTCTCCGTGCCCGTGCCGGCGCATGACTTCCTCGCGCACAAAGTCTATGGCGCGCAGGATGCGGACGACAATGTCTTCGCCGAGGATCGCGCCCCATTTGTCGAGCAGGAATTGTAATTGACCTTCAAGCGAATATGGCGAAGCCTTGCTTGGCGCGTTCAGGATTTCATATAAAGTCTCGCCGCCGCCCGCGCCGTTGATCATGCGCGGCTGAGTGGCGAGGAAATCTCCAAGCAGTGAAATCGAATCGAGGTAGGCAGTCTGACTCAAAACCGAATCATCGAACAATTCTTTGTACGCTTGCGCGGCGGGGTTGTTGTTGACGATGTTTACCAGAAGCATTTCTTGTAACGTAATTTTCCTCGCCTCTGCCTCCCGCCCAAAATGGGAGGAGGGGGAGAAATATCCTTCCGCCGTCATTTCGCCGCGATAGACCGCCAGCGGCGGAAACTCATCTATGAATTTGAAGAGCGTGTCCTCCAGCCGCGCGCCAAGATGGGACTGCAAAGAATCCAGGGCGCGGCCCATCACACCGGGGTTTTGTTTCTCGTATTGACGAATGAGCAAATGCAGGATTTCGTCAATCAGTCCCAGCGCGTATATGTCGGAGGCGGGGAGGACGCGTCCGCTGACGGCGTAGATTCGCTCCGTTAAACGGCGCGCCGCCCCAAAGTCGGAGAAAACGACGCGGCCGTCCGTCGCGAAAAGAGTCTCGTCAAATTGATATTTCCGTCTTGCCCGACGCGAGATATGAAATTCGAAAATGGCGTCCATGCGCCTATGATATACCATTTGCAGATTTCAGGTATACTTTTGTCGTCTCATGGCCGGATTTGATTTTTCTCTTTTTCGATTCATCCTGCTGTCCATTGGCGCGACTTTGTATCTGCCCATCCTTTTCGTTGCCGTTGTGCGGCGCGAGGGGCAATGGTTCGCCGCTGTTCTCGTCGCTTTATACGCGTTGATCGGGATGGGCCTGGAGGTGTTCGAAGCGTTCTGGCGCGACGGCCGGTTTCCTAAAATTGACGCTCTGGTTTACGGGGATGTGCAGGTATACGGCGCGCTGGCGCTGGCTTTTCTCACCGTGCTGATTGTAAATATTTTCATGCTTCGTTCGACGTTCGGATGGATCGGCGCGGGACTTTTGGTCGGACTTGGACTTCTGACGATTTTGGGCGACGCCAATCTTTTTCCTCCCAATGTTTGGTCGAATGGCGTTTGGACGTTGACGCGCGACCGTCTCGGCGCGGCATGGGCTTTGCTGGGCTGGCTGATTTTTATGATCGGCGCGATGATCGTTGTGCTGGTTGCTTACAACCAGACGCGCCAGCCGCATTTGCGAAATCGTTTGATGTATTGGTTTCCGGCCTTCCTGTTGATGCTCGTCAACGATGGGATGATTCTGGCGGGCAATGAAATCATTGGCAATCCATTTCGCTGGGGCGCGGCGGTGATCGTGGCGTATATCGCGCTCACGCATTATGTGCTCGACATTCGTCAAATCATTCGGCGCGTTTTGATTTATGTGATCACTGCTCTGCTGATCATGGTCTTCTATCTGATCAGTTTTAATTTCGTGCAGGTCGTTTTTCTCGCCGAGCCTGCTTACAACCCTCTCATTCTCGGCGCAGTGATTTCGCTTTTGCTGGCTTTGCTTTTCACGCCGCTTCTCAGCCTCGTGCGCCGCATGGTGGACACATGGCTCAGGCTCGATCAATATGATCCGGGGCGCACGCTGCACGAGTACAGTGAAAGCATCAGCAACATCCTGGATATGGAACGGCTGGCTTCCGTGGCGGTTGGGATCATCATGGAAGACATGCAGGTACAGCGCGGCTTTTTATTCCTCGTGGATCAGGGACGCGACAGCAGAGGCCGCCTGCGTTATGGTCTGCGCGCTGTGCGCAGTGAGGGCGAACGGCAAATCATGACCATCGAACTCGCCGAGGATGGTCCCATCGCCTCGCATTTTGTGCGGGAGGCGCGTCCGCTTCTGCAATACGATCTCGACCTCCTGCCGGCGTTTCGGAACGCGTCTTTGCTGGAACGCGAATGGTTCGAACGCCTCGAGTGTGAAGTCTATGTTCCGATTTTTTCCAAACGGCAGTGGATTGGCATGCTGGCGTTCGGCGCAAAATTGACCGGCAACCGCTACACCGAAGACGATCTCGTTACTTTGAGCGCTCTTGCCAATCAGACGGCAGTCGCGCTCGAAAACGCGCGCCTGGTGGACAACTTGATGCGCCTCAACGCTGAACTGAGACAGGCGCGGCGCGAGCTCGAGAAAACCAACCGCGATCTTCAGCGCATTGACCAGACCAAATCCGATTTCATCAGTGTGGCCTCGCACGAATTGCGCACGCCGTTGACGGTTATCAAAGGCTATACGGAAATGCTGCTGGAGGATTCGCATCTCGATCCCGGCCTCCGTTCGGTCATCAGGGGAATCCACGACGGCACCATGCGTCTGCATGAGATCATGAATTCCATGTTCGACATTGCGCAAATTGATGCGCGCTCTCTGCAATTGAATTTACAGTCGGTCAATTTGGGAGAAATGATTCGCGAGGTGTGCAGTTCGCAAAGCAAAATCGCACAGGGGCGCGACCTCACCATAACGATTGATTTGCCCATCCTTCCTGCCGTCAAAGCCGACCCGGCCAGCCTGATCAAAGTCTTCCAGCATCTGGTCAATAACGCCATCAAATTCACGCCCAACGGCGGAAAGATTTCGATCACCGGTCATGTTGTGGACGCGCGTTCGAACGATCTGCCCGAAGGCGGGGTGGAGATTATCGTCAGCGATACGGGCGTGGGTGTGGATCCCAATTATCGCGAGCTGATCTTTACCAAGTTTTACCAGCCCGGCGAATTGACCAAACATTCCACCAGCCGGAGCCGCTTCAAGGGCGGCGGAGCCGGTCTTGGGCTGGCGCTGTCCAAGGGAATTATCGAGGCGCACGGCGGCCGAATCTGGGTGGAGAGTCCGGGCTATGACGAAATTCATTTTCCCGGCAGTAAGTTTCATGTGTTGATTCCGCTGGCGAAACCCGGTAAAGAAGACTCGTTCAAGATGAATGTTCCGCTTAAGGTCAGTTTCTAATCTGAAAAATAGATGAATTCCTTGACTGTTTGGAAAATTGCTCGTATCATTTACCTGCAAGATGCCAGTACGTTATCGTTGGAATATGGACGAATGACCCAAGTGCACTGCGGCGGGTCATTTTGTTTAGACCGTTCGATGGACGTGCGACATCAACATCTTTTTTTTATTTGCCAGAAGGAGGCAAAGCAATGTCCGAACGTATCGTCGGAACGGTCAAGTGGTTCAATGCAGAGAAAGGCTATGGCTTCATCTCCCGCGATGGCGGCCCAGATGTGTTTGTCCACTACTCGGCCATCCAGAGCGAAGGTTTCCGCAAACTTGTGGAAGGCCAAAAGGTGGAATTCACGGTTGAGCAGGGTCCCAAAGGCCCGCAGGCCGCGAACGTGGTTGCGCTTTAAACTCTAAAATCACCTGACGAAATCCCCGTCCATTTGCGGACGGGGATTTTTTATTTGCAGATTCGCGGGGATGAGATGAATTCTTTATCCGGAGCTGAACGTTAAATGCTCTTTCGATACACGCGATGATTCTTGTATTCCACGCCGTTTAGATTTTTCAAATCGGCGCGCATCTGGCGCGTGGTCTCGGCCACCTGCGTCATCTCGACGTGCTCGAACTGGTTAAAGCCAAGCACTGTTCTGCCCATTTCGTAATAAAGTAAGGCGTTGCCGCCCATGCCTTGAAATTCGGGCAGAATGCCCATGCCGTTGCCGGAAATGGTTTTGGTGCGCCTCATTTCGAGCAATAAGTCTATCAAACTGATGGGATTGAGATGACCCCTGGCGCGCTGGAGCGCGGCCGATACATCCGGAAACGCGAACAGGAAGCCGACGATATCGTCGCCGTGAAGGATGATTTTGATCAGGCGGTGATCCGCGACCAGAAATACATTATCAACCGCATATTGCACATCGCCGGGGGAGAGCGGATAATATTCCCAGTTGTTGACAAACGCCTTGTTGTACGCCTCGCCGATGCGCGGCGCCCATTTCATTAACTCTCCTTTGCTTTTGAACTCTTTGACTTTGAGTTTGCCGCGTTCCAGCACGCGCTGAGCGATGCGTTCGACGCGCTCCGGAATCCTGAACGATTCGGCGGGCAGATAGCACGAGACGAAATCCACTTCCTTTTCAAAACCGAGCGCCTCGACCAGTTTGGGATAATAATCGTAGTTGTAGTTCATCATCGTCATCATTTGGCGGTATTCAAATCCCTCCACTTGAATTCCATAGCCGTCAAAGGGAGAGAGTCCTTTCGGGCCGATCATGGTGTCCAGGCCGCGGGCGCGCGCCCAATCGAATGCCGCGCCGAAAAGCGCCTTCGCAACTTCGAGATCGTTGATCGAATCAAAGGCGTAGAAGTGCGCCTTTTTGGTCTTGTGATATTCATTAAATGGTTTGTTTTCCGCCGCGCAGATTCGTCCCACTACTTTCCCGTCGCGGACCGCAACGAAAAAATCCGCATCCGAATGCTTAAAAAAAGGATGCTTTTTACGATTCAGGGGAAGATACGCATCATTGAAAAGTGGAGGAACAAATTGCGGGCAGTCCTTGTAAAGATCATAATAGAACTGAACAAAACGTTTGGTCTGTTTTTTGTTGTTGGTGTCAATTTTTTCAATGGAAACCATAGCGCCCTCCGGGACAGAAATAAAATAATATTTTGCAAGTATATAACACTTTCGACACAAAAAAGACGCTCGTCACAGGGCGGTCGCATTAGAAAAAATAATTGCATCAAAATAGGGCGTCGCGGCGAGCGGACATATCTCAGCGAGCGAAGCCGTCTCCTGACAGCAGGATTTTCCCGTTGAAGCGGGGATGGCTTCGGCAAAAACCGCCTCGCAACGACAAAATCCTTAAGATGTTGACCGATAAAAAATCCAAATGCGATTGTCCTAACGCGCGGCGCCTTCTGCTTCCAGCGACAATTGTTGTAAAATGAGGGCGGGTTTCACATAACTGATGTTGCGCAGTTTTCCCGTAATGCGGCATTTTTCCGAATTATTCTGGCGCTCCGGATATGGGCTTTCGTGCCGCGGCACATCGTCCCCGCCTGGGGATTCAGGTCGCCCCCATATTTGGAGTTGGAGGGCGCGTCTAAAGATAAATTTCGCGCTGCGCTGTTGTTGGATTAATTTGTGAATTTGCAACATGCCGCCTGAAAATAAGGGACAAATTTCGCGCCACTGCGTAAGGTAAATTACATAAATCAAAACGAGGTCATATGGTTTCCGTCAGGCATCAACAACTCTTGAAAAAATACGCCGACGTTATCGTCAGAGTCGGGCTGAACCTGCGTAAGGGACAGCGGTTGATCATCAACAATTCGCGGACGCGCGGCGTTCTGGTTCATGCCGCGCCGCTTGTTCATGAGGTGGCCCGCAGTGCCTATGCGGCCGGCGCGCATTATGTGGATGTCATCTGGGGCGACGAAGAACTGATCCGCATCCGTTTGCAGAACGCCGGGCGCGCTTCGCTGTCAGAGTATTCCACATGGCATATCGCCGGGACAATGGACTTCATCGAAAACGGCGACGCCCTGCTTACCATCGCCGGCGAAAATCCCGATCTGCTCAGCGATTTGAATCCCGATGCGGTGGCGTTATGGCAAAAAACACACATGAAAAATTTCAGCCCGGTGAGTCAGGCGCTCAGCAATAACAAGACAAACTGGTGTGTAGTCGCTTCGGCTGGACCGGAATGGGCCAGGAAAGTATTTCCAAAATTATCTGCTGAAAAAGCCCAGGCAAAATTGTGGAGCGAGATTTTCAAAGCCACGCGCGTTGATCAGCCAGACCCAATCCGCGCCTGGAAGGAACACGCCCGCAAGTTGAAATTACGCGCCGCCTACATGCAGGCCAAAAAATTCACCGCCCTGCATTACATGGGGCCCGGCACCGACTTGACCATCGGCCTGCCGCGCGGGCATCAATGGATCACAGCCGGAAGCCCCGCCTCGAACGGAATCGAATTTATCCCGAATCTTCCCACCGAGGAAATCTTTACTTTGCCCGATCGTTCCCGCGCCGATGGAATCGTCACAGCGACATTGCCGCTCAGTTACAGTGGAACGTTGATCGAGAACTTCAGCGTGACATTTGAGAAGGGACGCATCATAAGAGTCAACGCGAAGAAAGGCGAAAAGACTCTGAAGAAGCTTGTCGAAACCGATGAAGGCGCAAAGCATTTGGGCGAGGTGGCGCTTGTGCCAGCCAGCTCGCCGATTGCGAAATACGGCCACCTTTTCTACAACACGCTCTTTGATGAAAACGCCTCCTGTCACCTCGCCATAGGTCATGCCTATCGTTTCACGCTCGAAGGCGGCGAAGCGATGTCTGAGGAAGAATTTATAAAAAATGGCGGCAATGAAAGCATCGCACATGTGGACTTTATGGTCGGTTCGCCTGAAATGAACATTGACGGCGTCAAAGAAGATGGCTCTATTGAGCCTGTAATGCGCCAGGGCGAATGGGCGTTCAAGGTGTAACGGCCCCATCCCGCCGCCAGGCCGGAGGACAGTATGCCGAAATCAAAGACCGACCCCGCGCTCATCCCGGATGACATCCTGATCGTCGAATATGAATACATCGCCGCCACCGTCAATCAGGCCAATGAGGACCGCTCGCGCGTGGCCTCGTTTTATTTTGTTTCCGTTGGCTCCATCGTGGCCGCCATTCTGGGCACGCAATTCGCGAAGGACAGTTTGAAAGGCGTTTCAATTGCGTTCTCGATTTTGTTTTTCGTCCTCACCGTTCTCGGCGGGTTGACCAGCGCCCAGCTGGCGCGTCTGCGCGCCGCCTGGCACGAGTCGATTGAAGCCATGAATCAGATCAAGGATTTTTATATCCGCCGTTATCCGCACGTCGAGCCTGCATTCAAATGGCGCGGACACACCATTCCGCCCACCGACAAACCGTACAGCATCGCCAATTTGATCGCGCTCGAGGTTTCCCTGCTCGGCGCATTGACCACGGCGGCCGCGGTTTATTTTCTTTTATTTGCCTTTACCGATGTGATCTGGTGGGGATGGCTGGTTATTTTTCTATCGTTTGGAATTGGAGCGCTCGTTCAATGGAAATGGTACAAGCATTTGCTGGTGGACGACAGGTAGAAAGTGGAGAACACGATTCATGCCGCGCGATTACAGCCTCGACCAACAAAAACCGACAGTTCATCAACGCCTGCCAAAATACAAACGCGGCGAAGAATGGATTCGGAACTTCCTGCATCGCGGACAAATTGCCCACATCGCCTCGCTCTGGGACGATCAGCCGTTCGTCACGCCCTCGACCTTTTTCTACGATGAAGCCGGAAACCGTTTAATTTTCCATTCGAATATCGCCGGCCGCGTCCGCGCCAACATTGAACGGAATCCGCGCGTCTGCGCGGAAGTCAGCGAAATGGGGAAGGTGTTGCCGTCCAATGTTGCGCTGGAGTTTTCGCTCCAGTATCGAAGCGTGATTGTTTTCGGCACAGCCAGCCTGATCGAACATGCCGAAGAGAAGCGCAGAGTCCTGCATCAATTGATCGGCAAATATTTTGGCGGCATGCGGCCGGGCAGGGATTATCGGCCGGCAACGGACAAGGAACTCAGGCGGACCTCTGTGTATCAAATCGAAATCGAATCGTGGAGCGGCAAGGAAAATTGGAAATCCCGCGCTGATCAATCCAATGAATGGCCCGCGCTGGCTGAGAAGTGGTTCGACGGGAAATGAAAATGTCTGAGCAAAGATTTCGCACTGAAGAATTCAAGATTGAGGGCGGACAACTGCTCGCCAGAATCAAAAAGCTGGTTCATGAGGGCAACATCCGGCGCGTCCTCATCAAAGATAAAGAGGGCAAAACCGTGCTGGAAATCCCAATGACGTTCGGCGTGGTCGGGGCGCTGCTTGCGCCGCAGTTGGCCGCCGTCGGCGCGATTGCGGCGCTGTTGACCGAAGCCACGGTGGTCGTCGAAAAAAACGAAACGGTCTGAGCTTTTTCATGCCGTGATGTTGACTTTTGATTCGCCTGTAAAGAAATATCTTATTTTCCCCATCCCTGACGAATCGCCCTGAGCGCATTTCCTCCCAGAATCTTTTTGATGCGGGATTCGCTGTGACCATCCACGACAAGGCGCTGTGTTAATCGCGGCATTTGCGAGGCGTTATCCAAATCGTCGGGGGGCGTGGTGAAACCGTCGAAATCGGTGCCGATTCCAACGACATCCTCGCCGCCGGTATCCACCAGGTATTGAGTGTGACGCGAAATAAAATTGATTCCCTGACCGCTCTCTTTGGGCATCAGCCAGTATGGCATGAAGATGACGCCGATAACGCCGCCATCGCGGGCAATCCGTTTGATTTCATCGTCCGTCAAATTGTAAGGCGACGGATTGATGCCATACGCTCCCACATGCGTTGCAAGCAGAGGCGTATGTTTTCTGCTGGCATCCACGATATCGTATACCTGCCGCCGTGCGGTCGGCGTGCTGTGCGATAAATCAATCAGCATTCCCAGTTCGATCATCCTCTCAACAACTTGTTTGCCAAGATCGCTCAGACCCAGCGTCAGATCGCGCCAAAGCGCGGGGTGAGCCGACAAGCGCGCAATATCCTCCGGGAATGGATAACACGGATGCACGACTCGATTCGGATAAAAGTGAGCCAATGTAATGCAAATCACGCCGCGCTCGAAGAGATCGTCAAGGTGACGCATGATCTCTTCATCGGCGGCCGTTTCAAGTCCCAGGCTGTGCGCGCCTTCGACGGCGTGAATGACCGCAACCGGCCGCTGACCTTTGGGCTGGCTCAGAATCGCGTCGAGTTCAGCCGCCGACCGCGCCATCTTCACCGCATCCGCGCTGGTGGAGGCGGCAACCGCTGTTTCCATGTCTTTCATGATTCTGAGGGTGGCATCGAACGGCGGGGAACGGAACAACTTCTGCCACAAGTCAGGACGCAGGTAGCGGAAGACGCGCACGATTGGGAAGTCCCTCAGAATGCCTCGCTCAGGAACATAAATCGCCGAGAAGATCGCGTCGACTCCGCCGTCGTGCAGGCGCGGAAAACTGGCGCGCACGCTCATGGGATCGCCGTGGAACGTCCGATCAATCACATAGCGCAGGTTGAGATTGCGGCTGAATAACTGTTGCTGCATGGACGGATGAACATGCAGGTCAACGATTGTGGCTTCCTGATGAACTCGTTTCCAATCTAAAGTGGGCATGACGGCCTCGCGCAAAGCTCAATCGGGATAGGATGCGATCATGCTTTTTAGTGTACGGCAAATTATAAAAAAGGCAAGCGGCCATGATGGAAATGTTCCGCGCAAAACAAAATCCGATTCCGCCGTTCGAATCCATGCGCGCGGGCGTACGGCTTATGCAGACGATGAAATGGATGTTGGGCGGGTGCGCGGATTCCCTAATCCAGATATTTCAAACCTGAACCCGTATTGAAAAGAACGATGCGCTCATCAGGCTGGACCCATTTCCGTTCAACCAGTTTTTGGAGCGCGGCGAGGGTTGCCGCTCCTTCCGGCGCGGCGAAAATTCCTTCCATCCTTCCCAGTTTACGTTGGGCTTCCAAAATCTCATTGTCGCGGACGGATACAGCCGTACCTTGACTTTCGCGAATATCCTTCAGGATGAGAGCATCGGCAAAACTCTTCGGCACGCGCAAACCTGACGCCACTGTATGCGCGTCGTTCCAGAAATCGCAAACCGGCGCGCCCGCCTCAAAGGCCTTGACTACCGGTGCGCATCCTTCCGCCTGGACCGCGACCATGCGCGGCTTTTTTGAATTCTTCAACCACCCCAGCGCTTCAAGCTCGGCAAACGCTTTCCACATTCCCACCAGGCCGGTTCCGCCGCCTGTTGGATAAATGATCACGTCGGGCAGAGACCAGTCGAATGATTCGGCGAGTTCATATCCCATGATCTTCTTGCCTTCCACGCGATAAGGCTCCTTAAACGTGGAAAGATCGAACCATCCTTCTGTGCGCGCCTTTTCGCCAGCCAGTTTGGCCGCGTCGCTGATCAAGCCATCCACTAGAACTACCTCCGCGCCAGCCGCGCGGCTTTCGATGATATTGGCGCGCGGTGTATCTTTGGGCATATAAATCAACGCCTTCATGCTGGCGCGTGCCGCATAAGCGGCCATGGCTCCGCCTGCATTCCCCGCAGTGGGAATGATCACTTTTTCGATTCCCAATTCCTTGGCTTTGGATACAGCCGCTGCGAGGCCGCGCGCCTTGAACGATCCGGTTGGATTGGCGCTTTCGTCCTTCACAAAAAGATTGGAAAGTTTCAGCTGTGATCCAATGTTCGGAAGTGGTAACAACGCCGTATCGCCTTCACCCAAAAACACGAAATGGTTTGCATTCAACACTGGCAGTAATTCATGCCAGCGCCACATGCCTTTGGGGCGGCGGCTGATCGAATCCCGATCTACGGAAGAACGGACTGAGTTCAAATCATATCTTGCCAGCAGGGGGGATTGACAAACCGGGCAATAGGTGTGAATTTCATTGAAATCATAAGCTGCATGACAGCCGGAACATTCAAGGGTGGATAGAAAAGATGTATTCATGGATTTGATGAACGCCGCGCACGACTGATTCGGCGCGCGGCGCTTGTTCCTCCGTTTCATGAAATTTGTTTCCGGCAATGAGCCCGGATGGAGTCGAGTCAACGTCAACCCCTTCTAACGGATGCTCTTGCCGCTCGCCCAAACTTCGATGATTATAATCCTCGGACGCCGGCAACAATTCATCTGAATGAAGACAATTAACGGCATTCCCGCGGAAGTGACCTGTTACGGATCATAATTTATTATCAGCGCCATCAAAGATATGCAGAAATGACGGAACAAAATATCACATCGGCATGATGGCGTCGCGGGCTTATTTCGATAGTTATCGCCGTGCGTCGCTTCCAGCTAATTTGATTCAGACACAGCATGACTATTTTGGCGCGCATACCTATGAGCGCGTGGACGCCAAAGATGTTTTCCATACCCGCCGGGAATCATCTTTTCTGAAGCAAGAGAGGCGGGACTGGGAAAGATCGAGACAGCCAGCAGTGTTTTGTGCGCATGACGAAAATCATCGTTGAATCCTAACCTTCATCTTGTCTTGCGATTTCTCATCCAACACTAACTTAAAACTTCATAATTCTATCTGGCAACTTCGTGTTTCAACCTATATGATTCGTCTCTGAAATAAAACAGGGACAATCATTGATGCACATTTATTGCCTCGGCCTCAATCACACAACAGCTCCGATCCATCTCCGTGAAAAACTGGGCTTTGGCGATGAAGCCTTGCAGGCCGCCTTGGCGCGTCTGGGGTGCGGCAACGGGTTGGATCACATCACCGAGTTAGTCATCCTTTCAACGTGTAATCGCGTTGAACTTTATGCAGTTTCAAGCGAATCGGTTTTTGATTCGCTTGAAATGTTTTTATCCGAGACGCGCGGTTTTCCGATCAGCGAATTGCGCCCGCTTTTGTATCGCCTGACCGATGAAGAGGCGGTTCAACATCTGATGAAAGTCGCCTCGGGCCTCGACTCGCTCGTCATTGGCGAGCCGCAAATTCTGGGACAGGTCACTCACGCCCTCGAACTTGCGCGCGGACAAGCCGCGGCGGGGCCGCTGCTCAACCGGCTTTTTCAGGCCGCCATCCACGCCGGGAAGCGCGCCCGCACCGAAACGGAAATCAGCCGCAATCCGGCTTCGGTTTCTTCGCTGGCGGCGGGTTTATGTCAACATGCCCACCCTGATTTGAAGAACGCCGAAGTTGTGGTCCTGGGGGCGGGCGAAATGGCCGAACTTGCCGTTGAAGCGTTACGCAAGCGCGGCGTCGAAAAAATCCTGGTTGTGAATCGCACGCTCGAACGCGCCCGCGCACTCGCCGAACGCTGGGGCGCGGAAACCGCCACATTCGAATCCCTTCAAGAGGCTTTAATCCGCGCCGACATTTTGATTGCCTCCACCGGCGCGCCGCATACCTTGATTTACCCGGAAATGGTTCACGCCGCGATGGAACAGCGTCCGCATCGTTCGCTGGTTTTGATTGATATCGCCGTGCCTCGCGATATTGATCCGGCGGTTGTAAACATCCCTCACGTTCGGCTTTATGATATTGACGACTTGAACGAACACCTTGAGCAAGCGCGGGCTGAACGCGCGGTCGAAGCGCCGCGCGTCGAATCCATCCTTGTCGAAGAGCAGGAAAAATTCATGGACTTTTTCAATTCGCTCAACATGCTTCCGTTGATTGCGAATTTGCGCCAGCAGGCTGAGGCGATTCGTCAAAGCGAATTGGAAAAAACCCTGCGCCGCCTGCCCGATTTGACCGAAGCCGAGCGCGCCCGCATCGAGGCGCTGACTCAGGCGCTGGTCAAGAAAATTTTGGAGGCGCCCACCCAACGTCTGCGCGCCGAAGCGGGATCGCCGCGTGCGCCCGAATATGCCGAAGTCGCCCGCGCGCTTTTCAATCTCACCGACGGCCAATCTTATCCCGCTTCCCTCGCCGCTGACTGAGGGCTGATCGCCATGAAACTGATTTTTGCAACCCGTCCATCCTCCTTAGCCCGTTGGCAAACTCAATGGGTCATCCACGCGCTGCAAAAGATTCATCCCGGTTTGGCGTGCGAGGAAAAAATCATTGCCACGCAGGGCGACAAAATTCTCGACAAGCCTTTGCCTGAAATCGGCGGCAAGGGACTCTTCACCCAGGAACTCGAATCGGAATTGTTGAGCGGCGCGGTTCATTGTGCGGTTCATTCGCTGAAAGATTTGCCGGTTGAAAATTCCGACGGCCTCACGATTGGATGTATTCCAACGCGCGGCGAAGCGCGCGATGCGTTGATTTCCAAAAATGGATACACACTTGCCGCTTTGCCCAAAGGCGCTTCAATCGGGACCTCGAGCCTGCGCCGCGCTGCCCAGATCCTTTCTCTACGCCCAGACCTTCACACCGAATCGCTGCGCGGCAACGTGGACACGCGCGTCCGCAAAGCGCTGGATGGTCAATACGATGCGATCATTCTCGCTGGCGCAGGATTGACTCGCCTGGGTTTGAATCGTCACGTGACCGAATGGCTTTCGTTGGATGTGATGCTGCCCGCGCCGGGACAAGGCGCGCTCGCCGTTCAATGCAGATCAACGGATCAGACGACCCTCGATCTGCTCGCCGCGCTGGACGATGAATCCACGCGGAAAGCGGTCACTGCCGAACGCGCCTTCCTGAGCGGACTCGGCGGCGGGTGCGCCGTGCCAGTCGCAGCATACGCGGTAACCGGCGAGCAATCATCAGTCATCAGTTTGACGGGGTTGGTGATTTCGGAAGACGGGAAGAAAGCCGTCAAAGCAAATGGTCAAGGCATGGATGCGATTCAACTTGGAACTGATTTGGCGCAGCAAGCCATATCACGGGGCGCAAACGAAATTCTTGGAGTGAGTTCAGTCAAATGAAACGCATTCTCGTCACGCGCCCGCGCCAGCAGGCAGATGGATTTATTGACGCCTTGAAAGCCGCCGGCTTCGAGCCGGTTTGCTTTCCTGTGATTCAAATCCGTCCGATGGAAGACAATACGCAGCTCGCTCAAGCCTTGAAGAATCTGGATAAATACGAATGGGTTGTTTTCACATCGGTCAACGGCGTGGAGGTTGTATTTGATGTGATTGCGAGGGAGCGTTCGTTGCGGGCGAACCAATCTTCCCCGGATGCGCGGGGATTGCTTCGCCCGGCCTCGATACTTGAAGAAGGCTACTCGACCATCGCTCGCAATGACCTTCCCAAAATTGCCGCCATTGGGCCCAAAACCGCCGAAGCGTTGAAAGCGCGCGGCGTAATTCCTGATTTTGTGCCCGAAGAATATGTGGCTGAATCAATTCTTCCCGGCCTGGGGAACTTGAACGGGAAATGGGTCTTGCTTCCCCGCGCGGAAATCGCGCGCAAAGCGCTGCCCGAAGCGATTGTCAACGCGGGCGGCATCGCGCATGAGATTGCCGTTTATAAAACATTACCGGCGCAAGTTGATCCTGATGGTTTGGCCGCCTTGAAATCCGGCGTGGATTGGATCACGTTTACCAGTCCGTCCACGGTGCAGAACTTTGTGGAAATTATCCGCCAGCAGAAAATGAATCCCTTCGAATTGAAAAACGATCCAAAAATCGCCTGCATTGGACCGATCACGGAGAAAGCCGCGAAAGAAGAAGGTTTCAAAGTGGATTTGGTGGCCAAAGAATATACAACGGAAGGACTGGTTAATGCATTGTTGAATGCGTAACATTTGGAGGAAACATGGCTTTACTCGATATTGAACATAAGACGATTACCAATCGCCGATTGCCAGCATCTCGTCCGCGCAGACTGCGCGCCACGCCCGCTTTACGCGCCATGATCCGCGAGACGGAACTCAACGCGCGCGATTTTATTTATCCGCTGTTCGTGCGGCATGGGATGGGCCGAAGCGAGATCCGCTCGATGCCGGGCGTGTATCAACTATCAGTGGAGGAGTCTGTTCGTGAAGCGGAAGCCGCCATGAGGTCCGGCGTGAACGCTGTGATTTTGTTTGGCATCCCCGCGCAGAAAGATCCAATTGGCCTGGAAAATTTTGATCACAACGGAATCGTCCAGCAGGCGATCCGCGCCATCAAGAAGGAAATCCCTGAGATAGTGGTCGTGACCGATGTGTGCTTGTGTGAATATACCGATCATGGTCACTGCGGCATTTTGAACGGTACGGGCGCAGCGCCGCTACGCCCCAACTTGCCCGAAGGCTTTGTGCTGAACGACGAGACGCTCGATGTGCTGGCGAAGGTTGCGGTTTCACACGCCGAGTGCGGCGCGGATATCGTTGCGCCGAGCGGCATGATGGACGGTATGGTCGGAGCGATTCGCGGCGCGCTGGATGAGAACGGATTCGAGAACACGCCGATTTTGTCTTATGCGGTGAAGTATGCGTCGTCGTTTTACGGACCGTTCCGCGAAGCCGCCGAGGGCGCGCCGAAGTTTGGCGACCGCAAATCGCATCAGATGGACCCGGCGAATGTGCGCGAGGCTTTGAAAGAAGCCGCGCTGGACGTGGACGAAGGCGCGGATATGTTGATGGTGAAACCCGCGCTGGCGTATCTCGATGTGATCCGCGTGGTGAAGGATGCATTCCCCGAATTGCCGATGGCGGCGTACAACGTCAGCGGAGAGTATTCGATGATCAAAGCCGCGGCGCAAAGCGGCTGGATTGACGAAGAGAAAGCCGTGCTTGAAACATTGACTTCGATCAAGCGCGCCGGCGCCGACTTGATCATTACGTATCACGCGCTCGATGCAGCCAAATGGTTGGCAGGTTAGAAAGTTGGCAAATTTCAACGTTCAAACCTGCCAACTTTCAAACAGATGAATGGAGAACCAACATCATGACAGTATCGCCAAATCTTAACCAACGCGCCGCATCGGAGCGCGCTTTACATGACGCCCACATGATGCAGGCCGATTTCAACATGGCGCCGTTCACCATTGCCTGGGAAGTGACGCGCGCCTGCGCCTATGCCTGTGTTCACTGCCGCGCCGACGCGCAGCATCAGCGCGATCCGCGTGAACTTTCCACGACAGAGGCCAAAGCGCTGGTTGATCGTCTCGCCGCGTTCGGCAACAATCCCATTTTGGTTTTCACAGGCGGCGACCCGATGATGCGCCCCGATTTGTTCGAACTCATCGCTTACGCTACGCAAAAAGGTTTGCGTTGTTCGCTGACTCCGACTGCCACCGCATTGCCGACCAAGGAGCGGCTCGAAAAGGCGCGCGAGGCTGGCATCCGCCGCATTGCGCTTTCACTCGACGCGCCGCGGCCGGAAATCCATGATGCGTTTCGTCAAGTGCCTGGTTCATGGCGGCGCACCATGGATATTTTGCACCGTGCGCAGGATGTCGGCTTGAGCGTGCAGGTGAATACGACGGTCGCAAAACACAACGTGGATATTCTGGATGAGATGATTCCATTCCTGCAGGAAGTCGGCGCGGTGCAATGGTCGTTGTTCTTCCTTGTGCCGACAGGCCGCGCCCAAGCCGGCAATATGATTTCTGCGGAAGAACATGAACGCGTTTTCAACTGGCTTTACGATCTTTCCAAGAACGCGCCCTTCGATATCAAATCCACGGCCGCGCCGATGTATCGCCGCGTTGCCATTCAGCGCAAGCGCGCCGAACAGGGCGCGGATAAACCGGTCACCTTCCAGGGCGCGGGGTTTCAATATGCGGACGGACTCAACCGTCCGACCAAAGGCGTCAACGACGGCAACGGCTTTTTGTTCATCTCGCACATCGGCGAGATTCAGCCTTCGGGCTTTTTGCCGATCACGGCGGGCAACGTCCGCACCGATGATGTCGTTGATATTTATCGCCACTCGCAACTGTTCACCGATTTACGCAGCCCCGAAAAAATCAAAGGCCGTTGTGGAATCTGTGACTTCCGCGACGTATGCGGCGGTCAACGCGGACGCGCCTATGGTCTGACCGGCGATTATCTGGAAAGCGACCCAGCCTGCATTATGGTTTCGGCGGGATGAATCCCTGCCTCAATACATGCAAGTCGGATAAATCCGACTCGCTGCGCCGGCCCGAAGGGCTTCCATATGCTGAGATAGGACTTTAGTCTTTAGTCCGCCGAAGCGGTGATTATTTGGAAAGCGCGAATTAAAAAGCAATTCGTTGGTCGAGTAGGATCGAGCGATAGCGAGATCTGTATCGAGACCAACAATAAATAGAAAACCAAAAATTACTCTGAATACCGTGGTCTCGATATGCCCTCGAATTACACTCGGGCTGCTCGACCACCGATCATGAATTGAGAGACTTATGCCCGAACAAACTCCCCGCACCCTGAATCATTTTTCGTTGTATGCCTTTACCGACGCATACTGGTCTTTGAACAAGGAAGAGAAAGCCTCCTTCCATAAAAATTGGCTCGCCGGATTGAAGTCCGCCGCGCAAAG
>JBHORD010000129.1:0-15467 GCA_042408355.1 Anaerolineales bacterium
CAACCAGACCCTCTTCGGCTCCGACCGCAACTCCGATATCGTAATAGCGTTTGAGGACGATCTCATCGCCCTGAATTTCGGCGTTCAAGCGCGGGAAGGCTTTCAACGCGCTGATGCTGGCCTTTACGAAGAAAGATGTGATTCCCAACTTGAGTCCATAGCGCGCCTGGAAAGCCTCGTTATGGCGATGACGTAGTTCCATCACAGCGCTCATGTTGACCTCGTTGAACGTGGTCAGCATGGCGGTGGACTGGCTGGCTTCGAGCAGGCGCTGGGCAATCGTGCGCCGGCGGCGCGACATGCGTTGTCGCTCTTCTTTGCGCGCGTTAAATTCTGCGTTTGTTGTTAAAGCAGGTTGAACGGGTTGTTGTGGAGATTCGTTTTTGACGACAGTTTGTTTCTGCAAGAATTGTTCCACGTCAGATTTTGTAACGCGGCCTTCGGGTCCCGTTCCGCGCACTTTGGACAGGTCAACGTTTTGTTCGCGCGCCAGCCGCGAAGCGACGGGCGTCACCAGCGGAGTCTGCGGGGTTTCTTGATTCGCTTTCGGCGCGGAATGACCGTCAGGTGCGGGCTGCACGGCTAAAGTCGAGGATTGCGAAGCGGGTTGTTTTACGTCCTCATTGATCAATCCCAGCACATCACCAACTTTGACATCCTGACCTTCTGGAACGTTGATTTTCTCTAACACGCCCGCGGACTTTGCGCCAACTTCCAAATTGACTTTGTCCGTCTCCAATTCCACGAGCGCTTCGCCCGCCTCGACAAAGTCGCCCTCCTTTTTCAGCCATTGATGCACGGTTGCCTCGATGACCGACTCGCCCATTTCAGGGACAATAATCTTTATCGTCATATCAACCTCTCTCGATGATCACGCTAGGATTGCGAGTCTGTTCTTCCATCTTGAGCGCCTGATGAATCAAAGCCTGCTGGTTAATTCGATAAAGTGTGTACGAGCCTTCTGCGGGACTCGAACTCTCCGGGCGGCCAACATAAAACAAAGGAAGATGATCGCCCAAAAGCTGTCTCAAGCGCGGACGCATGAAATCCCACGCGCCCATGTTCATCGGCTCTTCCTGCAGCCAGATGATTCTCTCGACAGCTGAATATTCATTCAATAATTTTTCAAATGCTTGCGAGGGAAACGGATAAAGTTGTTCCACTTTGATAATGGCAGTATTCTTGCTCGCCGACCACAGTTCATCGCTGACCAGATCGAAATAGATTCGGCCGCTGCAAAGAATCAAATTCTTGATTGCCTTGTTCTTTCCGTTTGATGCCTCTTCAATCAAAGGTTGCCAGCTTCCATTCGTAAGTTGGCTCGGCGTCGAAGCCGCAAGCGGATGCCGCAAGAATCCTTTGGGCGTGAAGATTACCAGGGGCAACGGATCGGTTTTGAGAAGCAAAGCCTGACGGCGCAACAAATGAAAATATTGCGCGGCAGTGGTCGGGACGGCAACGCGCATGTTGCCTTCCGCCGCCAGGTTCAAAAATCGTTCGATGCGCGCAGACGAATGATCGGGCCCCATGCCTTCATTCCCATGCGGCAGAAGCAGGACCAGCGACGGCGTCAATCCCCACTTAGCGCGTCCCGAGAAGAGGAATTCATCCATTACAGTTTGGGCATTGTTGTCAAAGTCTCCGTATTGCGCTTCCCACAAAACCAGCCTGTCTGGAGCCTGAATGTTGTAGCCAACTTCAAAGCCGACCGGTCCAGCCTCGCTCACGGGCGTGTTGTAAATTTCAAACGAGGCTTTTGCCTGCGGCATGGACTGCAATGGCGCGTAACTTCGATCGGTTTCCGAGTCATAAAAAACAGCATGGCGCTGGCTGAACGTGCCGCGCGGCGTGTCCTGACCCGTCATCCGAATTGCGATGCCATCCTCCAGGAGGCTGGCAAATGCCAATTCTTCCGCAGTCGCCCAATCAATGCTGGGCGCGTCGGGATCATTCAAAATCTGGCGGCGCTTCTCGACGGCTCGAGTCAATTTTGGATTGGGATGGAAGTCCGCGGGAAATTGACGCAGCGCCTGATTCAGATTCCGCAACCGCTCGAGCGAAACCGATGTGACGACTTTTTGCGCCGCTCCGGGCGGGGGCGGTTTCGGGACGGGTTCCTGCAACGCGCGTTCTGCGTCCAGTTTTTGGTTGATTTCCTGCAACTCGTTCAAGTATTTTTGAAAATTATTTTCGGCTTCGTCTTGCTTAACGCTTCCTTCTTTTTCCAATTTCATTGCCCACAACTTCCTCACAGAAGGATGCGCGTCAATATGGCGATACATGAGCGGCTGAGTGAAACGCGGTTCATCGCCTTCGTTATGTCCGTAACGACGATAGCCAACCAGGTCAATGACAAAATCCTTATGGAACTTCTGGCGATACGCGACGGCCGTGTAAGCCGCTTCGATACAAGCTTCAGGTTCATCGGCATTCACGTGGATAACGGGAATCTCGAATCCTTTGGCGAGATCGCTGGCGTATAAACTGCTGCGCGATTCTTTTTCCGCGGCGGTGAAGCCAAGTTGATTATTGGCGATGATGTGCAGACTGCCGCCCGTGGAATAAGCCGGCAGTTGAGATAAGTTCAATGTCTCGGCCACAATCCCCTGTCCCACAAACGATGCGTCGCCGTGAATCAAAATCGGGAGCGAAGCGTTATCGAAAATTTGCGGCGCGCCAGGGACATCCACTTTACTGTTTGCGGCGCGCGCCATGCCCTGAATCACGGGATCAATCAATTCGAGATGACTCGGATTGGCGGGCATACTGACCACCAGATCAATGCGATCCGCGCCTTGCGGCGATTTGAATCCGCCCATGTGATATTTCACGTCGCCCGTCCAGCCCAGTTCATCCCACGTTCGCGATCGGTCTTTTGGATCTTTGAACTCCGCCAGGATTTGCTCATACGGCATTTGCAAGACATGCGCCAGGACGTTCAACCGTCCGCGATGCGCCATGCCGATCAGCGCCATGCAGATATTTGAACGCGCCGCCTCGCCGATGATTTCATCCAGCATTGGGACGAGCATATCGAGGCCCTCAATCGAAAAGCGCGTCTTTCCCGGATAAATGCGGTTGAGGAAAACCTCGAAGGCTTCCACCTGGCTGAGACGGTCAAGGAGTCTCTTCTTGTCAACGGCTTGTTTGGGCGGGCGAAAGCGGCCCGTCTCAGCTACCTGTTGCAGCCAACTTCGTTCTTCAGGATGGCGGATGTGGCCGTAGTCATATCCGATCGCGCCGCAATAAATCGAGCGCAAAATCTCGATGGCTTGCAAAGCATTTCCCGCGCCATGATCGTCTGGCAAGCCGACCAAGTCCGCCGGAAGTTGCGACAGATCATCCTGGGTTAAATTATGGAAATCCAACTTCAATATCGGATCGTTTGCTGGATGATTATTCAACGGATCGAGCTTTGCCGCCAAATATCCATAGGAACGAATCGCTTGCGCGAGGTTCACGGCCCCGATCAACTTGTGTAAGTCAACGCCAGCTTTGATTGCCGACTCGCGAATTTCCGTTGGCTTCCATTGACTGAATAATCTGCGCGTCGCCTCATCAACCGCATCGGGATTCTTTTGATAGCGGTCATAAAGCTCAAGCACATATCCGTAGTTTGGACCAGGAAATTCGCGTTCGAGACTCATGTGTTTAAAACCTGTAAGGCGTTCGACTCAACTGTAATTGGAAGGAATAGTCTTCAATCAGCAACAATTATTTTTGCGCGAGCGGCGAACCGTGCAAGAATCCAATGAAGACCAGCTCCTCATGGATCGCGCGGATTAAATGATTTTCGCCTGCATCAAATACAAGCAGCGTGTTTGGTCCGTACGTATGGGTGTCGCCATCGCCGCCGGCAAAGACGCCTTCGCCTTTCAGGACAACCGCGAAGAATGGCGTGCTGGGAGCGTTATGTTCACGAATGGATTGGCCCGGCTTGAGTGTAAAAAGGATCGCGCGGCCATCCTTGGCGGAGTAAATGGGTTCGGCGCGGGGATCCTTCTCCCCAAATTTCAGATTGTCCAATAAGTTTGTGGCTTTCATTTTTTGTCCTTTCGTTAAAAAATCACTTCCTGATGCGTTCTTCTAGAAAAGATTTGAGCACGACGGCATTGTTATGTTCCGTATCGCGGGCGCTGTACAATAAAGTCACATTGCCGCGCTTGGCAGACTCGAGAATCGGTTTCCACGCGTCCGGATTGGCCTCCAATTCGACGCGATACCGCTTCTGGAATTCCTTCCACTTGAGCGGATCGTGCGCGAACCAGCGCCGCAGACTGTCGCTGGGCGCGACCTCCTTGAGCCACGCCTCCATTTTCAGCTCCTCCTTCTTCATCCCGCGCGGCCATAACCGTTCGACCAAAAAGCGAACGCCATCACCAGCTTCAGCATTTTCATAAACGCGTTTTATTTTCAACACAGCATTGCCTTTCAATTCATTATGACGGCTTTTTCTAATAAGCTCTTTAAAAGCAAATGAAAATAGACGAGACCGCCATAATCTTTCCACGGCCGCAAGACTTTATGGACTTCATTGTAATTCAGTTTCTCGGGCAATCTCAGCCAGCGCTGCAGGTTATTGCGCGCGCCGACATCGTCGGCGGGGAAGATGTGAGTCCGTCCGAGGCCGCGCAGAAGAAAATATTCCGCCGTCCAGCGCCCTGCGCCTTTTATGCCGCACAAACGGTCAATTGCTTGCGGATCGTCCAGTGATCCGATTTCTTCAAGATCAAGTAGCTTTTGAACGATTGACTGTGCAAGACCCGTAATGTAACGGGCTTTCTGGTAACTGAAACCCATTTTGCGCAAGTCTTCAATATCTACATTCGCCAGTTCCTGCGGGCGCGGAAAGGCGTGGAAAATACCACCATTTGCTTTGAGCGCCGGCCCATATGACTCCACAAGATTATTGAGCAAACGAATTCCAACCGTCAGCGTGAGTTGCTGGCACGAGATCGCATTGACCAGCGTTTCGAAATACGATTGAAAGCGCGGCGGCTTGAAGCCGCGAAATTGATTCGCCACCGGTTTCAGTTTTTCGTCGCACTCAGCCATCCGATAGAAGCCGTCAAGATTCAAATTGATCCCCAGCAAACGTTCCAGCGCAGAGATGGTTTGGAGTTTCATTTCATCGTCCAATTCTTCGCCGACGATTGAAACGCACAAATGCGGCGCATCAGACGAACCTGATTGCTTCACTGCGACTTCGAACGGCTCGCCATCTTCAGTGACGAGAACGCGCCGGTAGGTTTCGCCATCCCAGCGGTCAACGACGTTATCGGGGCGGCGGCGAAGCGTCCAGACGGTGAGGTCAAGTCGAAAAGGCGGAACCGGTTCGAGGTCAAAAGAGAGGCGTTCCATCGAACTTGCTCTATTGCTTCACCAGCGAATTCCTTTTCGAAGTCGGATGATCGGGCTGATACGAACCCGGCGGCGTGCGGAAACTGATCGCGAGCCGATTCCAACTATTGATCGCGATGATCGCCAGCGTTAAATCCACGAGTTCCTTTTCTGAAAAATGTTTTCGCGCTTCGTTGTAAACTTCATCAGGCACGCGAGTTTCGCCGACCAGCGTCACCGCCTCCGTCCACGCGAGAGCGGCGCGTTCGCGCTCGCTGTAGAACGGCGCTTCATGCCATGCGCTGATTCCATAGAGGCGTTGTTCGCTTTCGCCATGCGTGCGCGCGTCTTTAGTGTGCATGTCAATGCAATAGGCGCAGCCGTTGATCTGCGAGGCGCGCAGTTTTACCAGTTCGATCATATCGGCTTCCAATCCGCAATTCTTTACATATTTCTCCAGTTGATGCAGACCTTCAATTCCCTCTGGTGCGACTTTGGAATAACTCAAACGCTGTTGCATATCGAAAGTGTTTCCTTTCTTTTGATTGATGGGATCAAGGACGCCTGGCGTCAAGTCGTCATTGTGTGTTGCAAGGCTCTTTCAAATAATTGCCGCGTGGCGTCATAACAACCTTCGCCGCTGCACGGCAAGCGTCCCACTGACTGAATTTTGCCTTCCTGAATTTTTGCGTAGGCAATCGGATGCCGCAACTTCGTTCCATCGCTCAACATCACAGTCGGCGTGCCGCGCACGCCAAATTTCTCCTTGCCAAGTTTTCCCTCTTCCAGAACAGCGGCACGCGCCTCGCCATTGTTAAAGAAGCGGGTGAAATGATTCATATCCAAACCTGCTTCGCGCGCGAGATCAAGCATGACTTCACGCCGGCCAATATTGCGGCCTTCTGCGAAGAAGGCGCGTCGGATGCGCAAATCGAATTCGCGGCCGATTGCTTCGCCTTGTTGAAAGGCGCACCACGCCGCTTCGAACGCAGGAAGCGTCGTCGTGGGCCAATCATCGGAGAACGGCTTGAAGACGGCATCCGATTCTTGAAGCGCCGCCAGCCATATTTCCAATTCAAGTTCTTCGCGATTCGGCGGACCTCCGCCGTAAACTTCCAACGGAAAAGCGCGTTCCACCAATCGAACTTTTCCTTGATATTCAAGAGCTATCTTGTGCAGGCGCACGGCCGCAATATAACACCACGGTCAATAATATTCGGCCCATTCCCATAATTCAGGAATATCTTCCTGTGCCACAAGAAATCCTTTTCCTCTTTCTAACTCGACTGGAATTATATATCGTAAGGCGATATAAATCAAATCGGGCAGCGACGCGATTCCAAGTCTAGATAACGGACATTTTCACGCCCTCGTTTATTACCCTTATCTGCCAGTTGTATAATCTCAATCATATGCCAACGCGAAGAAAAACCCCGCTCAAAATCAAAGTGACCGAATCACACCAGTGCTCGGTGGATTTGCGCTTGAGGATCCTGCATGGCTTGCCTTTCTTTGCCGATCTTCCCCATGCGGATGTCGAGCAGATCAACCGCTTGTTCCGCGAGTATGGGTACCCTCCGAACGAAACCATCTGCTTTGCAGGTGACGCAGCAGAGCGCTTGTTTGTGATAGCCGACGGGCGGGTCAAATTGATGCGTTATTCGGCGCCCGGCAAAAATATATTGCTTGACATGTTGAAACCTGGCGAATTCTTTGGCTCGCTCTCCGCGCGGGACGATGATGTTTATCCTGATACCGCTGAGGCGCAGACTCAAACTTGCGTGCTTTCAATCAAGGCGATTGACTTCCATGGCGTGCTGGAAAAATATCCAAAGGTTGCATTGAAGGTTTTGGAAATCACATCCGCCCGCTTGCGCGAGGCACAAGAACGCGTGCGGCAATTGAGTGCGCTACCTGTTGAGGGACGCGTCGCCAATGTGTTGCTGGTCTTGGGTAGAAAGTTTGGTAGGCGAAGCGATGTTGGTTTGTTGATTGAGTCCCCGCTGACGCGCGATGACTTGGCAGCCATGACTGGCACAACCACCGAGTCCGCCAGCCGCGTGATGAGCCAGCTCCAGAAAGATGGTTTGATTCGAACGGGTCGAAAGTGGGTGTCCATTCTCGATCAGTCAGCATTGGAGCGAATCGCCGAAGCAGAATCGGGGTGAAACAGGATTACCCAATGTATCGGTGCGGATGAAGGTCCGCGCTTTTGTTTAATGCACTTGATTGATGCACATCATGGGATGAATCTCTTCAGACCAGTATATTATTGATTTTTGATTAAATAATGTCATCTATGTCATTTCCAAGAAAGGTCAGCGGTTTTCAAGCAAGCCAGAAGCCTGTTTGTGCGCGTCACACCAGCTTGTACCCGGTTGCATAGTTCCTGAATGTTGTGTGGCGCAAAACTCGCCGTATGTTCACTGACTTGCGCCCATACAAACTCGCCCGGGTTCAATTCTGGAACACAAGTTGCAAAACGATATGCATACATCCGAGAAGGAGCGTACACTCAAACGGACCTTTCGCATTTTGGGACTGACCAGCAACGCACCCAGTAGATTGATGCGCTGGTGATGGTTCAGGCTGGTTCGAGAGATTGGCGTTTGTCCGCGCGGCAACCAACTCCGTTTGAGCGGCAACATCAGCGAGAAGCCTGCTTCATCGATTAAACAGAAGCGTTGGTCAAATAGGCTGATCTGCCTGGGCTGTTTTTGTCCCTGTTGCCAACGGTACACGCTCCGCACCGTAACCTTCATTTGCGCGGCGATTTCTTTGGCTGGTCAGCCTTCTTTCAGCAATTTTAGCGCTTGCTCACGACGGTCTTTTATTTAATTGTTGGGTTGTGCCATGGGGTCTCATGCGCCAGAGTATGCCGCAAAATCACGTTGATGACATTAGCGTCAAAGTTTAATAGGTGGGCCCGGCTGGATTCGAACCAGCGACCAAGCGATTATGAGTCGCCTGCGCTAACCACTGCGCCACGAGCCCTCTTGGGTTGAAAGTTCAAGGTTGCAAGTTGAAAGCCGGAACGTTCAACTTTCGACTTGCAACCTTCAACCGCTTCAGAGCGGGAGACGGGATTCGAACCCGCGAATATCAGCTTGGAAGGCTGACGCCTTACCGCTTGGCGACTCCCGCAGGAGAATTTTGCGGGCTTATTATATTGGCGTTTGGCGCTTTGAGCAAGGCGGATTGTTCCAAGATTGCGCGGCTTTTTCAGGCTCCGAAATTTCGTAACGCGAATTACGCCAACGATCCGGGACGCGAATAAATACCGAAAAATCGTTTAATACTGTCCCGGACGAAACCCATAGGCGAGCAAGATGGCTATCGTAATGACGGCAGATAAAATCGTTCCCACGATGGTCTGCGAGAGCGTGTGACCTTTTGCTTTTACGCGCGCCCACATGGTCAACGGAATCAAAGCCAGCAACGGCGTGGCGATCAGGCCGTACAAATAAATCAACGCGCTGACAGGACCGGCAACACCCGCCGCGTGTCCGCTGGCTTTGAAAAAGATATTGATCAGAATCAAACCAAGCACGACCATCACATACGCCAGCGTGATGGCTTCGAAAATGGCGGGCGCGTGCAGGATTTTTAAAATTGCATAACCGATCGGATAGCTGACTGCCATGAAAACGAAGCTCATCACGCGCTGACGTTTCTCGGTCGAAGCCCAAGCCTCATTGCGCCGCGGAATGTAGAACAGCAGGCTCAGCGCGGGCACAATGGTCAAAAAGATCAATGACACGCCCCAGCCTGCCAATCGCTGCGGGACATCGGGGCGCAGGCTGAACAAAAGCAAGGTAATGGCCGCTCCCGCAATAAATGGCGTATTGACAATCTGCGAAATCACAATCCCGATGATTTCGTAAGTTCGATGAAGTTTTTGACTCATGTTCTCGCTCCTTGACCGTTTGCCGTTTCGATTGACAGATTCTCCCGTACAGGATCATCGTCGCTCCAACCGATGATATACGCCTTTTCGCCGTTTGTAAATCCGCTGGAACGCTTCAAACTTATTATCACACATGGCGCGATTTTGCAGATGAGCCCAACACGGCTTTTTGATTCGAATCAATTTGGATATCCGCGCAAATTATTTCTCGCACGGATTCGTTCTCACAACTCTTTCATGGCCTTTTCAGCCGCATTGACCGTTGCGGCTATTATTTTTTCATCGTGCATCATCGAAATAAATCCGGCTTCGAATTGCGACGGCGCGAGATAGACTCCATTCTCCAACATCTTTTGGAAGAATTTCCCAAAGCGGAGTTTATCGGCGCGCTTGACCGTGTTCCAGTCAACAGGCCTGGTCTCGCTAAAAAAGATGGTCCGCATCGTGCCGACCCGCGTCTGGGCAACCGGGACCCCGGCCTTTTTCGCCGCCGATTCGATTCCCGCGTCCAACTGTTTGCCGCGCGCTTCCATCTCGTCCCAAATTTTTTGATCGCAAATTAAATCCAAGGCGGCAATCCCCGCCGCCATCGCCAGCGGATTCCCTGAAAGCGTCCCGGCCTGATACATCGATCCCGCCGGCGCGACCATCTGCATGATCTCGCGCTTGCCGCCATACGCGCCGACAGGCAATCCGCCCCCGATGACTTTTCCCAAAGTGGTTAAATCTGGTTTGATATTGTAAAGCGTCTGTGCGCCGCCCTTGTGAACGCGGAAGCCGGTCATCACTTCATCGAAGATCAACACTGTCCCTTCGCGTTCAGTGATGTTTCGCAAGCCTTCAAGAAAACCTCCGGCTGGCGGAACCACGCCCATATTCCCGGCCACGGGTTCGACAATGACCGCCGCGATTTGTCCGGGATATTTTTTGAATAACGTCTCAACAGAATCAAGATCGTTATAAATTGCGACCAGCGTATCTTTGACTGTATTTTCCGGCACGCCGGGAGAATCGGGAAGCCCAAGTGTGGCAACGCCCGAACCCGCCTGCACCAACAGCATATCGGCATGTCCGTGATAACAGCCCTCGAACTTGATGATCTTCTCGCGTCGGGTATACGCGCGCGCCAGCCGCAATGCGGACATCGTCGCTTCCGTGCCGGAATTGACAAAGCGAATCATCTCGATATTCGGCATAAAGTCAATAATGCGTTGGGCCAGTTCGATCTCCAGCGGGCTGGGCGCGCCGTAGGATGTTCCTTTTAGCGCAGCATCTTGAATGGCTTTCACAACTTTGGGATGTGCGTGTCCTGTGATTAGCGGACCCCACGAGAGGACGTAATCAATGTAACGATTACCGTCCACATCATAAAGATACGGCCCTTCGCCGCGCTCAATGAAGAGCGGCTGTCCGCCAACGGCTTTGAAGGCGCGCACCGGCGAGTTCACGCCGCCAGGAAATACTTGTTGCGCTTCTTGAAATAATGCGATTGATTTATCAATGTTCATGACCGACTCTCAAAAATGTTTTCAGGTTGGCAGGTTGGCAGGTTTACAGGTTTACAGGTTTACAGGTTGGCAGGTTGGAAGGTTTCAATCTGCAAACTTGCGAGCCTGGTGACCCGCTCTACTGCCAGTTCCGCCGAGCGGATGCAATCGGGAATGCCGATGCCGCGATAACCGTTGCCTGCCAATGCAAGACCGGGATGCTTCTCCAGCGCGGCGTCAATGCGTTTGAGAATTTCAGGGTGACCGAGATTGTATTGCGGCATGGCTTTGTCCCACAGGAATACGCGGGAGATCAATGGCTCGACGTGAATGCCAAGTGTTAACTTTAATTCTTCTTTTGCAAGTTCAAGCAAATCATTTTCATTCCACGGAATGTCTTCGCCTGCGCGGCCCACGAAGATGCGAATCAAAGCATAGCCTTCCGGGGCGCGATGCGGGAATTTGGTGGAGGTCCATGTGCAGGCGAGGGCGCGGCGTCCTTCGCGGCGCGGGATGATATAGCCATAACCGTCAAGTTCACGGGGCAGATCCGATTGCTTGTACGCGAGGGAGATGGTGGCGGTCGAGGCGTAGGGAATGCTTTGTAAAGCGGCGGCAAGTTCGGGGTCGAACGATGCGAGCAGGGTCCCGCTCACAAACGCGGGTGTGGCCAATATAACGGTATCAGCGTCGAGGTTTGAACCATCTTCCAATTCCACCTGATAATGTAATTGGTAATTCGTAATTTTCGTTACGCGAGCGTTGAGCCGCAAGTCAACTTTTGATTTTAGATTTTCAACAAGCGCTTCGACAATTTCTGCAAGTCCCGTTGTGGGCGTGAGAAACGCGGAGCGCGATCCTTGAACAGATTTGCCGTTGGATTGTTTCCGCATTTGAAGCGCGCCGCGTGCGAGCGAACCGTATTTGGTTTCGAGATCGCGCAAATATGGGAACGTGGATGCGAGACTGAGCGCATCGCCGTCGCCCGCATAGATGCCGGACATCAGCGGCTCGATCAGATTCTCGTAGGCTTCGCGTCCGAGGCGGCGCGAGACGAAAGCGCCGAGGGACTCATCGCCATTCGGCGAATGCGGCGGGAGAAGAAAATCCAGTCCCATGCGCGCTTTGCCAAACCACGAAACGAGACGGGTTTTGAGTATCGCCCGCACGTTGGTAGGAATCATCATCGCCAGCCCATCGGGCAGAGGCTCAAGTTTATTGCGATGCAAAACGTAAGTGTTCTTTTGTTTTGGATTTGTGCCATGCAAACGGTCGCCGAGACCAAGTTCTTTACAAAGCGCGGCGGCATACGGTTTCGTGGCGAGAAAAGTATCGGGTCCGCCTTCGATGATGAATGCGCCGCCATCAAAAGGAACACGGTCAGTTGTGATTTTGCCGCCCCAACGCGAGGCGGATTCCAAAATGGTAATTTGTGAATAGTAATTGGTAGTTGAGGCGTAATACGCGGCTGATAACCCGGCAATGCCGCCGCCAACGATGATGAGTTTCATAACCAACCTGCTTCTTCTGTTTTTGTGCGAATCAATTGCGCCAATCCGTCAATCATGGCAGGCGCGGCGTTGAGCATTTCAATTCGTTCGAGATGAATGTTCAATGATTTCGCCAGCCGCTGATAAACGATGTCCACATCGTAAAGGATTTCAACGTGTTCGCAAACAAAGCCAATGGGGCAAAGCAAAATATTTTCATTTCCTTCGGAAGCGAGGCGTTTGATAATTTCGCCAGCGTCAGGACCCAGCCAGGGCTCGGTGGAGATGGCGGCGGATTGAAACGCAAATTGATGCGGATGATTTCCAAGCCGCCGCATCACGGCTTCGACAGTTTCGCGCAACTGAACGGGATACGGGTCGTTCCATTCGAGAATCTTTTGAGGCAGGCTGTGCGCGGTGAAAACGATCGGAACCTCGGCGCGGACATCAGCGGGAAAACGTTGCAGTGCGGCGCGGACGCGGTCGGCGAGGGCGTCGAGATAACCGGATTCCAAATGCCAGTCTTCGAGGCGCAAAAACTCGATGGGCGCGCCGGCTTCCTCGATTTTTTTGTAGTACGCGCCGATGCTCATCTTCGAATAATGCGGCGCCATCACCAGACCGACCGCTTTTTGGATACCTTGCGCCTGCATTTCAGAAAGTGCATCTTTGATATACGGATGCCAGTGCCGCATCCCGACAAAGGCTTTGAAGTTTTCTCCCGAAACATTCAACGCGGATTCGAGCGCGTCGGCTTGCGCCCGGGTCTGTTCCAGAATCGGAGAACGCCCGCCGATCTCACGGTAACGTTGGCGCACTTCATGGATGATCTCCGGCGCGGTGGGACGATAGCCGCGCACATCCAAAAGATACGGTTCAACTTCGTCAATGTTATCCGGTCCGCCGTAAGCCATTACCAGTAAACCGATCATAGATGAGGCGCCTTCCATGTTTTGATAATTTCTGAAAACGGCAATTTGATTTTATTTGGGTTGAAAGGATACCAACCCAACTCAGTCCGCACGGCCTGTTCTTTGAGTTCCGTCGAGCCCCATACAAATGTCGCGCCGAGGACACCGACGATTGCGGAAATCCAATTGAGATTGACAAAGATTGACGCGACAACCAATAGAACGCCAACGCCCATCATGTAGGGCCAACATGAATAGCCAAAACGTCGTTCGCCTTGAATGACGAGCGGAAAGCCAAGGCCGATGATGAGGAGGGCGGCGATGCCGATGATGAGACCAAAGTAATTCATGGTGAGCAGTAAGCGGGAGTAACAAATGGTTGATGGATCATGGTTGATGGATCATGGTTAATGGATCATGGTTAATGGATGGCCAACTGGCTCGCGTTTGAGCAAATCAATCGTTGTTGCAGATGGATATTCCGCAAGAATTCTGGCATGGCGCGGATTGCCGGGATTCGCGGGCGCATGTCCCTTTTTGATGCGGTTTTGCTGGCGGGTGAATTCAAGCGCGTCGAAGAGGAGAGTGATGCCGAGGATGCCAAGAGCAGTATTCAGTAACCAGTGATCAGTGATCAGCACGAAGTATTCAGTGAGAATCCCAAGCGCGGTGAAGATAATCGTTGGGATCCAGATCGTCGGTGAGATGAATTCAATCTTGCGAACAGCGACGTGTCCGAACCAGACGCCAAGAAAAGTCGCCAGCGCTGCAACAACACCGATGAAGCTCATAGCGACGCCCTCACCCCAACCCTTGAGAATTCATGCACCATCTCCACAACTGCTTTTACATTTTCCACCGGCGTGTTTTGCAAAATGCCATGACCGAGGTTGAAGACGTGACCCGGTCTGCCGTCAGCGCGATCCAAAATATCACGAACGCGTTTTTTTATTTCAAGAAGCGGGGCGAACAATACAGCGGGGTCAAGATTGCCTTGCACGGCGACATCGCCGCCAAGGATTTTCCAGCCATCGTCGAGCGGAATACGCCAGTCGAGTCCGATCACATCGCCGCCTGCACGTTTCATCAATGGCAGAAGAGTGGCAGTGTTTGTGCCAAAGTGAATCGCAGGCACATTTTCTTTTTTCACAGCTTGCAGAATTTTCTGCGAATACGGCAAAACAAAATTTTCGTAATCCTGCGGGCTCAGTGCGCCGACCCACGAATCGAAAATTTGCACAGCCTGCGCGCCCGCATGAATTTGCGCGACGATGTAATCGCTCAAAACGGTTGACAGTTTTTCCATCAACGCGCGCCAGACTTCGGGCGCGGAGTACATCATCGTTTTGGTTTTGAGAAATTCGCGCGACGAGCCGCCCTCGATGAGATACGACGCGACCGTGAACGGGGCGCCGCAAAAGCCAATTAATGGCACGCCGCTTAGAGTTCGGCGCAAGATGCGAATGGCTTCCATCACATAGCCCAAATCGGTTTCGGGATTCACGGGTCGCAGTTTCTTTACATCATCCATCGTGCGGACGGGGTTTTGTAAAACAGGTCCCTCGCCTTTGGCAAATTCCAAACCAACGCCGAGCGGAATGGCGGGCAGCAAAATATCGGCAAAGAGAATCGCGGCATCCACGCCGAGCGCGCGGACGGGTTGCATTGTCACTTCCGCAGCGAGTTCAGCGTGATAACAAATTTCAAGCAACGAATACTTTTCGCGAATGGCGCGATATTCAGGCATGTAACGTCCCGCCTGACGCATGAACCAAACGGGAGTCGTCTCAACAGATTCGCGGCGGCAGGCGCGCAGGAAACGATCGTTTATTTCCATAACGCAAGTGTCTCTTCAGCGGGATGATAGACGGCGGTGTACACGGGAGTATCTTGCAGTGTGTAGCGGCGCGCTTCGGTGTCGCGCAGTTCGTTGACGAGGTCGGAGAAGCGCGGCAAATCTTCAGTTTCGTAGACGACCACAAATTCCTGATCCTGCAAACCGAAGGAATACAACAGCAACTGTTTGATGTCTTCGTACTGCTTGCCGATGCGGATATGTTCGTTCATCATGCCCTGACGCGACTCGCGGCTCATCAAATACCATTCGGCTGTTTTCGCAAACGGATACATGACGAGGTATTTCATGCGCGTCTCTGCGAACGGATCAATCTCCTGCGCCGAACGAGTCCTGGTGTATTGAGATGGGCGCGTGAAGCCCCAAAGCGAATCTACGGGGCGGATGAGACGGCGATACGGCGTGGTGGCTTGCGCCAGCTTCTCGAAGAAGGCCGAAGCGCTGCACGGATCGTCAGCCTGGAGCGCACACCAGACC
>JBHORD010000130.1:0-4638 GCA_042408355.1 Anaerolineales bacterium
TATTCAAGGTCGGCGTGTTGAGAATCGTGCGGACAGGTTGAATCGTCCCGGAATAGGCAAAACCTTCATCGCCAATCTGATACCAGACGCGGTTGTAAGCGTTCACCTCGTCGCTGATGGCGACATCTGTAATGGGCAAAACGGAATCGCGCCAGTACATTTTCACCAAATTGGCTTTGAAAGACGGCTGATCATAAAGCCAGATCAGCCGGGTGGTGACGCGCCCTTGCTGTGAATCAAAGAAATCCTGGGAGAACGAAGCGAGCGGCGCGTCCGCCGCCTTCTGCAGGAAGCCTGGCAAAGACAATCCAAGCAGTCCCAGTCCGCTCACTTTGAGAAAATCACGCCGTGTGATTGCGGCTTTGTCGTTCATCGTTGATTACTCACCTTACGCGGCAGCGTGAGATTTATCTCGCATTTTCAGACGACATGAATGCCGCGCGGCAGAGAAACTGCGTAACACCAGCGATTAATTCGCCGCAGACTTTGAAAAGACACAGGGCATTGAAGGCAGACGAAGGCCGGCCTCTGGAGAAACGCTTTGAAGCCTGCCCGGCCTTCGCCAATCCGCTGGCCGTTTTTGAAGATTATCGAAGAAAGACATTTACATCCGTATTTATCTGCGTTTCCCTGCGGCTAATAATGGATGTTCACCAGCGTCCCCACCGACGCCCAGTTGTACAGCCATTCCGCGTCGGGAATGCTCAAATTGACACAGCCGTGACTCATCGGCGTGCCAAAATTATGATGCCAGTATGTTCCATGCAGGCCATAGCCTTGATAAAAATACATGGTGTATGGAACGTTTGGTAAATAATAACCCGGCCCCGCCATGTCGGTGTAACGCAGTTTGACATAAATGTGATATTGGCCGGTCACGGTTGGATATTGCCACGTGCCGGTCGAGACGAGAAATGAGTCCACAAGCGTATCGCCTTGATAGGCATATACCATTTGCTGTGTAAGGTTCACATCAATCCATCGCTGACCGCTGGCGACATTTGGCTGTGAGGGCACCGCCTCTGTCGCCAACGGCTGATCGCCCGGCGATTCCGAAGTCGGCGTGTCGGGGACGATTTGAACCGTGATCGAACCAGCTGTGGTCGGTTCAACCGTCGGTGTCGCGGCGTCCACCGCTGGCGCTTCCAGAGTCGCTGTCGGCGCTTCTGTTGGAGTCAGCGTCGGAATCTCCGCGGGCGATTCCGTGGGCGGGATGAATGGCGTGGGCGTCTCCAATTGCGCAACCTGCTGTGGAGATGGCGGCGTATAGGTCGGCTTGGCAATTGCAACCTGCGCGAAATTTTGCGGATGCCTCTGCTCCGAAACAACCGGCTGCGATTGCAGACTCAGGAGGGAGGCCACCGCAGGCGAAGTCGTTGCCGACCACGCCACAACTGCACAAACCAAACAAAAGACTCCCGCCATCAAGATTGGAAGCCACAAGCTTTGTTTTTTTAACAGAGCTTCGCTTTCGCCTCTTTTTGGACCCGAAACCGGCGTGCCGCGCCGGATGCCTTCTTCTGGCTGTGGGCTTTTCGCCTGCGGCGCTTCGCGCAAACGCTGCATGGCCCATTCCATGCCTTTGCGCGCCCGCGGACTGTTGGGGTTGAGCTTCAACGCCTGTTGGATGTATTCGACGCTGGCGCGCGGACTTGCGACCGCCGCGAGGATCAACCATGGATCCTCCATTTGCGGCGCGAGCGCTGCGGCGCGTTCCGCCCATTGCCGCGCTTCGGCGCGCCTGTTATTCCGCAGCGCCTCGCGTGCTTTTTGTACCGCTAAAGTGGCATCATTAAATTTTGTGTTCATGGGGTTGTTGGAGAAGGGGTCGGCTCGACGTTTTCGTTGTTGACGTAGCACAAAATGCCATTGACTATACCGTCTGCAACCTGATCCGTGTGTTGAGTCAGAATTTCGCGGTCAAGATATAAAAATCCGGTTTCGATGATGGCGGCCACCGTGCTTGGATCAATTTCATCGAAGGCGTGATAGCTGGTCATGTCGGGCGTGATGCTTCCGGCGTGGAATGGCAGACCGGTCGCGGCGTGATAACGATCAATCAAACAAGCCAGCAGACGGTTGGCGCGGTTGACATCGCGTGTGTTGAGCGCCGCGGCCACTTTGAAGCCGGTGGCTTGATCGTTGATATATTGGCATGAATCGTTATGGATGGAAACAATGGCGACGGCGCGGTAGCCGTTCAGCCGCGTATCGAATTCGTTCAATAAATCCACCTGATAACCCTGCTGATTCAATTTTTGCTGAACCAGCGTGGCAATCTTGTAATTGACGTCCGCCTCGGTCAACGTCACTTTGCCGGTGCTATCCACACACACCGCGCCGGAATCGTTGCCGCGGTGCCCCGAAACGATTCCAATGCGAATGGGCTGTGGCGCCAGACCGCCGGGATTGCCCGACGCTTGCGGAGTCAACAATAAAGCCAATTTGTCGGAGAAAGAGGCGGTTGAAAAACTGGCGGGGGTCCACGCTACAAAAATGGTCGCCAGCACAACAGCCACCAGCATCGTTGTTGAGACCGCGTGCAGAGACCTGCCGCGTGAGCGTTTGGATGCAACAGAATGTGGCCGATCGGGAGGCGCGCTCATTTCGCACGATGTTAATCAATTGCGAGGCAAAAGACAAGAGGTCAAAAAAGCGGTGATTCCCCACAATTCCTGTCGCAGGGCTGAAGCCGCCCGCTCAGGGCGTGAAAGTCCGCTAAGAAGCCCCAAACCCATTGGGTCCTGGCGGTTCAACTCCTTGCCAACG
The DNA here is from genome assembly GCA_042408355.1 of Anaerolineales bacterium. GTDB lineage: Bacteria > Chloroflexota > Anaerolineae > Anaerolineales > Villigracilaceae > Fen-1038. The sequence continues at coordinate 2,770 of JBHORD010000130.1, forward strand.
GTTTACCGGCGCCCAACAGGGAGACTCTTCAGGCTTTGAGGCAGGGCTTTAGTCCGCCGACGATGGCGGCCAGAGCAGGTTCTATCCCGAGCCAATTTGCCCATTCACGATGAGCGTGTCATTTTGCGATTGGCGCGTCTCAGGCTCAGGCCAACATTTTTATCTTGACGCTCCCCCGCCTCGAAAGTATGATGAAATTACATGGAGACGAACAATGACGATCAATCCAGAACAACTGCGCGCTGCGATGCGCGCGTGGACTTCGGGCGTGACAGTTGTCACTGCCGCATACGACGGCGAACAACACGGCATGACGGTTAACTCGTTTACTTCGGTTTCGCTCGACCCGCCGCTGATAATCATTTCGTTGCAGGGCGACAGCCGCACGCGCGAATTTGTCGAAAAGGCCCAGGCTTTCGGCGTGACCATCCTTTCCTACGATCAAAGCGATATTGCTGACCGGTTTGCAGGACGCACGTCAGAATCGCAAAACCGGATGGCAGGCCTTGAAACGGAAACTTTCGTAACCGGCGCGCCGCTGCTCAAAAGCGGGCTGGCCGCATTCGACTGCCGCGTAACGCAAAGTATAAAAGTGGGCTCGAACACGATGTTCATTGCGGAAGTCCTTGCGGCGCGCGGAACCGGCACAGGCGTTCCGCTGGTATATCATAATCGTTTGTATCATAAACTGGCGGAAGCATAGATTTCTGAAGGAAATGAAAATGAGCGCGAATCCCTTGACGGATGAAGAAAAACAAATTCTGCTTCGCATCGCGCGCGACTCGATGGAACGCGGCGTGCGTAATGAAAAACTTCCGCCGCTGGATTTGAACTCCATGACGCCGCGGCTCAGGGAAAACGGCGCTTCGTTTGTCACGCTGACGATGCACGGCGACCTGCGCGGCTGTATCGGCGCGCTGGAACCATATCAGCCGCTGGCGCAGGATGTGCGCGAACATGCCATCGCCGCGGCGCTCGAAGATCCGCGCTTTCCGCCGGTCACGCCGTCAGAGGTGGATCAAATCGAAATCGAGGTCTCCCGTCTCACGGTCCCGGAACGACTCGAATATAACGATCCTGAAGACTTGCTTGCGAAACTGCGTCCAAACGTTGACGGCGTCATCTTGCGCGATGGCTTCCGCCGCGCAACTTTTTTGCCGCAAGTCTGGGAAAAGATTCCCGATAAGGCCGAGTTCCTCGATAACCTTTGTTACAAAATGGGCGCCGCGCCGGATACTTGGCGGCGCAAACGTCTGGAAGTTTTCGTTTATCAAGTGGAGGATTTTCACGAATAACAAATCTGTATTGCGAGTTCAACCTGCCTTGTAATACAATCAACGACCATGGCGGATGAAATAGATGCCGAATTTCAGGACGCGGTACATGCTTTGCGCAACGGCGAGAAAGCCCGCGCAAAAGATATTCTTACGCGCCTGCTCAAGGCGGATCAGAACAACGCAACGTATTGGCTCTGGTTGAGCGCCGCGGTCGAGACTTTGAAAGAGCGTATTTACTGCTTGGAAACGGCGCTCAAACTCGACCCGGAAAATGGCGCCGCCAAACGCGGTTTGATTTTGCTGGGAGCCTTGCCGCCGGATGAGAATATCCAGCCGTTTCCGTTAAATCGTCCGCGCGCGTGGGAAGAAAAACTTCTGCTCGCGCATGAACAGCCAAAAGAACGGGGCCTGCGCGCCGTGTTTTCCAGTCCGGTCACGCGGCTGGCTGGCGTTCTTGTGATGGGATTGCTGATCGTTGGCGCGGTTGTTTTTGGTTTTCTGACGCGGCGGACAGACGCGCTCCGCCCGGTAAATCATCCCTCATTTACAGCGGGCCCATCGCCGACGTTCACGCTCTCCCCCACATTTGTCA
>JBHORD010000018.1:0-26430 GCA_042408355.1 Anaerolineales bacterium
CCAAATATGTCATCTGCAACGCGGACGAATCCGAGCCGGGAACGTTCAAAGACCGCGTGCTGCTGCTCGATGATCCGCACCGCGTTATCGAGGGCATGGCGATTGCGGGTTATGCCATCGGCTCGCACAAGGGCTATATCTATCTGCGCGGCGAATATCCGTATATAGCGCCGGCGCTTGAAAACGCTTTGCGCGAAGCGCGGCAGGCGGGTTATCTGAATGAAGATTTCGATATCGAACTCCGGCTCGGCGCGGGCGCCTACATTTGCGGCGAGGAGACTGCGCTGTTCGAATCCATCGAAGGGAAGCGCGGCTTCCCGCGCGTGAAGCCGCCTTTCCCGACGACGTTCGGCGTGTTCGGCAAACCGACCGTCATCAATAACGTTGAAACGCTGTGCAACGTGCCGTTGATCATCGAAAAAGGCGCGGCGGGCTATCGCGCGCTTGGCACGGAAAAATCGCCGGGACCCAAATTGTTCTGCGTGTCCGGCGATGTGACAAAGCCCGGCGTGTATGAAGTTCCGTTCGGCGTGACGCTGCGCGAGCTGTTGGAGATGGCCGGCGGCGTTGCGGATAAAAAGAAACTGCAATCGGTTCTGTTCGGCGGGGCGGCGGGCGCGTTCGCAACGTCCGCGCATTTGGATGTGAAATTGACTTTCGAAGACTTGCGCGCAGCAGGCTTGCCGCTTGGCTCCGGCGTGGTCATGGTCTTCGACGAGAGCCGCGATATGCGCGACGTTCTCAAACGGTTGGGCCGTTTCTTCGCGCACGAGTCGTGCGGCAAATGTTATCCGTGCCAGATGGGTACACAGCGGCAAATGGAGATTTTGAACCGCATTGCGGCAGGCAAAATGCTCAAAGGCGATCTTGAGCGTTTGCAAGACGTGGGCTGGACGATGACGGACGCGAGTCTGTGCGGCCTGGGTCAAACGGCGGCCAGCGCGGTGTTGTCTGCGATCAGGTTGTGGCCGGAGATGTTTGAAGTTCGGAAGTTGGAAAGTTTGAAGGTTGAAGGCGCAAAGAAAGAAGCAAGAGGAAAGACGATTGTCCCGAAGACCAAGGCTGTGAAAACAAAAGCCAAAGTAAAAAGCGCAAAACGTAAAACGCAAACGGCAAAGGCGAAAGCCAAAACGCAAAAGACAAAAAGCAAATTGCAAAGCGCAAAGAGCAAGGCAAAAGGCGTGAAGCGTAAAACGCAAAGCACAGTGAAGAAAGTTGCAGCGAAGAAAAAGAAAAAATAGAATGTCGTTGCGAGTGAAGCGAAGCGATCTCAAGCGGCATTCAAAGAAGTGAAGATGGCTTCGTGCTTTGCCCCCGCAATGACGGGATGCTCAGAGGCATTATGACAGATCAAATTTCTTTAACGATTGACGGACAACAGGTTTCCGTTGAGCAAGGCGCAACTTTATTGAAAGCCGCGCAACAAATCAATGTGGATGTCCCAACCATCTGCTTTCACGAGGCCACAACGTCGAATGGACTGTGCCGCATGTGTGTGGTCGAAGTCGAGGGGCAGAGACTGCTTCAGCCGGCGTGCATTGTCAAAGCCGCGCCCAATATGAAGGTCCAGACGCGAAGCGAGCGCGTGATGCGGGCGCGCAAAACGATTCTGGAAATGCTGGCGTCCACGATGGATCTATCCGATGCGCCCGCCATCCTGACGATGATGGATGAATACGGCGCGGGCGCGGAACGTTTTCCGGACGCTGAACGGCGCGAGTCGGAAGTCAAAGACGACAACCCGATGTATGTGCGCGATTACTCGAAATGTTTGTTGTGCTGGCGCTGTGTGCAGGTCTGCGCGGACGACGCGCAATATACGTTTGCGATTAATTTCAACGGACGCGGCTACGAAACACAAATTGGCACGTTCTTCGATAAATCCATTCCCGAAACGACCTGTGTGTTGTGCGGGCAGTGCGTTGCGGTCTGTCCTACCGGCGCGCTCAAGCCGAAGCGCGAATTTTTGCTGGAGCAGGGGATGAGCCCGGGCGAGATTAGCGTGATGAATACCGGAAGAAAGAAAAGAAGAACCTGACCCCCAACCCCTTCCCTAAAAGGAAGGGGAGAACGCCATGCCTGTAAAAAATATTGTTGTTGGACAGAATGTTTCTTATGAAATGAAAGAGCGCGCAAAGATATTGCGGCGTGAGATGGCTCCTGCTGAGAGGATTCTTTGGAAAGAGTTAAGAGCCAACAAATTGAAAGGCCTTCACTTCCGCAGGCAACAAATTATTATCCGTTTTAAAAACGAAGAAGTTTTTAAAAACTTATCCGGTGCGCCAAAGAAAATTGTTGAGACCTGTTCCCTCGTCGAGACACCCCTTCCCGATTTGGGAAGCGGACGGGGGATGGGTTAGGAGAAACCCATGATTAAGCCTGATCGAATAGTCGCCACTACCTGCCCCTATTGCGGCGTGGGATGCAATTTACAACTGCACGTCAAAGATGACTTTATCTTCAAAGTCACCTCGCCGTTCGACTCGCCGGTCAATCACGGAAATTTATGCGTCAAGGGACGCTTTGGCTACGATTACATCTATCATCCGAAGCGCGTCACGACTCCGCTGGTGCGAAGATATTTGCTGGAAGGCAAACCCAAGCCTGAAGGACGCGAGCAAGTCTTTGCCGTCAGCAAGGACGGCCAACCGATTCCTGATTCTCAAATTTCCAATTTATGGGACTGGGTCGAAACCGATTGGGATACCGCGCTAAATATCACTGCCGATAATCTTGTGCGGATCTATCAGCGCGACGGCTCGGATGCGATGGCGGTTTATTGCTGCGCCAAAGCCACCAACGAAGATAATTATCTTCTGCAAAAAATGTACCGCGCCATCTTCCGCACCAACAATGTGGATCACTGCACGCGCTTGTGCCACGCCGGTTCGGTGGTTGCGCTCCAGCAGGCAATCGGTTCATCGGCGATGAGCAACACGGCATCTCAAGTGATGATGAACGATGTCTTTATCGTTACCGGCTCGAACACCAGCGAGAACCATCCCATCATCGCTTTGCAAATGAAGGATGCCGTCAAGCAAAACGGAGCGAAGATGATCGTCGTGGATCCGCGCCGCATTGACCTGGTGGACTTTGCCGAACTCTGGCTGCCGCTCAAGCCCGGCACGAACGTTCCGGTCTTTTCGGCGATGGCGCATGTGATTGTGAAGGAGAATTTGGTAAATTGGGAGTTTGTAAATTCGCGCACTGAGGGCTTTCAAGAGTTTGTCGAATCGCTCGAAAAGTTCACGCCCGAATATGCGGAAGAAATCTCCGGCGTGCCGGCGGAGGATATTCGCAAAGCGGCGCGCATGTACGCCAAGGCGAAGAACGGCGCGATTTATTGGGGCATGGGCATCTCACAGCTTTCGCATGGCACGGCTTCTGCGTTGGCGTTGATTCATCTGGCGTTCCTCACCGGCCACGTCGGGCGCGATGGCACGGGCTTGAATCCGTTGCGCGGACAAAACAACGTGCAGGGCGCGAGCGACATGGGCGCCATGCCGTATCATTACCCCGGTTACATGCGCGTGGATAACGAAGAAAATGCGGCGAAATGGGAAAAGGCGTGGAACATAGAACCCGGCGGTTTGAGCCGCAAACTGGGTTTGACCACCACTGAAATTTTAAGTCACGCACATGAAGGCGGCGTGCGCGCACTGTACATCATGGGCGAGAATCCGATGATGTCCGAGCCGAACTTAAACGAAACCCGCAAACACATGCAGCAACTTGAGTTCCTCGTCGCGCAGGATATTTTCATCAACGAGTCCGGCGCGTTTGCGGATGTGTTCCTGCCTGCGACTCCGTTTGCGGAAAAGGATGGGACATTCTCGAATACGGATCGGCGCGTGCAGCGCGTGCGGCAGGCGCAGAAGCCGCGCGGACAGTCGCGGCCCGACTGGCAGATCATCTGCGATCTGGCGCTCCGCCTCGAATCGCGGCTTGGGCGGCCCACCGCCAAATGGAATTACGCCAGCCCCGAAGAAATCCTGCGCGAGATGGCGAGCGTCAACACCGATTATGCAGGTATTACATACGAACGCATCGAGAAAGTCGGATTGCAATATCCGGTGCCGACAATGGATCATCCCGGCACGCCGACGCTGTTCAAAGAATCGTTCCCGCGCGGACGCGGCAAATTCATCCCATTGGATTATGTGCCGGTGAAGGAAGAACCCGACGACGAGTATCCATTCATTCTCACCACTGGCCGTCTGCTGGAGCATTGGCACGGCGGCACGATGACGCGCAACTCGGCGCTCAACGAAATTTATCCCGAAGCGCGCGTCGAGATTCATCCCGCCGATGCGGAGATGCACGGCATCAAAAATAATATGCCGGTGCGTTTGCAATCGCGGCGCGGCGAAGTGGTGATGCGCGCCACAGTGACGGAAAAAACAACGGTCGGCGTGGTTTTTATCCCCTGGCATTTCGCCGAAGCGGCTGGGAATTTATTGACCAACGACGCGCTCGATCCGCAGGCCTTGATTCCAGAATTCAAAGCCTGCGCGGTGCAGGTCTTTCCCGCGCGGGAAGATGAACTGCCAAATCCAGAAGCAGTGTTGCATAGAGGAAGATATTAAATCTTAATTTTGATGCAGTAAATAATTTAAAGGTAGCAATGAGAGAGCTTTTACAAGACGCAGCACAGCGTGCCATTTCATATCTCGAAAGCCTCGACGCCCGGAGCGTCGCTCCAACTCCCGAAGCCATTGACAAACTCAAATTGCTCGATGAACGCTTGCCTGAAGAACCAGGTGATCCCGCAAACACACTAAAAATTTTGGATGAAGTTTCCTCGCCAGCCACCATGGCCGAGGCGGGGTCTCGCTTTTTCGGATTTGTCATCGGCGGATCACTGCCCGTGACTCTTGCTGCGAACTGGCTGGCTGGAGCCTGGGATCAGAACGCGGCTCTCTACGGTATCTCACCAGCCACAGCACAAATAGAACGAATCGCTTTACGTTGGCTGCTCGATCTGTTCGATTTCCCTAACGATTGCGGCGGCGGATTCGTCACGGGAGCAACCGTGGCAAACTTCACCGCTTTAGCCGCGGCCCGCAATTCTGTGCTTAAGAGCGTGGGTTGGAATGTTGAAGCCGATGGCTTGTTTGGCGCTCCTCCGATTACAGTGATTGTTGGAGGCGAGGTGCATGTTTCGCCTGTCAAAGCGTTGGGGATGTTGGGGCTGGGACGAAGCCGATTGATCAAAGTTCCGGTTGACGATCAAGGTCGGATGCGTGCTGATTCGCTGCCCAAGTTATCAGGTCCAACGATCGTGCTTGTGCAGGCGGGCAATGTCAATACCGGTGCGTTCGATCCCATAGATGAAATTTGCGAAATCGCGCATCGGGCTGGCGCGTGGGTCCACGTGGATGGGGCGTTTGGCTTGTGGGCAATGGTGAGTCCCTCGATGAATCATCTTACAGCTGGTATTGCCAAAGCGGATTCATGGGCAACAGATTTTCACAAATGGTTGAATGTTCCGTATGATAGCGGGCTGGCTTTGGTCCGCGATGCAGATGCTTTGCAGGCGGCGATGGCTGTTACGGCGGAATATCTTCCAACTGCCAGCCCCTATCGCAACCCTTCAGACTTTGCGCCCGAACTTTCGCGCCGGGCACGCGGCGTGGAAGTATGGGCAGCGTTACATGCCTTGGGTCGAAAAGGAATCGTCGAACTTGTTGAACGCAATTGCCGTCAAGCCAGACGTTTTGCAGAAGGACTTCGATCCGCTGGTTATCAGGTGTTGAATGATGTTGTTCTCAATCAGGTGCTGGTGTCGTTTGGAGATGCGGACACGACGCGCAATGTCATTTCTGGAATCCAGAGCGATGGAACTTGCTGGTGCGGCGGAACGGTTTGGCAGGGGAAAACCGCGATGCGAATCAGCGTTTCCTCATGGGCGACAACCGATGAAGATGTTGAGAGGAGTCTGGGAGCCATGTTGCGCGTCGCGCGGGAACGAGCTCGGTAGAGCTTATCTTTTCATTTCGTGCACGCGATAACGGCGCAGAGGAACCGCGCCCGGCTTTTTGATGGCGTTGATCATCGGCCAGTTATCTTCCAGCACGTAGTTGATTTCCATCCGCGTTTCTGGCGCGTATAAGGCGCGGTAGAGCAACCGCTTTGCCTTGATGTTCGGGAATGACTCTCAGCGCGAACATGCGATACCGCTTCAGGCGCGGAATCCCCGTCAGAAGTTTGCACCAGTCAAAGGGGAGGAGCGAACCGTTCAAGTTTACAGGCGCCCTTTTTAGCTGGCTTGCCTTGTAAGAAAACGCCTGAGCATTCCGCCTAATATACTAGAAAAATATGATAAATATTGACTTTTCCCGTTTGGCCTGCTATAATGCCGCACGGTAAACTGCCAGAAGTTATTTCGTATAGGAGTATTCATGTCGGAACTGGTTATCAAAGATTTGCATGTCAATGTTGCGGATAAAGAGATTTTGCAGGGCGTTAATTTGACGGTCAAGCAGGGTGAAATCCACGCCATCATGGGGCCCAATGGGACTGGCAAAACTACATTGGCGTATACGCTAATGGGACATCCGGGCTACGTGGTGACGAAAGGCGAAGTGCTTTTCAAAGGACAGAATATCCTCGAACTCGAAGCGGACGAACGTTCGCGCCTGGGGCTTTTTCTCGCATTTCAATATCCGGTTGCCATCCCCGGCGTAACGGTTGCAAACTTTCTTCGCACCGCGCTCAACGCTCGCCGCCGGGCAGTCAATAAGGAAGATAAGGGCATTCCGATTCCTGAATTCCGCAAGATGCTCAAGGAGCAGATGGATTTGCTCAAGATGGATCCGGCTTTTGCCGGGCGTTATTTGAACGACGGCTTTTCGGGCGGGGAAAAGAAGCGGGCTGAGATTTTGCAGATGGCGACCCTCAAGCCGGAGATTGCCATTTTGGACGAGACCGATTCGGGTCTGGACATTGACGCGTTGCGCGTTGTTGCCGACGGCGTCAACGCCCTGACCGGTCCGAATCTCGGTGTGCTGGTCATCACGCATTATCAACGTTTATTGAATTACATCAAACCACAATTTGTTCATGTGATGATGAACGGCAGGATTGTCGAATCAGGCGGCCCCGATCTGGCGCTTTCGCTCGAAGAGCACGGCTACGATTGGATCCGCGAGAAATCCGAAGAGACTGCATAGAGCCGGGATTCGGTAAACGCCGATATTCGAAAGTCGAACATCGAGTAACGGAGATTCTTATGAGTAAACAACAACAAGACGAAAAAATCCTTGAAGGCATTGGCGAATACAAGTACGGCTTTCACGAGCGCGACGACCACTATGCCTTCAAATCGCAAAAAGGCTTGAGCCGCGAAGTTGTGGAACAGATTTCGCACATGAAAGGCGAGCCGCAGTGGATGCTTGACTTTCGCTTGAAAGCGCTCGATCATTTCTTGAAACGTCCCATGCCGAATTGGGGACCCTCGTTGAAGGAGCTCAACTTCGACGAGATTTATTTTTATGTCAAACCGACAGAGAAACAAGAAAAATCCTGGGATGACGTTCCCGACGACATCAAACGCACGTTTGACAAACTCGGCGTGCCCGAAGCGGAGCGCAAATTCCTCGCTGGCCTCGGCGCGCAATACGAATCCGAGATGGTTTATCACTCCATTCAGGAACATCTCGAGAAGCAGGGCGTGATTTTTGTTTCCATCGAAGACGGCTTGAAAAAATATCCCGATTTGTTCCGCGAATATTTCGGCACGGTTATCCCGATTGAAGATAACAAATTTGCCGCGCTGAACTCTGCGGTCTGGTCGGGCGGATCGTTTGTCTACGTGCCGAAAGGCGTGAAGGTTGATTTGCCCTTGCAGGCATACTTCCGACTCAACACCGCCAACGTTGGTCAATTCGAACGCACGCTCATCATCGTGGACGAAGGCGCGTCAGTGCATTATGTGGAGGGCTGCACCGCCCCGCAATATACAACCGACTCATTCCACTCCGGCGTGATCGAGATCATTGTCAAGAAGGGCGCGCGCTCGCGCTACTCGACAATTCAAAACTGGTCAACGAACGTTTATAACCTCGTCACCCAGCGCGCCAAGGTCTTTGAAGGCGGCACACACGAGTGGGTGGACGCCAATCTCGGCAGTAAGGTCACGATGAAATATCCGTCCTGCTATTTGATGGAACCCGGCGCGCACGGCGAAATGCTTTCGATGGCGTTCGCCGGTCCGGGCCAGACACAGGATGCGGGCGGCAAGATGTATCACTTCGCCCCGAACACGTCCAGCAAGATCACATCCAAATCCATCAGCAAAGCCGGCGGACGCGCTTCCTTCCGCGGCCTGCTCAAAGTTTATAAAGGCGCGAAAGGCGTCAGGTCCAACACGGTCTGCGACGCGCTTCTGCTCGACCCGCAATCCCGTTCGGACACCTATCCCTACATCGAGATTGACGAAGATGATGTGACCATCGGTCATGAGGCCTCGGTCAGCAAAGTCGGCGAAGAACAGCTCTTTTACCTGATGTCGCGCGGACTTAGCGAGGAGGAAGCGACCACGATGGTCGTCTCCGGTTTCATCGAGCCGCTTGTTAAAGAATTGCCGATGGAATACGCCGTCGAAATGAACCGTCTGATTCAACTTCAGATGGAAGGCTCTATCGGTTAACAAGTTCACAGGCTGGAAGGCTGGCAGGTTTTTAACTTGTAAACTTTCCAACTTTCCAACTTTCCAACTTTCAAACTTTCCAACTTTCAAACGGATAAAACATGCCAGAAAAACCAAAAGTTGTGATTTCAAAGACTCGACGGGCCGAACCCGCCGCAAAAGATTTCACTTTCACCGAGGCTGATATCCCTGCCGCGAGCGGCTTCGTCGCGTCCTACCGCGCCCGCGCCTGGGACGCGTTCAAAAGACAGACTCTCCCCGATGTGACTCTTGAAGCCTGGCGCCGCACCGACTTGCGCGCCATGCCGATTGATTCGTTCAAACTCCCCGCCGACGGCGCGTTGAAAAATTTGCCGCCTGTTCCCGATGATTTACTCAAGCCGCTGGTCGCCGATCAGCACGGAGGACAGATTGTCTTGTTCCCCGGCGGCGCGAAGATTGATCTGGATGAATCGCTTGCCAAGCAAGGCGTCATCTTCACGGATTTCAAAACCGCGCAGGAAAAGCATCCGGAGATCGTCGTAAAGATTCTCGGTCAAACCGTCAACGTGGAGGAGGGAAAGTTTGCCGCGCTGGCGGGCGCGCTTTCACAAAATGGAGTTGTGCTTTATGTTCCAAAGAACGCAAACGTTGAACAGCCGCTTCACAGTATCCTTTGGGGACCCGGCTCAAACCTGGCGCACATCTCGCATTTGCTTATTTTCATTGACGAAGGCGCGAGCGCGACTTATGTTCACGAGTCCGCCTCGCCGACCGAATCATCCGACGCGCTTCATGCGGGCATTGTCGAAATTAAAGTCATGCAGGGCGCAAGTCTCAAATTTGTCGAATTGCAATCGTGGGGTAAACACGTTTGGAATTTCACCCACGAGCGCATCCGCGTCGAACGCGACGGCAGCCTCGATTGGATCTTCGGCGCGATTGGCTCGAAATTGACAAAGAACTTTTCCGAGTTGGATCTGGCTGGCGAAGGCGCAACGGGACGCATGTCCGGTTTCTATTTCACCGACGGCGCTCAGCATCTCGATCACGATACCCAGCAGAATCATCTCGCGCCGCACACCACCAGCGATTTGTTGTTCAAAGGCGCGCTGAAAGGCAAGAGCCGCTCGGTGTGGCAGGGCATGATCTACGTTGCCAAAGGCGCGGAAAAAACCGACGGCTATCAGGCAAACCGCAACATCGTCCTGGAGGAGGGCGCCCGCGCCGATTCGATTCCGGGGCTGGAAATCCTTGCGGATGATGTCCGCTGTACGCACGGCGCAACTGTTGGAAAGCTGGAGGAGGAACCGATCTTTTATCTCAAATCGCGCGGCATTCCGCAGAAGGACGCCGAGCGGCTCGTCGTCGAAGGTTTCTTCGACCCGATCATGCAGCGCATCCCATTCGAGGGGGTGCGCGAGCGATTCCATCAGGCAATTTTGCAAAAGATGGGGTAGGGCTATTGCTTTGTCGGCAGAAATGTTGTACAAAGAATTGATTTCATAAAACAGGAATTTGGAATGGCGACGAAAACAAAAAAAGCGAATAAATCGGCAAAAGCGGTTCGAAGGACCGCCAGGAGCGCAGTCGTTAAGACATCGGCAAAAGCGGCAGGCAAGTCAGTTGCCCGCGAAACGGCGAAAACGGCGGTGAAATCGGAAGCCAAACCGGAGGTCAAAACAAAAACAAAAATCCAACCGCCGCGCCCGCGCGCGGTGGTACATGTCCCGCCGGTATCGCCGGAACGGCGCGCGGCCCTTCGGTCGAATCTGGCTGTCCAGCAATTCGCCTACATGAAAGCCCCCGGCGCGGAACACGCTTTCGAGGTCGGCGATACCGTTGAAGTTTTCTGCGATCACGAACGCGGCAACGAACGCGTGCGCGGCTGGATCAAAGGCATTGTCGTGCAAGTGGACAACAAAATGGTGGCGGTGCAATTCCGCTCGAACGTTTTCCTGACCGACGGCTGGATGGTGCCGGATCGTATTCTATGGTATCCGCTCACGTCCGATCAGATCCGCGCGGCAGGCCTTTCCCGCAAAGGCAGTCGTAAGGAAATTCCGGATTACTAAATCATCTGGGGCGGTTTGCAAACAGACTGCCCCGCTTATTCTGCCATGTCTTTAGATGTAGTTTCCATCCGCCAGCAATTTCCCATCTTGAACCGCGAGCTCCGTCCCGGCGTCAAAGTTGTTTACCTCGACTCCACCGCCACGTCGCAGAAGCCCGAGCCGGTCATCGAGGCGATGAATGATTACTATCGCCGCTTCAACGCCAACATTCACCGCGGCGTTCACACGCTGGCGGAGGAAGCCACGGCGGCGTACGAGCAGGCGCGTGAGAAGATCGCAAAATTCATCAACGCATCCGCGGCGCGCGAGATCATTTACACGCGCAACGCGACCGAGTCGATCAATCTGGTTGCGTATACGTGGGCGCGCGCCAACCTCAAAGCGGGCGACCTCGTCATCCTGACCGAGATGGAACATCACAGCAACCTGGTTCCGTGGCATATCCTCGCCGCGGAACGCGGCATTCGCCTCGAATTCATTCCGGTGACGGACGACGGTTTACTCGACCTCGACGTTTACCGTTCGCTTCTTTCCCAGGACCCGAAACTGGTCTCGTTTACGCACATGTCCAACGTCCTCGGCACGATTACGCCCGCGCAGGAGATCATCCGTCTCGCGCACGAAGCCGGCGCAATCACGCTGGTGGACGGTGCGCAATCCGTGCCGCATTTGAAGGTGGATGTGCAAAAGTTGGACGTTGATTTTCTGGCTTTCTCCGCGCACAAAATGTGCGGACCGACCGGCATCGGCGCGTTGTATGGAAAGGCTCATTTACTCGACGCGATGCCCCCCTTTCTCGGCGGCGGCGATATGATCAAGGAAGTTAAACTGCGTTCGTTCCGCCCGAATTCGATCCCCGCCAAATTTGAAGCCGGGACTCCAGCCATCGCGGAATCGGTCGGCTTCGGCGCGGCGGTGGATTTTTTGACTTCGATTGGCATGGAAAATGTCGCCGCGCATGAACACGAGATCACCGAATACGCGCTCGAACGCCTCGAAGAAATCCCCGGCGTCAGAGTCTTCGGTCCCACCGCCGACAAAAAAGGCGGCGTTGCCTCGTTCACGTTCGACGGCGTTCACCCGCACGATGTGGCGCAGATTTTGGACCGCGACGGCATCGCCGTCCGCGCCGGACATCACTGCGCCCAGCCGCTGCACGAGAAGTTTGGAATCCCCGCCACCACGCGTGCCAGCTTCTATCTGTATTCGACCAAAGATGAAGTGGATAAACTCGTCGAAGGAATTTACAAAGTAAAGAAAGTATTTGGATAGTAGCGTAGTCTCCATACGGCGGCGATGGTCGAGTAGTGGCGCCATGGCGCCACGTATCGAGACCCGCCGCCTACGCGACCGCCATTTTGATTGGAAATTATGGACGATCTCTATCGCGAAATCATCATCGAACATTATAAGAATCCGTCATACCGCGGACATCTCGATCCGCACGATATTTCATTTGCGGACAATAATCCGCTGTGCGGCGATCACATCCAGATTGATTTGCGCGTGGACAAGGACGGTAAGGTCACCGACGCGCGCTTCGACGGTCATGGCTGCGCCATCTCGCAGGCCTCTGCGGATTTGTTGATCGAATCCGTGATCGGCAAATCCCTGGACGAAGTCAAGGCGTTGAACAAGCAACATATCCTTGACCTGCTCGGCATTGATCTCGGTCCTGTGCGTTTGAAATGCGCGCTGCTTTCGTTGAAAGTCTTGAAGGCTGGAGTCTATGGTTTAGGCGAAGCCAGTGATGAATTGGTGGAATGATTGATCGTCAAAGTCTTCCCAGACTCCGCTATGCTCCTGCGCAATAAACATGTATAACTACACTCAAATTGACGAATCTAAAATCGAATATGTAGAAATTGCGCCCGCCAGCGAATTGCCGAACGGCGAGCGGATGTTCGTCGAGATCGAAGGCAAACCGATTGTGATATTCAATATCGCCGGACAACTATTTTCGATTGCCGATGTTTGCAGTCACGACGACGGCCCGGTGGGCGAAGGCCAGTTGGACGGCTTCAGCATCACCTGCCCGCGTCACGGCGCGCAATTTGACGTGCGATCAGGAAAAGTATTGCGAATGCCTGCGGTCGTGGATATTCCTGCGTATCCCGTCCGGGTTGTGGATGGAATGATACAGCTGGGAATACCAAAAGAGTGAATACGGGTTGTGATTTTAGGGACGCGGATTATCGCGGAGAATGCGGAATTCTACTTGGGTATCAGCGCCGCGCCCTCCGCGTTCAGATTAAATTTCTTGGCTGACGCTGTTTCAAACAAATAGACTTATAATTTGGGAAAGGCAATCGCCTGTCCCAAATTAATTTACCGGAGGAAGTTGTGTTACAAAACAAAATTGCCGCGTTGTTTCTTTGCTCGATCGTTTTTCTTGCAGGATGCGCTGCGCCGACAGCAACACCAATGCCGACCAGTACGGCGACAGCGACGGAAACATCAATCCCTGCCGCTGTCGCGTCGCCTGCCGTGACGGCTACGCGGATTGGTCTGGATTCCACGCCGACGCCGGCGGGTGGAGAAAGGAACGTAGGACCGGAGGCGCTGGTTGTGCACCCGCAGACATTCGAAGGCATCCCCGGCATGGACATGAATATGGAGCCTATTGACGGGGCAAAGTTGTACCAGGATATGATCGGCGCGTTTGCGACCGGACCGCAGTACAAAGACTACTGGGCGGCGGCGGGCGTGAGGAACCCCACGTACGATAGAGTGATCGCGTATGGGAAAAAGTATGCGAGCAGTATCGGCAAAGACGGAGAAATTATCTGGCCGGAGAGCGTGAAAGGGGTGGAGTTTCCGTTTTTTCAGAGCAATGGGACCGCTGGACTGGGGGCATTTAAACCCAATCCTCAGGCGCAAAAGTTGGGATACATAGACGTAACGGATTTGCGTTACATAGTCTTGGACAAGCGCGCCTATGACGAGAATCTGAACGGGGTAAAGGATTATTACGATCGCCTAGCGGGCTTAAATGCCGGCGCAATATTGCTGAATGACACTGGATACAACTCCCCCTCAGGCATTTACGGCTTTTATGTTGACGAGCGCGGGAGGGTAGTTGTTGTAGGGGCGCAGTTGGTCGACCGCCAGAGCGTGATACCTGCTTCGGAGATCCTGGGCTACGGGAATGACGCAAAAGTATTTTCGGCGATGGTGCATACACTGATAAACGCTACGGGAAACCTCGCGTATAGCAAGCGAGACAATTATGCGTATGATCCTAATTCTCCATTTGAAGATGGGGAGTCTTTCTATATTGCGAGAGTGCCCGATGTGTCAAGTTATGGGGATTCTCCTTTGACTACCGATAATTTGTTTACCGCGGGCGGTCAGTAGTTTTAGTGGACCGGCGTTTTCAAAATGCGGTATAGGGATTTGAATTTCATTCAATCTTCATTCACTACTTACCAGTCGTTATTTACCATTAACCACTAACCATTAACCACTAACCATTAACCACTTACCATTAACCATTAACCATGCCCCATCCTTATTCACACTTCTCGAACTTCCCAACAATTCTCAAAATATCGAAGCCCTCCGCAAAAGGAACTTCAGCCAGCGCGCCGTGACGCACCATGATGGAGCGCGTCAGCTCGCTGTTGAAATAATATTTGTCGCGGTAGGTGGCGTATTGCGAAAGCGCCTCGATTTTGGCGCCAACGTCCTCCTCGCTGACCTCGACCAAAAAATGCGGAAAGAATCCGTACGATGACCGCACCACGTCGAAACCCAAAACCGTGATGCCGCGAAAAGCCCGCAGGGCCTCATCGGTCATTGTGTTGTGATCCTGATGCACATCCTGCTTCGAGTGAACGAAGATGATGTCCGGTTTGAATTCGGCGCGCAGATTGAGAAAATATTCCAGGATTTCCTGCCGCGCATCGCGGAAGACGCGCGTGGTGAACGATCCCACGACAATTTTGTTCTTCGGGATGCCCAGTTTTGCCATGGACGCATAATGCTCGTTCACGATGTTTTTCAGATCCGGATTCTTCTGGTTGTCTGATAACGTGACGCATAAGACGTCGCATTGATCCTTGATGCGATGGATAAGCGCGCCGCATCCCAATTCGATGTCGTCGGGATGCGCGCCGAGAAAAAGAACGCGTTGACCGTAGAAATTCATTTTGAAAAAACATCCACAGAGATTTCACAGATTACGCAGAAATTCCTTCCGTTTGCGACTTCTGCGTGATCTGTGGATTCAAATTATTTCGTCGCCAGAATTCCGCCGACGACTTTGGTCATCACCAATTTGCCGTCGCGTTTGAACCAGCGTGTGGCGACTTTTTCGATTTCGCCGATCAACGCTTCATACTCATCGTGATCCTTGAACATCGAGGTCCAAAGCTTGCGGTCTTCGGAGAGCGAGGCGCGCACGTACTCCATGAACGGCGCAACTTCGGGGAAGGTGAGCGGGTTTTCAAAAGTCAGCAACTCGGTCTTTGAAAACTTGCCTTCAATGGTTTTGTAGATTTCGCCCTTGAAGCGCGACGAGCCGGGCATCGGCGGGATCGGTTTATTCGTCGCCTCTTTGATGATGTCATAGAACATTTTCTTGTTTTCGGGGAGCGGGCCGGTGACGAAGAGCCGTCCGCCCGGTTTCAGCACGCGGTGCGCCTCGCCAAACGTGAAGTCCAGGTTGGAGGCGTAATAGATGGCGAACGCCGATGAAACCAGATCGAACGTGTTGTCCTCGAACACGAAACGTTCATTGAAATCCAAAAAGATGAACCTGCATTTATCGCCGCGTTCCGCGTTTTGCGCGCGCGCCTTGTCGAGCAGTTCGTTCGAGAAATCTCCGCCGGTAATGTCGGCCTGGCGATGGGTGTAATCGCTGTATAAAAAACACTGCTTTCCCGCGCCGCAGCCAACATCGAGAATCTTCATGCCCGCCTTGGGTTGCAGCACTTCGGTGGTCCATTGATCAATATTGCGGGCGCCGTATTTTTCGTGAATGTCAATGCGCGTCAGTAAATCTTTTGTGGTCTCTTGATAATTGATTTGCATGTTCTGCTCCTTGTCGTAATGGCACGATTATACCAAGCAGGCGCGGCTGGTACGAAAATGAAAACCGCCGGGGCGCCGGCGGTTCTTCTCTCAAAGCAGTTTTTGTATTTCGGTTTGTATGGCGCGGCACGCCAGCGGAATTGCGTTTTGAACGTCCTTGCTCAGCCCCGATCCTATTGTCGTTTGTTCGGCTTCGATTCCGATCAATTTGATCAGATGGTTTTTTTGCGCGGGATTTAATCGGCGCGCCAGTTGGATTGTCTCCGCCGCGCCCCATCCGTGTGCGGACTGCGAATCGGACGCGAACGCGGATAACTCATCGGCTTCAATACAGTGAATCGTCCCGGTTTTGGCTGAACTGCGGACAGCGTCCACTAAAAGAATCGCGTCGTATTCGTTGATGAAATCAATCAACGCCAGCCCCGGCAATTCAATCGCCTCCACGCGGACTTCGGGCCGGCTCGCCGTTTCGGGATATTGTTCCTTCCACTGACGGACGGCCTCGAGCCCCGCGCCGTCATCGCCCCGCAAACTTTGACCGATTCCAATCACCGCGATTTTCATTCTACCCGCGCCTCGCCATTCTCTTCCACTTTCAATTTCAAGAAATGCGTCGCGCATGAAATGCACGGATCATAGGCGCGCACCAGATGTTCCGCCGTCAATGTGGCTTCGTCTTCGGGCTTCGCGGCGATCGCCGGCGCCAGCGCAAACAAATCGGCTTCGATGCGCGGCAGATTCTGCGCGGTCGGCGGCGTGATTTTGGCGAATTGAATCAGTCCGTTTTCGTCAATCTTGTAGCGGTGATACAGCAAGCCGCGCGGCGCCTCGGTTGCGCCCGCGCCTTCGCCGGCCTGGAGTTTCAACTCGGCGTGCGCGGGGCCGTCCGGTTGATAAGCTTTGACCAATTCAACCGCCTCTTCGTAAAACTGAACCAATTCGATTGCGCGCGCAATCAATGATTTATACGGATTCTTCAGCGGCAATTTGACTCCGGAATCCTTCAGCGCTTTTTGCGCGGCGGGGGATAATTGGTCGCGGTTCAAATTCAAGCGCGCCAGCGGACCGACCAGATACGCGCTTCCGTCAACGGTGCGCCCGTGAAGCGCGTTGGAATGTTTGACGTGTTCCTCGATATAGCGTGTTTCGTAGTCCGCGATGGATACCCTGTTTCCCTTGCTCGACCAGACATCGCCTTCGATGACGGCATATTCGTCAGGGTGGTGAAGCGCCACGAATTCGTAATCAAGTTCAAGGTCCGGGTAGGGAAGCGTGACGGCCCACTTGACGGAATCGATCGCGGCGTTGAGTCCCCATTCCAAATCGGGGAGCAAAGCCTTGAGCGACGCGGCGTCCGGCCAACTATAAAATCCGCCGATGCAAACATTGACCGGATGAACCGAACGTCCCCCGATGACTTTTAAAATCTCGTTGCCGATCTTCTTGAGCCGCAGAGCGTTCTTGACGATATCCGGCGCGACAGCGGCGAGTTCAAGCGCAGATTGTTTGCCAAGCAAATCGGGAGCCTGCAACATGTAAATATGAAGCGCGTGGCTTTCGATATGTTCGCCGCAATACATCAGGCGCCGAAGGGCGCGGACCCCCGGCGAGACCTTGATTCCGAGAGCGTTTTCCAGCGCAAACGCCGAACTCATTTGATAAGCCACCGGACAAATGCCGCAGATGCGCGCCGTGATATCTGGGACTTCCTGCAAAAAGCGACCGCGCAAAAAGCCTTCGAAGAAACGCGGCGGCTCGTAAATGTCAAGCCGGATTTCGACAGCCTGACCGTTTTCGAGTTTGATGAACAAACCGCCTTCGCCCTCCACGCGCGCCAAAGCGGGCACTTCAATTGTCGTCATTTTGACTCCTCTGCGTTTGCGAAAATTGCCTCGGCCGTTTTGCGGAACGATGGCGCGTATCCGCTGACGCCTCGGAATAAGCGCGCCGTCTCGCCGGGATAACGTTCCATGTTTTGAAGTGTCGTTGATAATGATTTTGGATTGCCCTCGCGGAACGGGCCGAAGCATCCGTAACAACCGCGTCCGTTCGCGGGGCAGAGCGCGCCGCACCCGGCCTGGGTCGCGGGACCGAGGCATGGAATGCCCTTGTCAACTAAAACGCAAATTGTGCCGCGCCGCTTGCATTCCATACAAACAGAATATGGAGGAAGATTCGGCTTGCGGTGATTCAACAGCGCCGTAATGACTTCGATGACTTGCGCTTTGTTAACTGGACAGCCCCACAATTCCAGGTCCACGGAAACGTGTTCGGAAATCGGCGTGGCGGTTTTTAGAAAATGCAGATAATCGGGATGTGCATAAACAACGCTGGCGAACTCGTCGGCGTTTGCGAAATTTCGCAACGCCTGAATGCCGCCCGCCGTTGCGCATGTGCCGAGCGCAATCAATGTTTTAGCCTCGCCGCGAATCTCTTTGATGCGGGTCAGTTCATGCGGCGTTGTGACCGAGCCTTCAACAATCGCAATGTCGTAAGGCCCTGGTTTTTCCGCGCGCGTGGCTTCGAGAAAATAAGCGATGTCAATAACATTTGCCAGATCGAGCAATTCATCTTCCATGTTCAGAATGGAGAGCTGGCATCCGTCGCAGGAAGAAAATTTATAGACGGCGACCGTCGGTTTGTGGCTGGACATTAGAACTCCTCCACGTTGAAGTAAGGCTGAAGCGCGTCGAAGCGGAAGACAGGCCCGTCTTTGCAGACAAAGTAGGGTCCAAGCTGACAGTGTCCGCACGAGCCTTGTCCGCATTTCATGTTGCGTTCGAGCGAGACGAAAATATTTTCGAGCGGAATGCGCCGCGCTAACGCTTCGTAGATGACGAAACGGATCATGATTTCGGGGCCGCATGTCAGCACCGCCGTGTTGCGAGCGTCGAGGCGGAATTGATAGAACCACATTGGCACGACGCCGACGCGTCCCGGCCAGTTTGTGTCGCCCCGGTCAACGGTTATCTCCACGCTAATGTCAGCCTGGCGCCAGGCGTCATATTCGGCTGTATACATCAAATCGGCGGCTGTGCGCGCGCCGTAAAGCAAGGTGACGCTGGCGTATTTTTCGCGGTGACGCATGATGTGATAAATCACAGGCCGCAAAGGAGGCAAGCCAATTCCGCCGGATGCAATGAATATGTCCTTGCCTGCCATTTCATCAACCGGCCACGGCGATCCAAAGGGCCCGCGCACGCCAACCACATCCCCGACTTTGAGTCTGCGGATGGCGCGGGTTACGTTTCCAACAAAACGAATGGAGTGTCCGATTTTCCCGCGGTCTTCAGGATCTGAACTGATCGAAATTGCCGATTCGCCAACTCCGGGAACATAAATCATGTTGAACTGCCCGGGCTTGAACGAATAGTTCGCCTGCATGGATGGATCAACGAACTTTAACCAATAAGTTGAAACGTCTGAAGTTTCGTTCGTGATGGCTGTGATCTCTGCCCAATCTGGCTCAAGCAAACGGTTTGTTTGTGAGATCGCGTTTGTTTGTACGGCGGCCATTAGCGTGCCTCCTTTCGCAGGGCGGCGATTTCCTCCGTCAGATCAATCCCCGCCGGGCACCATGTGATACAGCGCCCACAGCCGACGCATCCAAGCGTGCCGTATTGTTCTTTCCATGTGCCGAGTTTGTGAGACAGCCACTGGCGATAACGCGACGAAATGGTCGGCCGCGTATTGCCGCCAGCCAGATAGGAGTAACCCGGATTGAAACACGAGTCCCAGACGCGCGTGCGGCTGGACGTTTTGCCGTCGAGACTCATTTGATCCACCGCGTCCCAGCAGAAACAAGTCGGGCAGACTTGCGTGCAGTTTCCACAGCTCAGACAGCGTTCGCCGACTTCTTTCCAATGCGGCGATTCAAGATTTTTCAGAATCAACTCCGGCAGATCACCGGTATCGAGGGCGCGGCCCATTTGTCGCCCGGCGCGCTCGATGGCGTGTTCGGCGGCAGTCAACATAAACGCGCTGGCGTCTTCGTATTCGATTCCGTCCAGCAGACTGCGCGCCAGTTCTGAACCCACCTTTAAAAGGAACGCTTCATCGAGCTCGGTCAGATTTAAGTCGAAGCCGTCTTTGACGCGCGGCCCGCTTCCCATCGAAGCGCAGAAACAAGTCTCCGCGGGGGCGAGGCAATTCACCGACACGATGAAAACGCGCTGGCGGCGTTCACGGTAGATCGGGTCAGCAAAGTCTGACCGCATAAAAATGGCGTCTTGAATTTGGATGGCGGCAAGTTCGCAGGCGCGCACGCCGATAAAAGCATAGCTTGGCGCCGCGGGTTCGGAATTGAGAACTTCCCAGCCATTGCCGTCCTTTCTCAACGTGAACAAATCCACGCGCGGCGGGAAGAGAAATTGTTTCCACGACTGCGCGCCGGGGATGGCGTCAAAGTAATGTTTGTGGCCGGCGCGAACCAATCGGAATGACCCCGGTTTTTGTTCGGTGATGTAACCGTAGGGCAATTCATCCATGGTTTCGATGGGCTCGTACGCGATGGTTTCATCTTTGACTCGCGGCCCGATGGTTTGATATCCATTTTCCTGCAACCGATGCAGGAGGATGTTAAAAACCGGTTTTTGGATTGCAATCGTGCTTCCGATTTCTGGTCGGCGATTATTTGCCATTTTGCGGCTCCGGGTTAGCAAACATGTCGAGGAGTTGCAGGCGCGTGACCAACAAACGGCTGGCTACGATGTTGGCCAGACGGCGCATCACAACATAGCCGAGATCGTGATCCTCGTCGCAGGCTTGACGCAGTTTTTCCGCATGGATGGCAATCACCTTGCTGTCCATCACGGCCGTCGCGCCCGCCGTTCGTTGACGGACACTCGGCGTAACGCTTGACCATCCAAATACATCCAGCGGTTCGGCAGTGTAAATCCGCACCTTGCCGCGATGAGGGACGAAGATGTTTAGCGCAATGCGTCCTTCAAGGACAATATACAGATTATCTTCGCTGTCGCCTTCATGGAACAAAACTTCACCCGCCTTGACCTTTCGCAAATGTGAAATGGCGGCGATTTTTTTCAAATGTTCCGGTTTGAGTTCACGAAACCAGGAAATTTTTTGAAGTTCCATGTTGATTTCATCCGGAGTATCCATATAATTCTCCTAATCCTTGACATCCACTTGTTTTGTACTTTTATTCACGAACAAAGGGTAGTGCGTTCTGTCCTGTATCCACAAGCCGCTTGTCATAGTTTGATAAACTGATATGTTAGAATGCTGTCAGTTCAATTGGAGTTGAAATCATGAAAAATATTATTCAACCGGTGAAGGGCACGCGTGAGTTTTATCCAGAGCAGATGGCGCTGCGTAATTTCATCTACGAGAAAGTGCGCGCTGTCTCGCAGTCATTTGGTTATCAGGAGTGGGACGGGCCCTTTATTGAAACGATTGACCTTTATGCGGCCAAGTCGGGCGAGGAGTTGGTCAAAAAACAATCATTTGTGTTCGAGGATCGCGGCGGCGATCTGGTGACATTGCGCCCCGAGTTGACGCCGTCGCTGGCGCGCATGATCGCGGCCCGCCAAAATGAACTGACCTTTCCAGTTCGCTGGTGGTCGTTTGGCCCATTCTGGCGTTATGAGCAACCGCAGAAAGGACGGACGCGCGAATTCTTTCAGTGGAACA
This sequence comes from Anaerolineales bacterium, assembly GCA_042408355.1. Lineage (GTDB taxonomy): Bacteria > Chloroflexota > Anaerolineae > Anaerolineales > Villigracilaceae > Fen-1038. Next base: position 21,388 of record JBHORD010000018.1, read on the forward strand.
TTGATATGCTGGGCGTCAACTCGCCGGAAGCAGACGCCGAGTTGATCGCGGTGGCCGCGGCGTTTTTGCGTTCGGTCGGCCTGGACCCTCAGCGGGCCGCCGTTTTCGTGAATAATCGCCGCCTGATGGATTCCCGATTCGACGCGCTCGACATTCCGCCGGAAAGGCGGCTGGATGTTTCTAATTTAATTGACCGGCGCTCGAAAATGGATTCTGCCAAATGGGATGCCAACGCCCTTGAACTCGGTCTCGATCAGAAACAACTCGATGGTTTAAAAAACGTTCTTGACAATTATGATTCGTGGAAGGAGAGCGAAGAACTGGTTCGATTGTTTTCCGCGCTGGAAGCATTGGGCGTAAAAGAATACGTAAAGTTCGACCCCAACATCATGCGCGGTTTATTGTACTATACGGGCACTGTGTTCGAGGCTTACGATATCCGCGGCTCGCTGAAGCGCGCCATCCTGGGCGGCGGCCGTTATGATAATTTGCTGGCAGATGTTGGCGGTCAACCGCTTCCCGGTGTGGGATTTGCGATGGGCGACGTGGTCATTGGAATTATTTTGCAGGAAGACGGCCTTGTCCCGGAGTTTGTCCCGAGTCCCGCGCGTATATTGGTTACGGTCTTTGATGCAAGTTTGTTGTTGAAATCTTATGCGCTGGCTTCGTCTTTGAGGAGCGCCGGATTGAATACGATGGTTTATCCGGAGCCCGCCAGGCTTCAAAAACAATTCAAGTTTGCAGATAAGATGAAGATGCGTGTCGTAGCCACCGTTGGCCCGGATGAAGCGGAAAAGGGGACGGTGGCGGTCAAAGACTTGTTAAACGGAAGCCAGCAGATCGTCCCGCAGGAGGCGGCGGCGCAGTTAATTCGCCGCATCCTTGAAAGCCAATAATGGTGATGTTATAATCCCGCCGCTTGAAATACGGTGCCTGTAGCTCAACGGCAGAGCGCGTGACTGTGGATCACGATGTTGTGGGTTCGAAACCCATCAGGCACCCTGTCTCAGTTGTTAAAGTGCTAGGCCACTTTTACGCTGAGCCATCGATGAAGGAGTCCGGCTGCAACCCGGGCTCTTTCGTTTCTCAGTGCAGCTCAGCAAAGAACAGCAACGCCACGATCACGCCAGGAATAAAAAAAGCCAGGCCACCGAGTGACACATCACTATCGGGTGGCAGGCTTTCTAGCGGCGGATCGTTGAACAGCAAGGTATTGATCCAAGTCAGCCCGAGGAATGCGATAGACACTTTTAGCTTCTGCATCCAGCTTGTAGGCATTCGGAAATCTCCCTCGCTCGATTAGATTCCTCACGGTTCGCTCTGAACATTTGAGTAATATTGCCACTTGCTTTGTGGTGAGATCGTCTTTCATGCCGCACATCTTACGGCAAATTGGGAAAGAAGTCAATAGCCCCTATATTGCAGCTTTCTCGCATCACTCCAAAATTTTTCGCCACCAGGAAAGCGCAGGACGAACGCATTGAGCATCGTCCATACTAAATTTCAGGTCCTTACAAAAAACGGGTCCGGCTTTTCACTCAGCCGGATCCGTTTGTTTTTACTTCGCTGGCTGGTTCATCGTCCCCGCTTTGGTCCCGAAGAAAAAAGAGATCGAAGCGATGAACCCGAGCCACAGCTGATCGGGCACAGCGCGATCCGTCATCAACAGCACGGCGATCACCAACACGATCAAGATGGTCAGCACACCGGTGACGATTACACTGCGGGACCATAGCTCGAAGAACTTATCCCAAAACTTTGACATGTGTTCCTCCGCATGTGATTCAAAGCGCGACGTGGACGAGCCAAGTAATCCGCGTCGCGCTTTGAGTCCAAATTCAAATATCAGCCGACGTTACGCATCAGCAGTCCATGCGCTCAGCACAGTTGCGCTGTTGGCTTCTACTGGATCAACCAACGAAGTTGTAGCACCAAGTCGTGCAGCCACATCATACGCGGCTTTTGCAACGGCATAGAACACACCGCCGACATTGGAGTTGACTAATCCAGTCGCAGGATCCGCCGACGTCCACGCGGCCTTTCCGGTCGTGAACGCGTCCCACTCTGCGATGTAGGCCAGAAAAGCAGCCTGATCGTTCGCCATGAGTTCAGCGATGACCAACGAATTCCAACGATAGCCCAGACCAGCTTTCAACTCGCCGCGCGGTTTCAAGCCCAATGTCTTCAGCTCGCGCTGAATATCACCGAGGGCATTGCGCGTGGTCATCTGGCTGGTACTCTTCGGATTGAACGGCACAACGTACTCACGCACAAAACCGCGCTTATCGAAGGTCATTGCATGAGCGAATTGCCCGCTCGCGCTGGTAGACATCAAAGGACCAATTACCTTAGCCATGTTTGCTTGCATCCTTTCTCCGGCAATCGAGCCAGTCTCGATTACTTCACTTCGCGATCGCGAAGATAAAGCCAATCATGTTCAAGCCCCCGGTTCAAATAAACAACCAACCGCTCCGATTCCCGCACTACCCTGGCTACCTGCATATTCCAACTTGAAAAGCAATGTATCACCAGCAACAACCGCGCAGTTGTTCACATCGTCAATATGCCAACCTTGTGCACCATTCACTGGCACGATGACCTGCACACCTTGATCAACTCCGCTCACTTCCACCGTTACTATCAGCGGTTGATCGGATGGCTGCATGCTCACCGTTGCAACCATCAAACGCGATATTTTGCCAGCGGTCCAAATCGGGAACGCGTATGACCCATTTACAAATCCAATCACCCACGGCGTCATGTAATAAGCATACCCACTGAACACGTTATCACCGATTCCAATCCCAAAAAGCATCAAGCTATCGCTCATCATTGCTCCTCTGAACAGGCGGATCAATCCATCCTGCATTCGATAAGTTCCAGCCAACTTCAACGGTGACATAGCACATTTGCCTAGAGTGACCCGACAGATCCGCCAACATTTGCCTTTATATCCGCCACTTGAAAACCATCAATACACATCGTGCCAGATGCGTGCTTCTTGAAAATCAGTTCATGCAAACCTGCGCCACCAAGTGCCGGCAACACCAAATTTCGAAAATACAACGTGCTCGCACTAAGCTGCGAAAATGTTAACTTCAACTTTCCATCACAATAGAAATCAACATCTCCACGCCCTGGACCAGCAACATACGTTAACGATGCCCACCGGCCTTTCACAATCAACCGTGCCTCTGTTTCATAACCACTCGCACAAAGTGCGTACCTGTTCAGATCACAATTATTATCTACAACAAATGAATTTCCGCCCCCCGCATACGTGAACCAATCCTCTTGCACATCGTTATAAACCTTGAGTGCGTCAAAGTCCAACAGTCCACCACCTATATTTTCGAGCTTCACAACATGCGTGCCTTTTCCAAGATACGAACTCCTCCAAAGCTGCTGCCAAGCTAGACTGGCCTTCGCGTTGATCGTGGCTTTCAGCACGTCGTCAATATAAATTCTAAAACTTCCACAATCCACGTTCTTTGCATAATACACATCCAGCCAATCGCCGACGATCTCCACTGTCACAGTGTCGCCAGCATTATGCGACTGCGACATCGTCAAGAGATAAGGCCCATTTCCATTCCACTGTGTCCAGTTCCCACTGTACACACAACGCAAATCACGATCATCAACAAACGAATACCGCCCCCTATCCACCCAGGCCATATCTTCGCCAGGCGTGTTCGGCGCAACATCTTGCAGCCACCAAATACCCATAGCCTCAGGATCTTCATCAGCCGGATTCGGTTGATCATAAAACCCATTCAAATTTGCTTGCAGCCATTCATAAACAACATATGCCATCCCCCAAAACACTTTACCCGGATCATTGTAAGTGACCACATACGGCGCATAATCACGCCAAGCCTGACGCTGTGCGTCACTCTTTGCATTCCATGCATCCATTGCCGCAGTCCACAAACCGCCCACATCCCCCAAAGGCACTTGATACAAAATCGTACTCCAGCGGTTACCAAGCCTGCGCTTCCACAAAAACTTTGCCCACGCACCGGCAGCAGCTTTCACACGCTGTGCATCCGCAAAAATCCGCCTCGCCATTACCTGCGACCCAGTTCGCGGATCATCAACGCCAACATATGCCCTAGCCAACGTGCCCTGATAGATCACACTTTCAAACTCGCCGGACAGCCTTGGCCAACCATAAGGCAAATACACAGTAGCCATAGAACAAGTGTACACCTATTTTATAAAAACTTTTAAACATCACTTGATCATTCCTCTGTTTTTATTCACACACAAGAACATAATAAATTTCTTAGTCTCGACCCTAATACACAAAGATAAAGACTTTCTCTTTTCAAAACAACCAATGGCTCCTTTGGATATGGTGCGGCTTCGCCGCATTTGGTTCTTGACTGTGACTCCCGCTACACTTTTTTCTTTTGCGACCGCAGCGTATTCCCCCTGCAATCATCGCCGCAGCTGCGAGTGACTCCGTTTCACATGGCACACTTCACTAGCGGACAACACAACTCAACACATCGGCAGGCCGTGCAAAGCCAAGCGCGCCAAATACCAGAATGAAAATCTATGACTTGGCGCGCATGGCTCAAACAACGCACGGCCTAAACGCCCATGTGTTGCTTTCGTGCAAACCGGCTCGATCCCGCCTGCTCCAATGCGCAGGCGCTCGCCTTTTTTGCACTTCAAGCCGTTGGTTGCCGCGTCGCTTCGTGCCAGGCTGAAAGTGATTCCCGTTTCGACAGGTTCACGAGTCACCGTGCCAAAGATCATGTTGCAGCCGGCACGGTAAAGAACAAGGACGTGGGGCTCTGCCCCACACCCCGGTTTGCGGGTAAAGCACCCGCCGACTGGGTGTACCCTAAGCCATTCCGCCGCTTTTTCACCTCAAATAGCGGCGGGTTTCTGACGATGGAACAGCACCATCGTCAGCAGTCCACATCCTTCGGATGTGGAACAAGATTGTCTGCATGGACAGCGATCCGAGAATCAAGAATGCGGCACAGTCGCCCCGCCCCCCTCCCAAACCCAACCCCCCACCCTTCGTCC
>JBHORD010000019.1:0-31179 GCA_042408355.1 Anaerolineales bacterium
CAATAATGAAGTATCAGCAAACAACGTTCCGTGACTGACTGCTGATTAGCCGATCACTGAACAGTGGACCTGAGGGGATTCGAACCCCTGACCTCTTCAGTGCGATTGAAGCGCGCTCCCAACTGCGCTACAGGCCCGCTCAAAAGGCGAAGGACATTCTACCTGAGGCACAGGGTGATGTCAAGCAAACGCATTCCGTCTTCGTCAATCAGAATGTCAATGACGCTGAACCACCGAACCAAAATATTACGGAGGAAACTTACCTCCAATTCATCCCGTTCGCCTCCGCGCCGAACTCGATCAAAAAAGTCAACCGGTTGCGGAGGTTATTCCTGTAACCTTCTATTTGAGGCCTCGCATTTTATGAGAACTTGGAAAGTACTCTGCGAAAAATCAAATTTTTTGGGTAGAATTTAATTTAATGAAAGATAGCGAACGTTATCTGCCTAATATCAACCAGCTTAGCATCGTGACCGCCGTAGTTCTCCTGGCATATGCGCTGGCGAGGCTGGTCAACGCGCCGGGTTTTACCTTGACCCTGCAGTTGCCCGGTTTCTTTGTTTCTTATCCTGTCTCAATCAGCACGGCCATGATACTGGTCTCTGCCGGTCTGACTGCCAGCGGCATGGACTGGCTTTTGCATAGCCATCCTTCATCATTGCGGCACACATGGGAACACTGGCTGCTTCCCACGTTAATTGCATTCATCATCGGGGCGCTGCTCAACCTTCTCCCGTCTACATCCATTTGGTGGATTGGATTTGGATTTTGCGCCATAATACTGGTGCTGGTCATTCTCGCCGAATACATTGCGGTTGACCCCGGAGCACCTTCTTATGCAATCGCCTCCGCCGGATTAACCGCATTATCTTACGCCTCGTTTCTTCTGCTGGTGATTGCTCTGCGTCTCGCCGGCGCGCGACTCTTTATTATCGCCCCAGCCATTTTCCTTGCGGCAGGACTGGTTGCATTGCGGACACTCCATCTGCGCCTGGGTGGCAACTGGAATTTTCAATGGGCGATCAGCATCGCTTTTATTTGTGCCCAGCTGGCGGCGAGTCTGCACTACTGGCCGCTCTCATCTTTGCAGTTTGGTTTGATTCTGCTCGGCCCGCTTTATGCGCTCACCGCGCTAGCCTATCGTCTTGGCGAAGATATGCCGGTCCGAACCGCCGTGACCGAACCGGGCATCATTCTCGGCGCGCTTTGGTTGGCCACCATTTTTCTACGCTGATGATACTGTTTCTTCGCCGGGAACATTTGAATGCTATGCGTACTCATGTCAACGCGCAAGCTCCGCTCGAAGCCTGCGGATTGTTGGCGGGGAAAAACAATTTAGTGGAGAAGCTCTTTATCATCGCAAATCAGACTCAAAGTCCGCATCGGTTTCGGATGGATCCATCGGAACAGCTGCGCGCGTTCAATGCCATGGATGCTGACGGGATGGATTTGCTCGCCATTTTTCATTCGCATCCCGCCGGACCTGAAACGGTTTCCGCTACCGACATCGCCGAGGCGGCATATCCTGTTGTCAACATCATCTGGTCGCGTCCGCGCGGAATCTGGCAGGCGCGCGGCTTTTGGATCGAAGAAGGAAAGGTCTCTGAAGTAAATTTGCGCATTGCGGAAAGCAAGTAACCGTCACAGCTATCTCGTGTTACCAATTTTGTACTGCGCTTCAAATCGTCCGGCCTCTTTCAATTTTCAATCCTGCGAACCGGGCAGAAGCTGAAGCCTTTGGAAAAGTAAAAGCTCAACTCGGAGGAACGTTCATGACCATGCTGATTGATGCTGGTGTTGTCCTGCTGGCATATATTTTGGGATCCATTCCATTTGGGCTATGGATCGTCAAATTAACAACCGGCAAAGATGTCCGCCAGATTGCCAGCGGACGAACTGGCGGCACCAATGTGATGCGCGCCGCTGGTTGTTGGGCCGGGCTTGCCACTGCCCTCTTTGACATTCTTAAAGGCGCCGGCGCAGTTTGGGTGGCGCGTGCGATAACAAATAACATCTGGGTGGAAGTGATTGCGCCGATCGCGGCCGTGATCGGGCATAACTATTCCATTTTTCTGGTTGAGCGCAATGTGAACGGTAAAATTCGTCTGCGCGGCGGCGCGGGCGGCGCCACGACAGCCGGGGGAGCCATTGGCTTGCAATGGACGGTTTTGTTTGGACTTCCCATCCCCCTGCTCATGTTCTTTGGCGTTGGATATGCCTCGTTGACGACACTGAGCATCAGCCTGACCGCCATTATTCTATTTACGCTTTTTTATTTGCTCGGACGCACCCCCTGGCAATATATTTTATATGGCGGGGTGACTTTTATAATTCTGCTCTGGGCTTTACGCCCAAATCTTCGCGCTTTAATTGAAGGACGCGAACGATTCCATGGCTGGCGTCCGTGGAGGAAAAAAGCGGCGGGGGAAATAAAGGATGCGGAATCATCTAAGGAACAAAGCAAAACGCAGTCATGAAATCGTGACATTGTTTCCTTTTCGTCCCGGATTATTCTTTTTGCGTTTTCCTGACGAGCGATTGGACATTTCTCTTGTGCAACTGCTGTGCCAACCCGCCCAGATGAACGCGGCTTTTGCCAGCCTGCTCGATGCTGATCAATTCGGATGCGTCTTCCACGTTCTTGCGGCGCGCGGCGGCCTTGGTAAATTTCTTGAGGTTGGCAATATATGTTAAATTCTCTTTGACTGCCGCGTCAATTTCGCCGCGCAGAATGATGTCGCCATGCCCCTGTACGATGTTCTCCAGCCCCATGCGGCCAATTTTCTTAATGGAGGCGGCGATCGCATCAATATCCCCATCCACCACATAGGGAAGCGGCATGAAGGCATCTCCCGCAAACAGGACGCGGTCTTCCTCTACGAGCACTGCAATCCCATCTTCACTGTGACCTGGAGCGAGGATAATGGTGAGATTCTTTTTGCCCACGCGCAGATTCAACTCGCCGCTGTCAAAGGTCAGGTGAGGGAGGATGATCTTAACCTGCCGGAGATTGGGATTTTGCTTGCGCGCCGCCTCCAATGCTGGAATGCCGCGCTCTGCCAGCAAATCCCGGCAGCGTGTGTGCGCCAGAACGGTCGCGCCGGGGAAAAAACAACTGCCCCAGGAGTGATCGGCGTGATAATGTGTATTGATCACATACCGCACCGGAACGCCCAATTCGTGTTCGATGAACTCACGCATCCCCAGCGTTTCATCGGGAAGAGCCAGCGTATCAATGACCACCGCCCATTGTGGTCCGGCGACCACGCCGGCGGTGACTTGAGCATATATTTCGCTTTGAAACCAAAAAACATTTTCGGAAACGCGTTCGCGATGCATTTTCCAACCTCGAAAGAATATTGCCAAAAATAGCATAACGAGGGCGGAAAGTCAAGTTGTATAGTCAAATCTTGGAATCGAAACGGGTTCAACTATCAAAAGCTTAAGTCGGCTTGCCTGTGGGCTTTGACCGTGATACACTACAACCGAAATGCCGATGAATTTGTTGGTTGTGACGCCAAGCCCGGGATTTGGGGAACTGACGCGCCGATCGCTTGAAGAGACCGGGAAGTATCGTGTTTTCGTCGTCAACAGCAAGGCCTCCGCAATTGTGCGCGCCGATGAAGAATCATGCAAAACTGCTCTCCTCGACCTCGATATGGGCGAGGCCTGGGTCGAGGAGGTTGCCAGGTCATTGCGCACCATTTTGCCGGATATCAAACTCATTTTGGTAACGCAGGATGAAATTCCTCCCGCTTTGGATTCCATCCAGCCGTGGACGCTCATTCGGAAACCGTGCCAGACTTCTGAGTTGCTTCAAGCCATCGAGCATACCGACCTCAGCGATTCTGCTCTCGCCAAAAAAGAAAATTTGCAAAGCAGTCTGCCCTGGTTAAATGATGTGAGCAAAGCCGCACAACATTTGACGCGGTTGACGCTTGCCACTTCTGCACAGGCGGCGTTGATTACGCATAACAACGAACTCTGGGCGTATGCCGGTCAGCTTTCGCAGGCCGCCGCAAAAGAGATTGCCCAGTCACTGGGCCGCAACTGGAGCGGACAACGAGGCAGTGATCTGCTGCGTTTCATTCGCCTCGAAAGTACGAAGGCAGAACATATGCTGTATGCGACAGAACTTGCCGAAGGCATGCTGCTCGGCATGGTTTTCGATGCAGAAACGCCGTTCAGCACCATTCGTTCGCAAGCCAGTCAAATCGCAACTTCACTGAATGAAACCGAGACAAAAGAAGATAAGCAGGCTTCACCGAAAAATTCAAACCCTGATGCCGCCACCATGCCGCCCCCCGTTGAATCGGAAGAGGATGAAAACGTTGACGTTCCTCCGATCACCGAAATTTTAGTGGATATTCCCTCGCCGGATCCGAAGGCCGGCGCGCCGGTTCCGCAGTTGAAAGCGGCGCCCGCCGCCTCTTCTTTCGAGCAGAGGCGGCCAGCCGATCCGGGACAGACGCGCCCCTCGATTTTTTCGCGTGAATCGTCGCCGCCGATACCGCTCAAGGATCTGCTCATTTCTGATCAACAGCCGATTGATCTGGCAGAGACTTTGCCCTCGCCAACAAAATCGCCGGTCGAAGAACTTGAAGTCACCGCCCCATCCAAATCTCAGCCGCGCCCCGAGACCCCCGTTCAACGCCCCAGGCCCAACGAGCTGGATGAGACACGCCCGCATTCGATTAACGAAGTGGCGGGCCGCATTGTTCTCGAGCCAACCTCGGCCAGCGTCTACAACTTAACGTATGCCTGTCTGCTGGTGCCGCGCTTTACATCCCATTATTTGACGGGGGATATTGCCGACCGGCTTTCCGAATGGCTTCCAAAGATTTGCATTGCCTTCGGCTGGCGGCTTGAATATCTGGCCGTGCGCCCCGAATACTTGCAGTGGGTTGTGAATGTTCCTCCAGCCACCTCGCCCGGCTATCTCATGCGCATCATCCGCCTGCAGACTTCGGAAGAGATATTCGCTGAGTTCCCGCGCTTTAAGAAAGAGAATCCATCCGGAGATTTTTGGGCGCCGGGATATCTCATCATGGGCGGCACTCAGCCTCATCCGCCGCAGTTGGTCAAGGACTACATCAAGCAAATTCGCCAGCGGCAGGGCATTGAAAAGCCGCATCGTTAAAATTGTTCGCAATGAATGTGCGCAGAGACGGTAAAATACATCCGTCCTCTGCGTTTTTATTTATCGCTTGATAGCCTGCGCTTTCGCTCGTCGAACGCTGATCCTGATGACTGGTTACGGCTATGCCCCCCACCCTTTACCTCATTGACGGACACGCTCTCGCCTATCGCATGTATTTCGCCCTGACTGCCGGTTCAAGTTCAACGCGCTGGCAGACATCCAAAGGTGAACCCACCGCCGGCACCTACGGATTCGCGCGCGAACTCCTGCGCATCCTCGAACAGGAAAAACCCGAATACCTGGCGGTGGCATTTGATACCGGCAAAACATTCCGCGATGAAATCTTTCCCCAATACAAAGGCACGCGCGAAAAAATGCCGGACGATCTGCGCACGCAAATCGAGCGCATCCGTCAGCTTGTTGACGCATTCAACATCCCGCGCCTCGAAAGGGAAGGCTACGAAGCCGACGATGTGCTTGGCACGATCGCGCGCCTCGCCAACGAACAGGGACTGGGCGTCAAAATCATCACCGGCGACCGCGATCTTTTACAACTCGTCAATAAACGCACCGCCGTCTACCTCGCCGGCGATGAACAAAATTATGTCACTGACGAGGACGTAGTCAAAAAACTTGGCGTGCGCCCCGATCAGGTGGTGGATTACAAAGCCATCGTCGGCGACAAATCTGACAATATTCCCGGCGTGCCCGGCGTCGGCGAAAAGACCGCCATTGCATTGCTCGAAAAATTCGGCACGCTCGATAACATTTACAAAAACATAGATCAAGTTGAAAATCGCTGGAGGACCAGGCTTGAATCCGGAAAAGATTCGGCGCTGATGAGCCGCGAACTGGCACGCATCAAGACCGATTTAAAAATCAAGCTCGATCTGGAACATGCAAAGGCGCATGACTTCGATGCGGCGCGCGTCGAAGCGCTTTTCGCAGAACTCGAATTCCGCTCGCTCATCAAGACCCTCGAACGGCTGACCGGCAAAGCGTCGTCTTCCACAGCCGAAAGCGCATCCGTTAAACCATCGAGCGGACAGCTCTCGCTGTTCGACGCCGCCCCTCAGGCTGTCGCCATGCGGCAAATTGAATCTTCCATCGAAGTCAAAATCATTGACACGCCCGACAAATTGAAAGATTTGGCGAAAGAACTTTCCACAGCCAGGGTCATTGCATTCGATACGGAGACCACTTCGACAGAAGAAATGCAGGCCAGCCTTGTTGGCATTTCGCTGGCAAGCAAAGCGGGCGAAGGCTATTACATTCCCATCGGTCATCTCGCCGGAAACAATTTGCCAATTGACCAGGCGCTGTCCATCCTCCACGACCCCTTAACCGATCCTCACATCTCCAAAGTCGCTCACAACGCCAAATACGATTACATCGTTTTGGCCCGGCATGGATTAACCATCTCACCCATCACCTTCGATACGATGATCGCCGAATTTGTGATCAATCCATCCTCGCGCGACCTCGGCTTGAAGAATCTTGCCTTCACGCGTCTCGGCGAGAAAATGACGCACATCGAAGAATTGATTGGCAAAGGCAAACATCAACTCAGCATGGCAGAGGTGGCCATCGAGTCAGTTGCGCCGTACGCCGCGGCGGACGCCGAATCGACTCTGCGCCTCCTTCCCATCATGCAGGCCGAAGTAAAGCGCGTGAACGGACAAAAGGTGATGGATGAAATCGAAATGCCGTTGATGCCCGTGCTGGCTGACATGGAAATGACCGGCATCCTGCTCGACCTGCCGTTCTTCAAAAAACTTTCCAGAGAACTTGCCGCACGCATGAGCGGGATCGAAAAACAAGTTTATGAAGCGGTCGGAAAACCGTTCAACATCAATTCGACCCAACAACTCTCGGATATTCTCTTCAACCATCTGCGACTCGAGCCGCCCGACCGGGGTCGCAAAACCGTCAGCGGACATTATTCCACCTCAGGCGATGTGCTCGAGGCGTTGAGGGGGAAACATCCGGTGGTGGACTTGGTGATCGAACACCGCGAGCTTTCCAAACTTCAATCCACCTACGTGGAAGCATTGCCCGCCGCAGTGGACCCCAAAACGGGACGCGTTCACACTTCGTTCAGCCAAACCGGCGCGGTGACCGGACGGTTATCCTCGTCAAATCCGAATCTGCAAAACATCCCCATCCGCACCGAAGAAGGACGCCGCATCCGCAAAGGATTCATCGCGGCAAAAGGCAAGGTATTGCTGTCTGTTGATTATTCGCAAATCGAACTCCGCATTGTGGCGCACATGGCCAGGGATGAAAGCATGTTGGCCGCTTTCCGCGCCGGGCAGGATATTCACGCCGCAACCGCCGCCGCAATCTACAACGTTCCGCTCGATCAAGTCACAAAAGAAATGCGCCGCCATGCCAAAGCCATCAACTTCGGACTCATTTACGGTATGTCGCCCTTTGGGCTGACGCGTTCGACTGAACTCACGCTGGCCGAAGCCGAGGAATTTGTTAAAGCCTACTTCACGCGTTTTCCCGGAATCAAAAAATATCTGGACGGCATTCGCAAACAGGCCGCAAAGGACGGATATGTCGAAACATTGCTGGGACGCCGCCGCTACTTCCCGGCTTTGCAGAGCAAACAAAATCCGCAGGTGAAAAGCCGCGAGGAACGCGAAGCCATCAACGCGCCGATCCAGGGCACTGCGGCGGATATTATGAAGATCGCCATGATTCGCATTCCGCCCGCGTTGAAAGAGAACAAATTGAACGCGCAGATGCTTTTGCAAGTTCACGATGAATTAGTGCTGGAGGTCCCGCAAGAGGAATTGCAGGAAACGGTCAGGGTGGTGCGTGGGGTTATGGAATCCGCTTACCCGCTGGATATTCCGCTTTTAACGGAAGCCCGCTCCGGTCCGAATTGGGGCGAGATGGAAATTCTATAGGAGCGCGGCGATTCCAGGCGCCGCTTCAGTCATAAACCTGCAATGCCTCCGCAAAGTTCATAGATTCTGCAATCCGTTATAATCAAACCATGCCCGGACGAGAAGACGTTTTTCAAAAAGCCATGAACGAGGGTCACTCGGCGGCCTGGGATCAGGATTGGAAAAAAGCCGCCGCCGCCTACCGCAAGGCTTTACAGGAATCGCCAAACCAGCCCAAAGCGCTCAACAGCCTCGCGCTGGCGTTATTCCAGTTGGGCGAGTTCGAAGAGTCGCTCCGCTATTACCAGCAGGTTGCCAAACTTTCTCCCAACGACCCGGCGCCATTTGAAAAGATCGCCCAAATTTCCGAACGCCTTGGCAATCTGAACGATGCAGTGGACGGCGCGATGAAAGCCGCTGAAGCATTTCTCAATCAGCGCGACGTCAATAAGGCCCTCGAGAATTGGATGCGCGTCACCACGCTCGATCCTGAACACATCATGGCGCACACGCGCCTCGCAATGGTTCACGAACGGCTGGGTCAAAATAAACAGGCCGTTACCGAATATCTGGCATTAGCAAGTATCCTGCAGCGCAGCGGCAAACCGGAAAAAGCGCTTGAACTGGTCAACAAATGTCTGCAACTGGTTCCCGAAAATGCGGAAGCGCGGCAGGCTCAGATTTTGTTAAGGTCCAACCAACTGCTTCCCAAGCCGGTGCGCCTCAAAGGCGGGACGGGCCCCATCAGCATGGCAAAAGTCAAACAGCTGGAGGAGCCGACGCGGCGGAGCGCCTCCGGCCTGGACCCGGTGGCGGAGGCGCGTCAAAAGGCTTTGACCAAGCTGGCGGAAGTCCTCTTCGATTATTCCGACGAGAGTCCCGCCGCGCAGGAACGGCGCGGTTTATCCGCCATCGTCAAAGGCACCGGTCAGCTTTCACTGCAACAAAGCGAGCAGGCCAAAGTCGTCTTGCATCTTGGACAGGCCATTGACGCGCAGACCAAGAATCAAGAATCCCTTGCGGCTGACGAATTGGAATATGCGCTGGAGGCCGGTTTCAATCATCCAGCCCTGTATTTCAATCTCGGCTATTTGCGCGCCAAAGGCGACCGGCTGGAAAGCGCGGTCCGCAATCTGACGCACGCTGTCAAACACAAAGATTATGGTCTTGGCTCACGGCTTTTGCTTGGCGACATTTATTTCAAAAAAGGGCAGATCAAAAACGCGTCCATCGAATATCTGGAGGCGCTGAAACTGGCCGATTCGATGACGGTGCCTGAAGAACAGGCGGATGAAATCCGCCAGCTTTACGAACCGCTGATCGAATCACAGCAGAGTCAGGACGACGACAACATCAACCGCCGCTTGTGCGAAAACGTCAACAAACTATTGATGCGCGCAGATTGGCGCGATCAGATTCATCGCGCCCGCGAGCAAATGCGCAAGGCGCAGGACGGCAATACCCTCACGCCGCTGGCCGAAGTCATCTTGCAGGCGCAGAGTACGAGCGTGATCGAATCGATCAATCGCATCCACCAGCTGGCGCGCATGGGAAGCCTGCGGTCTGCGATGGATGAAGCCTATGAAGCGGTGCAACATGCGCCGACGTATCTGCCTCTGCATTCTCTGATGGGCGACCTGCTGATTCAAGACGGGCGCGTGTCGGATGCCATCGCCAAGTTTACGGTCGTGGCGCACGCCTACAGTGTCCGCGGTGAAGTGGCGCAGGCTACAAAAATATTGCGGCGCGTCATTCAACTAGCCCCGATGGATTTATCGGCGCGCACACGCCTGATTGATCAGCTGGTGGCGCGCGGTCAGGTGGATGATGCAATCAAGGAATATCTTGAATTGGCCGACATTTATTATCGCCTTGCCGAACTGGACATGGCGCGTAAAACATACACGACCGCGCTGCGACTCGTTCAACAGGCGGACGCCGACCGCTCCTGGAATGTGCACATCCTCCAGCGCATGGCCGATATTGACATGCAACGCCTCGATTGGAAGCAGGCCTTGCGCGTCTACGAACAGATCCGCACGCTTCAACCCGGCGAACAGGCGGCGCGCAAACAGCTCATCGAACTTTATCTGCGCATGGGACAGCAGGCGCAAGCCGCGGCCGAACTGGAAAGTTATATGAGCTATCTGGATAGCAACGGAAAGTCTGCAGATTCGATTCCATTTCTCGAAGATTTGGTCAGGGATCAGGAAGGCGAGATTTTCTTCCGCCGTTTGCTGGCTGACCGTTTGAATCGTGTGGGCCGCCAGGATGAGGCCATCCATCAGCTCGACGCGCTGGGAGAATCGTTATTACAAGACGGGAAGAAAAAAGAAGCAGTGGAGGTCGTCAATCAAATCCTTTTGATGAATCCGCCGAACGCGGAAGATTATCGTCAACTCCTGAAACAGATTGGAATGTAAAAACTCTCCGATATTCGGAGAGTTTTTTTGTGACCGACCAGGGACTTGAACCCTGAACCCACTGATTAAGAGTCAGTTGCTCTGCCATTGAGCTAGTCGGCCCGGATTTTCAATGATTCCAACGCGGGCGGTATTATACCGCAAAGGAAAGGCATGTCAATCGGCGCAGCCGCCGTGAAATTTAAGTCATTTCCTGGCTTTCAAACCGCCTGCTCGAATGATTGCAAATGAAGACGGCGAGGGGACGTTCAAACGCAGCCGTTTCCCAAAAATTTCTACACAAAGTCAAACCGCTGTTGTCACTTTGTTGTCATCCTCAGCCTGTATACTCACGCATAACCATTTTCGGAGGATCTATGAAAAAACAAATTACAGCATGGGTCGCGGCGATTTCGATGACGGTCGGTGTGGGAGCGGCAATGCTGGTTATCGGCGGAGCGGCGTTTTTTAATCCAAACGGCACAACTGCATCGAATTCGTCCGCCCAGACGGCTTCTGCCTCACAAGCCGCGAACGCGGCTCAAGCGCAGGATCAGGTTCAAATCCAGCAACTGCAGAGTCTCGTGGCGCAATATCAGCAGCGAGATCAACAGTATCAACAGCGCGAACGACAATATCAGCAACAACTTCAGCAGGCCAGCGCGCAGATTCAGACGGCGCAGTCGCAAATGCAGCAGATTCAAATGGTGCTTACGGCTCTCCAGCAAAACGGCCTCATCACTGTCACAAGCGACGGGCGCATCTTCATCAACCGATAAGTGGGAGGAATTATGAAACTTTTTAAATTTGGATTACGAGCATGGATCGCTTTAACGAGCATTGGCAGTTTTGCGGCCGGATGGATCATGCTGGCGCATTCGCCCAAACCGGTTCAACCGGTTTCTTCTTCAACGTCATCGGGCGTTCCGGTCACGCCGCTTCCGACGCTGACTCCGTTAATGCCGCTGAATTTCTCAAATAACAACGCATTCCAGAGTCAAAGCTTTTCGGTCCAGCAAGTTCCGCCGCAGCCGCCGGTCCAGAACTTTTTTTCACAGCCCTCGTTTAGAACCGGCGGCTCTTAGCCGAATCGGAGAAGAGCAAAGAATCTGAAAGGACATTGCATGAATTCAAACACCCCTATTATGAACAAATCGAACAACCTCGGAGTGCAAGCGCTCAAGATGGCCGCCGCCGTTATCCTGGTGGGGCTCGTCTTCATCGTCATGCTGGGCATTATTTGGTTCACGCAGACAACTGCCGGGGCATCTCTGATCCAATCCATCCAATCCTTGTTTGCGATGGATACAGTTCAGGCATGGTGGTATATCACGCGCGCGTCGGGATTGACAGCGTATTTCATCATGTGGCTTTCGATGGTATGGGGCATGGCGATCCCCACCAAAATCTTCCACCCGTCTGTGGAAGGCGCACAATCGTACGACTTTCACGAGTTTCTCTCCCTGCTGGGGTTGGGCTTTCTCTTCCTGCATATCACTGTGCTGATGTTCGACCAGTATCTGCCGTTCTCGGTCTGGCAAATTCTGATTCCATTCAGCGACAGCTATCGTCCCTTCTGGGTGGGGCTTGGCATCATTGGCGCTTATATTTTCATCCTCGTTACCGCAACATTTTACATGCGCAGGATCATCGGCTCGAAAGCATTTAGAAGCATTCACACATTGAGTATTGCCGGATATTTGGGCGCAACTTTGCACGGACTTTTTGCCGGCACCGATTCGGCTTTGCCTGTAACGCGCCTTATCTACATCGGAACCTTTCTCGTCGTCCTTTTCTTTACCGTTTATTGGATCGTGATGGGAATGATTTCGAAGCGCGAGCAGATGGTTGCGGCGGAACGCGCTGCCCTGGCGCGGCGGCAGGCTCAACGCGTGAGATTCAATCAAAGATAAAAAAACGCCGCCGCCTTTTTCGCAGGTCACGTTTGTAAAGTCATCCTCGAGGAAAACGTGACCTGCGTTTGTTTAACGGGTTCACCGTTTTTAACCGGAAAACCATTTTCGACCGCAAAGGCCTGCACTGACCGGCGAAGCCGTGTCGAGGTCACACGAAGGTCACGAAGAAAAACCGCCATAAAATTCAGGCATTTTCTCTCTCCCTGTACTTTGGTCATTTCGACAAACTCAGCGCAAGCCTTCGCGGCCAGCCTCCTTCCCGTCAATTATGGAAGAGCCGTTTAACGCAATATGGTTTGAGTCAATACGGTTATAATTGCGCTCATGATCGAGTTGAATATTTCGGGATATGGCGTGTTCCAACTTCAGCATTTGGTTTCAGACGTCAACGGCACGCTGGCTGTGGATGGCATTCTGATAGACGGATTAGCGAAACGCATCGCATCAATACGCGACCGATTAACAATTCATCTGCTCACCGCCGATACCCATGGGCGCCAGGCTGTCATCAACCAGCAACTCAATCTCACCGCGACGATTCTTAAGGGCGGCAACGAGCAGGAACAAAAACGTTTGTATGTTGAAAAACTCGGCGCCGATTCGGTTGTCGCAATTGGCCAGGGCGCAAACGACGCCGGCATGTTGAAAGCCGCCGCGCTTGGCATCTGTGTGATGTCTGCGGAAGGCACGGCAACCGAAACATTGTTGGCTTCCGATATCGTTGTGCCGAGCATTTTTACCGCCTTCGATTTACTCGACAAACCATTGCGCATTCTTGCGAGCCTCCGCAGATAGCAACGGATTGCTCAAATGACGGACCTCGACCCATCTTCCATTCCACAGCAACCGCAAACGCCCCGGCAGAACCCTCCGCCGCGCGCACGCCGCCGCAGACGGGGCCAGCTGGCCCTCCCGACAGACGCGCAGGGCCGCGCCGCATTGCTTCAATCGCTGGCGCGCCGGGCCTATCCCTCGTACGAATTGTTCGTTTATGCAATTTTATGCGGCGCAATCGTCGGACTCGGCTTCGCGCTCGACTCGCAGGCCGTGTTGATCTTTGGCGTTCTGATGGCTCCGCTTCTCACGCCGTGGATCGGACTTTTGCTTGGCGCCATCACCGGCTCGGCGCGTTTCTTCGGCGAGACGCTGATGGCATTGTTGATCAGCGCCGCGCTGGTCTTCATCAGCGGTGCGCTGGCGGGATTTGCCGCGCGTCCATTTTTGCCGCGTACATTCAACGAAGCCTTTTTGCACAGCCGTTTATGGTGGCCCGATTTGATCGTGCTGGCGCTCGGCTCGATCATTCTCACCATTTCATTCGTGCGTTCCGAGAACAAACCATATCTGCCGAGCGTAATGCTGGCGTACGAATTTTTTCTGCCGCTGAGCGCGGGCGGCTTTGGGCTCGGCGGCGGCATCGGCGGCATCTGGCCGCATGGCGCGCTGGTCTTTCTCGTGCATTTCGCATGGGCCAGCCTGTTCGGAATTTTGACGTTGATTGCATTGCGTTTTTTGCCGACTACTTTTGCGGGCTTTGCGCTCAGTGCCGGGACGACAATCGTCATTGCGGCAATTCTGCTCGTATTGATGACCGGAGAAAACTGGATTCCTTCCGCCGCCCCCCGCCTCATTTCACAGGCCGCGACGCCAGGTCCGGTTCTTTCCCCGACTGAAACATTGCCGCCCGTTGTGGACGCCGCGCCTTCGCTTGAGCCTTCCTCCACGCCCCTCGTCGAAACCGCGACGCCCACCGGCATGCTTTCGCCGACCCCCGTGCCGTTGACGCTTGAAATCACCCTGCCTCCCACCGAAACGCCGACTACGACTCTCACCATCGAGCCGACACCGGTCTACGCCCGTATTCAGTCGGATCAAGGCGGCGGAGTCAATTTGAGAAAACAGCCCAACGGACAATACATGGCCACGCTGGACAATAATTCCATTGTTGAAGTTCAGCCTGATACGCAAATCGTGGACGGCGTAACATGGGCGCATGTTATCGCCATCAAGGGCGATACAAAATTGGACGGTTGGATCCTGCAGGGCGTTTTAGTAGTGGCAACGCCGGCCCCAAACTGGCAGCCATCGGATACACCGACTATTACATCTACACCGTAAATTATTTCCCTTACCCTTTTTCCCTTTTCTCCAAGGAAAAAGGGGACAGGGGACACAGAAAACAGGAGAACTCATGCCCATTCATTTTGGCACCGACGGCTGGCGCGCCGTCATTTCAGACAGTTTTACATTCGATAATCTTCGCATTGTGGCGCAGGCCATCGCCGACGCGGTCGCTTCAGAGGGTTGGGATCAGCGAAGCGATGCGGATAAATCCGGCAACGGCGGCCCGAAGCCGGATCCCAAAAAGATCGTGGTGGGATTCGATACGCGCTTTCTGTCGGATCGTTTCGCCGGCGAAGTCGCGCGCGTGCTCGCCGCAAACGGCTTTACCGTTTTGCTTTCGCAATCCGACGCGCCGACGCCGGCCATTTCCTTTGCGGTCAAACATCAAAACGCAATTGCGGGCGTGATGATCACGGCCTCGCACAACGCGCCGCGTTATAACGGCGTCAAACTCAAGGCTTCGTATGGCGGATCGGCTTTGCCCGAACAATGCCGCCGCGTGGAAATCTACATCAACGACAATGAAGAACGGGCGCGCGGCCCGAACCTGATGGATTTTCAGAAAGCGCGCGAAGCGGGACTGATTCAAAAGTTCAATCCACTGCCCGCCTATTTCGATCATCTGCACAAACTCATTGACACGGATATGATCGCCGATAATCCACAGCGTTTTGTTGTTGATTCAATGTACGGCGCCGGACGCGGCGTGATCAAGGCCTTTTTGCAGGGAACCGGCTGTGACATCGCCGAGATTCGTTCCGAGATGAATCCCGGCTTCGGCGGTATCCATCCCGAACCGATTGCAAAATATCTCGGCGCGCTATCGTCGGCGGTCAGTTCCGGAATGGGAAACTTTGGCCTCGTCACCGACGGCGACGCGGACCGCATCGGCGCAATGGACGAGCGCGGTACGTTCGTGGATCCGCATAAAATTTTTGCTTTGTCATTAAAGTACCTCGTCGAGAAACGCGGACTCAACGGCGCGGTCGTGCGGACGGTTTCGACGACGCGCATGATTGACCGTCTCGCGAAAAAATACGGCTTGAAACTTTATGAAACGCCGGTTGGATTCAATCACATCGCCGATCGCATGATGAGCGAAGATGTGTTAATTGGCGGCGAGGAATCGGGCGGCATCTCGTTCAAGGGACATATTCCCGAAGGCGACGGCCCGATCATGGGATTGTTGCTGGTTGAGATGATCGCGGCGTGGAACAAGCCGCTGGGCGAACTGGTCAATGAATTGCTGGAAGAGGTGGGCCCTGCATTTTATGAGCGCGTGGATTTGCGTTTGAATCGCCCCGTTGCCAAAGCCGAAATGACAGACTTTCTCACGAAGCAAGCGCCAGGCGAAATTGGCAATGAGAAAGTTAGCGAAGTCAGTCAGCGCGACGGCGTGAAATACATCATGGCCGATGACTCATGGCTGTTGATTCGTCCATCGGGAACGGAGCCTGTGTTGCGCGTATATGCCGAAGGAAGAACACAGGAGATGGTTAAATCGTTAATGGGGTATGGCAAGAAAGTCGCAGAGAGCGTGGTGTAGGAGCAACGGCTTCCGGTGTCTTCGAGACTTCGGCAGTCTGTCAGCCCCGTCAATTACGGAAGCGCCGAAACAAACCGCGCCCTTTTCTTCGAGTTCATCTGCGCAAAAGTTTAACATCTTCAAACCGCCCCGCGATGTACATTATCAATTTACATCGCAGGGCGCAGAAACCTTATTAATCGAGCGAATGCTCATTTCGGTCCCTGCCTGGGTGAGCGGCTGTGTCATTGACTCATCTGACGCAGTAGCGCGAGATTTACCTCGCCTTTGGCGCAGACGCCTCAGGTATGGCAGGCGGCATGAATGCCGCGCTACATGGCTTCATCTTTCCGCCGCGCAAAAATAAAAAAGAGACAGCAATTGCCGTCTCATTTTTGTTTAAATCGTTGAATATGAAATTTATTTTTCCGGCGTCGCGCGCAGGCGCCGCGCGAGGAAAATGACCGCGATCAATGCAATGCCAGCGATCACCAACCCGGGCGCGCCATATTGATCGCCGATGCCGGTGCCGGGCAGAGCCGTCGAAGTGGGAACGTGAGTCAATTGGGCCTGGGCGGCCAAAGTCAAAGCCGCGGCAACGGTAGCCGTAGCCGGATCCTGGGTGTTCGTGGGCGTGATCGGAATCGGCGTCGCGGAGGGTTGAGCCACTACAGGCGTCTGACTCGGCGTGACCGTCGCGGTCGGGAATGTAATCGCCTGAAAGGTTGCAGTCAAACCCTGTGCCACCAGTGCGTTCTGTGTGGCGCTGGCGTTCCTGTTTTGCTGGTTCGCCGCTTGCTGACCGGGAAGGATCAACAACGCATAGCCGGCAAGACACGCAATCGAAAGAAGCACAATGCCGCCGAGGATTCCCGCCGCGATCAGAAACGTACGATTGCTGGATTCTTCCGGCGGTTGAGGCTCAAGGTTGGATTGATCGCTTTCATACATGTCGTCTTCTCCTCACGTGATTTCAGGTATTATCCCACAACTTCCAGATTTACAAGAGGGACGAGCACCTGCTCGCCGCTTTCAAGTTTGACATCCGCTCCCGCGGCGCGCAGGCCGCTTGGAAATGTTGCCAGGCCGGAACGCAATGCGACGATTGTGCCGATCATTCCAACTGCAGGCGGGCGCCGCAATCGGACCGTCTGCCCCGCTGAAAATGTCGTCACATCCGTGGGTGCGGCCGGTTCGGATGAAATCGGAAGCGGGATGATAATTTCAGGGCGCGCGCCGCTGTAACGATCGAAGATTTCCGCGTTCAATGTGGCTTCGCGTTTTACATTGGTCGTGATCAATTTATACGCGGCGGAATTCATCGGCATCGCGCCGAAGCCGTCCGTCAACACGATGGGATAACGCACATTGCGCGCCGTGGATAAAAGCGACGGATACATGCTGGCAAGAATCAAACCGCGCAGAGGAAGATCCGCCGCGGCCTGCAGTGTTTCGGCATCATGCACCTGACCGGCAACGATCACTGAGCCGCGCATGCTGACATCCAATCGGCTGGCAGTCAAGACCGTATCGGGTTGTTCCGCCATATTGATCATCACGCCCGTATCCACACGGCCATTGCCCCATATGCCTTGAATCAACGCGCCCGCCGATTGAATTACCACGCCGCGATCGGGAATGATGTTGATGACATTGCCCGAAATCCCCGCCCGCAACTCCAGCCGCGACTCGCCCGACTCGATCAAAACCTGACCGCCGCCTGCGGCGACCACGCGCCCTTCGAGCGGCGTCTTGACCGTTTTCGGGATCAAGCCCTGGCTTGCCGCAATCACCGCGCCGGCCGCGAGCCGGTCGTTGACTTTACAACGGATCAATCTGTCCGCCGCGTCCGGCGACAAATTCAATGTCCGTGATACGTCGAGAAAGATATGTTCACGCGCCCACGTGGCTTCCGCCACGACATCTGTCGGGCTGACCTTTTGATTCAATCTCGCCAGCACTTTGCCCTTTACAGGCAAGACACGCTCGCGCACAATCGTTGTAAGCGGAAGAATGTGATGAACCGGCGCCAGCATCATCTCTGTTTATCTCCGTGCATTTCCGGTCAGCCTCCCACAGTCCACAGCCAGCGTTTGATCAATTCACGCCGGCGGACCGGATCATCTGGAAGAATCAGCGGACGGCCGCGCCCATCAATGACCACGCCCAACGCGCCTCCGCTGACGACCGTTGTGCCGCCGCGTCCGGGACCGAATCCAACGTCCGCGCCGCGCTGAGGCTGAAGACTTAGTTTCGCTGATTGTCCTGCCGGCAAATGCAAAATCTCCATGCTGCCATATTTTACGTCCGCGCGCGCCTCGGTTCCATTTTCATAGACCAGGCGCGCCCGCAGAATCAATGAGCCGTATGTTGCGTTTCCGACCACCGAGACGACTGTTCCCAAACTTTGAAACGCGCCCGATTCCAATACATGCACTGGAAGAATGCTGTTGCGCGCCGCGGCCGCGCCAAGAAGCGGAAGCAGGTTGTTGCGATCCAAAATAATCGTGGTCACGCCCACCGGCTGAACCGCGTCCAATAATAACAACAAGCCTTGTCCCGGCGTGGGCGCATCGCCAAGCGGACCACCGCCGGCGATGATCGGGTCAAAGAACGGAAGAAGTCCCTGCCTGGGCGTACGCGCTGTGTGTGGAAATTCGCGTTTGGCAGTTTGCATTGCCAGATACAACGCTTCGCGCGTCACCGATTGAGCAATGGCCTGTTCTTCTTTTGTCGCGGGGATGGAAGACGGATACAGGGATTTTTGGAAAAGATAATCGCGCAACACGCCGGTTGCAATATCGAGCGGCGACCAGCGCAAAATATTTTCCAGCGTTGTATATTGAAGCAAGGCGGGTAAATTTTCGCCGATGCCGAAATGCGGATACACGCTCAGCGAGGTTCTCTCGCGGAACCCGGCCGCGATCACAGCGGCGGAGGCGCCGATGTCAATACCGAGGATGCCGCCGCGCGCCCCGCCGTACACCTGTCCAAGGAAGCGCAGCATACGGCCTTCGGCGTATGCGGTCGGCAGGATGTGCCCGCCCGACCACGCTTCCAACACTTCCAGCCCTTTGAGCTGGCGTTTGCGAATTCCGAGATAAAGCGAAGTCAATTCGCGCGCGGCCGGTTCGAGGTCCTCGGTATCGAGCGAGGGCCGCACATTCGGACTGAAATGCAGGGCGGAACTCACACCGCCCAGCAATTCCCTGATCTCATCATCCAGTTTTTGATTTCCCGCGAACAACACCGCAGGCCGTCGTTCGGGATTCAGCAAATAACTCGAAAGACCAACAGGTTCGAGCATTTTGTGAATTGAGCGCGACGCACCGCCGTCTGTGCCGCCAGTGACGATGACCATATCGGGGCGCAGACGTAAAAGCGTGTCAATTTGAAGATCGGGTTTGCGGTGATCGTTGAGGCCGATGGCGTCAACCACGCGCGTGTACGTTGTCTCCGCCAGCCGCCGCGCGCTTTCGAGAGAGACGCCTGATAGCAGGCCAACGATGACAGTCTTGAGCGCGGGCCCTGCAGACAATGTACACACGAACGCATCCACGCCGGACCCGTCAGGCTGTGAGGGCGTAATCAATTTTCGATCTGTCCCAAGCAGTGTCCGCCCTGTCACCGACTGCAGACTCTCGATGGCGCTGCGGACGCCTTCGCTTACATCCTTGAATGGCGCTTCGGCAGTGGATGGCGCAAAGCCCGATGCAATGAAGCGGTACGTGCCCTCTACAACGTCGAACAACACCGCGCGCGTGTTCGCGCCGCCGATATCAACCGCCAGCAGGGATTCGCCTTCAACGAGGGACGCAGGCATTGGTTATGCAACTCCAAAAGAAGTTCAAACGCTCGATTAAAGCCGTCAGCGCGGCTGAATAAACGCCGGCAAACAAAACGCCAAGCGCAATCGCTAAAAAGATTCCGCCAACGAATGCGGCCAGTTCGATCAAACCCAGCCGCCGGACAGAACCATCCGAAGCGGTGCGCGCAGTGAAATGAAAATAAACCAGCACTGCCACCACGCCGATCAGAATCAATCCGCCGTTGATCAGCGTCTCGAACGGCGAGGAAGTTTTCTGCAGATCAAACGCGTTGACCGTCGCACTGATTTGCGGAAAAAGCGTCCCGTTGACCGCGCCGCCGATTGCAACCGCAGATCCAACCCCGACCAGAATCGCCATCGAGGGTGTGCCAAGCCGACCCAACGCAGGCCAGGCTTTCATCAACAACAAACCGCTCAAAACAAGAGGTACAGCCAAAAGCGCGCGTTGGGCGGTTGAGCCAGTCACCAGCGGCACAATCAAATCGGGCCAGAGGACCTGCCACCATGCGACTGCCGCAACATATCCTGCGGAGACGCCGACAAAGATATAAATCGCCACACGAAAAAGCGGATTATCTCCGATGAGATAACTAAGGATCATCAATGAAAAAAGAAAGGCAAAGATACCTGCAATCAAATCAGGCGAGTTCATTTCGTCCCCCTTTCACGGCGCGCCTGAATGCCAATCGCTAAATTCCATAAACTTCCCACTGCAATCAATAACACAGCAATCAACAAACCGACGCTGTATGCGTCCCAATAACGGCGGATGAAGCCGGGCCGGCCGCCATTCGCCTGCTCCGCTCCTGCGGCGCCATTCAAACCGGAAATGAGACCGGCCGCCTGACCAGAGTCAACATACGGCATGAGCATCGGTCCCGCCTGGGCGCTCGACACCAGAATTATCGGCGCGGTTCCGCGCGCCAGCGCGGTTTGCTCAATCCAGGCGCGGCCGGCATCCACGCTGTCTGTCAAAACGATGACCGCCGCAAAGTCTGAAAGGCGCGTCACGCCCTGGAGCGGTGGAGATTGCCACGCCGCGCTTCGATCCACATCAAGCGGCATCGCTGTTATCGGGTTTTGCGCAAACGCGTAAATGCCGCTCAAACCGCCGGGCAAATAACCGAGATCAACATATTGCTGGCCGCGTTGATAACTTTGCGCGTTCAACGTGTTCAAGGTCGTAGACATGAAACGCTCGGCAAGCGCTGCGCCTGTCGGCGAGGTCGAAACAAGGGCGAGGCGCGGATGTTTCAATAAAATCAATTGATACATCAACGGCGAACCCGAGGCTTCCATTTCGCCCACCGTGGAAGGTTGATAATCGAAGACAGCCAGCACCGGCGCGCCTCCAGGGATGGCGTTGACGGCCTGGACGGCGTTAAATGTTTCATTTGGAACCGCGCCAGGGAGAGGAAAGATTTGGGTGTGTCCAAAAACGACCGCGCCCAAAACAATCAAAAGGACTGCGCTCAACGCCCAGCGCAATATCCGCTGAGATGTGATCACCGAACCGGCTTTCATTGGAATGGGCGCAGTCTCAGCCGCAAGAATTTTTTCGAGCAGCATGGCTTGACTCTGATGTTCGTCTGTCGCATTGATTTTGATCGAGTGCGATTTGGGCTTGTTCGACGGAACGATCACTCCCGGAATGACAGGCAGTACGCCTTGAAGTCCGGCCAGCGGCCCGCTGGATTCAACGGCGGCCTCTTCTCCAGTGGCAGACGCCGCAGGCATGGCCGCTTCCACTGGACGCATTGCTTCCACCCACGAAGGCAATTCCGCAGGGGCAATCCCTTCACCCGCCTCGGCGGGCGGAAGATTTTCTTCAGCCGAAGGCTGGCTGGTTGCCTGGCTCAGCCAATCGGGCAATTGCGCCGCCCCGAAGATATCATCTGCATCACTGCTCGAAAGCGAATCCGGAGTAAAGGCGGGCGCGGACAAGTTTTCCGGCATTGACGCTTTTTCTTCCGGCGTGAGGGTCGGCGCGGCTTGATTCGATTCAAATGGTTGCGGCTCAACCGGTTTTGGAAAAGAAGCCCAATCGGGCAATTCAACCGCAGGCAAAGCCTTTTCAGCGGACGGTTCTTCTGCGGATGGACCTGCCGGTTTCAGCCAATCGGGCAGGACCT
This sequence comes from Anaerolineales bacterium, assembly GCA_042408355.1. Classification (GTDB taxonomy): domain Bacteria; phylum Chloroflexota; class Anaerolineae; order Anaerolineales; family Villigracilaceae; genus Fen-1038. Next base: position 21,966 of record JBHORD010000019.1, read on the forward strand.
CATCAGAAGACGCTTCGGTTGTCTCGCCTTCCCTTCCAAGGTTTTGAAGCCAATCGGGAATTTCTGATTTTATTTCAGCCGTTTCATGATCTGCCGGTTCAGCCTCGGAAATATTTTGGGCGGGCGATTGTTGAACAGGCGGCTCATGACCGGCATCGAGATCTTTCAACCAATGCGGCGATTCGACGTCGGAAGAGGATACGGACTGCGCCGGCGGCTCTCCGATGAACGACTTGCCGGCCTCGAGGTTTTTCAACCAATCGGGAATCTCAGCGCTTGAGGGCGGTTCGGGCTCAACGGGATTCTGTTCAAGGGCCGGCGCATTGGCATCGAGGTTTTTCAACCAATCGGCAATGCCCTCATCTAAAATGGCAGAAGGTTCGGGCTGAGATGAGGCCGGTTGAACAGAAGCCGCCGATTCGTCCGGCACTGAGGCGGAGGCCTGAGCGAACCATTCAGCCAGTTCATCTTTTTCAGATTTGGATTCCTGTCCGCCCATCCAGGGCGTTGCACTCCCTTGTTCCGATTCTGCCGGTGTTGCCTGCTGAGATGCAGATACTGCCGGTTCTTCCTCATGACCCAACTCGACAAATTTAACTTGCGCATCTTCAGGTTCGGTTTTCTTTTTGTGCGCCGGGACACCGGTGATATTGGCCAGCCAATCGGGAGTTTCTTCATCTTCCGTTTCATTCTGGGAGGTAAGGCCGGCCAGCAGATCCGGACCTTTTGAAACAGGTGTGGTCTTTTGCGCTTCTGCTTCTTTGAAGGCATCCTCTTCCGCCGTTTTGCGCGCCTGCTGGCGCGCGTCCCGCAGCCATTGAGGCAGAATTGGTTCAAGTTCGGAGGTGGTCTTTTTGGTCGGAGCCTGACCGGGCGTGAGCGGAGCATCCTCGCCTTTGAGCGGACCGGTCAAGGGCTGAAGCCGCGACTGACAGTTCTGGCAGAACTCAATATCTGCCGGATTGATCTCACCGCAAACCGGACACTTAATCGTATCTGCCATTATTTGCCGCCGTATGGACGATCCGCGCCGAATAACACGCGCAGACCGGTGGTCAATGTGCCAAGCGCGACGCCGATCAAAATTCCGCGCGCTCCGCCCAACGCAAGTACGTGTTGGAACCAGGGGCGCAGAAAATCATTCAAGAGACCGATCTCGCCGAACGGTAATGTTGCTGAGGCAAATAACATCAGCAGGGCAGTCAGGATGAAAACAACGCTCATAACATTGGTGCGCCGCCGCAACAGGCGAATGCTTGCATAAAGCAGCGTCACGGCCAGCAGAGCCATCAGTGTCGCTTCAATGGGGATGATGACCGCATCCACCAGCAAACGGATGTAGACATTGTCCGGCCCAAGCGCGAGGCCAAAGAGAAACGCCGCGAAGAGACAGATCAACAAAAGCGCGCTGTAGACACTGCCTTTCTCGCGCTTTGTGATTTTGTTTCCATGCACCAAAATCAAATTGAATATACCGACCAGGGTGGCCGTGCCGGCGAGAATGATGGCCCATGTCAACAGCATGGATTGAATCGGAGCCAGCGCCGGAACAAAATATCCGATGAGGACAATCAATCCCGTAAGAATCGCAAGAACAAGCGTTACGTAACGCATCAGACGATTCCCAAAAATTTCAGCGCCGCGCCCGCGAGCAATATCAAAATGACGGCCCAGCGCAAAATATCCTGAACCGTTAAACTGGCTTCATGCGACGCCGTCGCGCCCAAATACGCGCCGGTCGCGAAAAGTTCCTCGCCGATCAACACTTCCGGCGCAGACGCGTACAAGGCCGCCTGTGCAGAAAGATCATCGCTCGATCCAAGCAGAAAGGAGTTCTCGCGGTCAGCGGCATCGGCCAGCAAAGCGGATTCGACGCCGAAGTGGCCGATCAAAATGCTGGCTGAAACCTTTTCATCGCGCAAAATGGGAAACGTTCCTGCGGCAGATGAAAACGGCGTCAGGCCAGTCAGGCGGCCGGTTGTTGGTTGATAAAATTCCGCCGCGCCGGCGGCTTGATAGCCGGCTTCGAGCGTATCTTGCGCGAGCAGAGTCAATGCAGACTCGCCGGATGCGGCAATAGGCGGATTGTCGCTCAACGAAGTGCGTTCGCTGAGATGACGCAACATTCCGAGACCCGCCAGCGGCGCGCCAGCGGACGGCGTCAACAGGCTGGTATTTCCCAGCGCGACAAAAAGCCGCGTGCCGTCTTCGACGCTCAAACCGAAGGCGCGGTACAGCTTGGTCAGCGCGGGAATGACGCGCCATTTGACGGGCGTTTTACGTTTGATCAATGAAAGCGCAAGAAGGAGAAGCGCCGAAAGACTGACAAGTCCGAGTCCGATCAGGTTCATAAGAAAGATTCCCCGTCTGCCCCGTGCTTTTCAGGGTCAAGGAATGAAGCGAATTTGTGCGCTTCGTCCTCTGATTCAAGCATGTGGGCCAACGTCTCCGCCCCTTCTCCCAAAAATGGACGCCCAATGTAAAGCAGTTGGGCGGAGAGCAATGCAAACGGGCGGCCGGCATCCAGGAGCCAGGAAGCAACCCCATCAAGCCGGTAGCGGCGCAACACTTCAGCCCATTGAAGCCATTGTACGCGCGGCCGCAAGCGGCCCGTATGCCACGATGCCTGCCCGTCATGGTTTTGCATAACAAGAGTATAGCATATTTTAATTTTGAACTGTCTTCTGGAAAATCGCCAGAATTACAGATGAATTGCAGAATGAAATTATTGACTCGCCTTACGCAGTAGCGTGAGATTTATCTCGCGCTTTCAACCGGCATGAATGCCGCACTACAGGGAAGACTGCGCAACATCAGTTATTGATATTCACTGATTGTTTAACGAGCCCATGCGGCGGCTTGAGCAGTCATTTTTTATTGGCCGATTTCTGCTGAATGTCAACGGCCTGCTTGAGGTTATGCCTTTCGCCGCCGAGGAGGCTTAAGCGGCATAGTATAATTTTAATGAATTCACCCGCGGAGGAAAAATGGTCAAAGAGCAACCCGCCTTGAGCGGCAGGAAAATCCGTGTGCTGGTGGCCAAGCCCGGCCTTGACGGACACGACCGCGGCGCAAAAGTTGTGGCGCGTGCGTTACGCGACGCCGGCATGGAAGTGATTTATACCGGCCTGCGCCAGACTCCCGAGATGATCGCGGAAGCGGCTTTGCAGGAAGATGTGGACGTGGTGGGGCTTTCCATTCTATCCGGCGCGCACATGGCGCTTGCACCGCGCATTATGGAATTATTGAAAGCCAATGGACAGACGCATGTCAAAGTGTTCATCGGCGGCATCGTGCCGGATGAAGATATTCCCCGGTTGATGGAAATGGGCATCAGCGGCGTGTACGGACCGGGAGCTTCGACGGAGGATATCGTCAAGGATATTCGTGAGGCAGTGAAATAGGTCTGTATACGTTTAAGGAAATTGGATGTCTCTGGTAGATTCTATTTTGGATGGCAACCGCCTTGCATTGGCGCGTCTGCTGACACAAATCGAAAACAACACGCCCGATGGCCGGGCCGCCTTGGATTTGCTTTTTCCGCGCACCGGCAAGGCGCATCTCATCGGCGTGACCGGCGCGCCCGGCACGGGCAAATCGTCGCTGGTCAATCAACTCGCATTGCATTTTCGCGCACGGGACAAACGGGTGGCGATTGTTGCAGTGGACCCAACGAGTCCGTTCACAGGCGGCGCGGTATTGGGCGACCGCGTCCGCATGAAGGATTTGAGCGGCGATCAAGGCGTGTTCATCCGTTCGATGGCCTCACGCGGTTCGCTCGGCGGATTGGCGCAGGCGACTGCGGGTATGGTGCAAGTCTTCGACGCGGCAGGATACGATGTGATCCTAATCGAAACGGTCGGCGCGGGACAAAGCGAAGTGGACATCGCCCGATTGGCTCACACTACGCTGGTGGTGGAAGCCCCCGGCCTCGGCGATGACATTCAAGCCATCAAAGCAGGCATTCTCGAAATTGCAGATATTCTCGTCATAAACAAAGCGGATCGCCCCGGCGTGGAAATTACGGAAAAGGCATTGAAGTCCATGCTGGAGCTGGCGCATCCGGCGCCGAGAGTCTACGCCCATCATGGAAAATATATGAACGCGGCCTCTTCCCCGTCTGTTGAGAGAGAGGGCGGGGGGAAGATAATGTGGATTCCGCCAATCGTCAAAACCGTTGCGACAGAAGGAAAAGGAATCTCCGAGCTTGCCGAACAAATCGCAAAACACGCCGAACATTTGCGCCTCAGCGGAGACTGGACGGTTCGCGAGCGCGCCCGCCTCGAGTCCGAGATGGAAACGGCTCTGCAGGAAACGTTGATGAGTCAATTTCGCCAACGCATCCCCCAATCGCGTTACAATGAAATCTTGCACCAGGTTTTTGAGAGAAGTTTATCGCCGGGAGAGGCCGTTCGGCTTTTGACGAACGGGAGTGCGGCGGCTCCGGGCGCGGCGGCATTGAAAAGCCGGAAGACTTTGCATCCGGGAGGGCAAAATGATTTACGGTAAACGCATCCGTTTGCGCGGCGTGGAAAAAACGGACGTGCCAAAATTTTACGAATGGATCAATGATCCCGAAGTGATAGAGAACCTTGCAATATACTTGCCCATGTCCATGAACGACGAAGAGAAATGGTTTGAAGGCGTCGGTCAACGCGATCAGGCAGAAAAACCGCTGGCAATTGAGGCGCGGGAAGACACGGGCTGGAAGTTGATCGGCGATTGCAGTTTCTTCAACATCGAATGGACAAATCGCACAGGCGAACTTGGAATCATGATCGGCGACAAAACTTGCTGGAACCGGGGCTACGGCACGGAGACAATGGAATTATTATTGAAGCATGGATTCGAGACGTTGAACCTGCATCGTATTTTTCTGCGGGTGTATTCCACCAATCCGCGCGCGATACGCACATATGAAAAAGCCGGATTCATTCACGAAGGCACCATGCGCGAAGCAGTTTACAAAAACGGCAAATATGTTGACGTCCATTTTATGAGCGTGCTGCGTTCAGAGTGGGACGCGCGCTCGGAGGGTAAATGAGCATCCATTATCACACGCACGAAATGAAGGTATACGGGGGAATCAAACTTTTTTCTGGCACGGGTTCACCGGAACTGGCAGGGAAAATTTCAGATTATCTCGGATCGCCGTTGTGCGGACGCGAAGTGATCGAATTCCCCAACGAAAATCTGTTCGTCAAACTCGACAAGAGCGTGCGCGGCCAGGATGTTTATGTAATTCAGCACACCGCATCGCCCGTGCATCGCAATCTGATGGAATTATTGATCACCATTCAAACACTGCGCCTCGATTCCGCGGCGCGCATCACGGCGGTGGTGCCGTATCTTGCCTATGGACGATCCGATAAAAAAGATCAGCCCCGCGTCCCGATTACAGCGCGGCTGGTGGCGGACATGATCGAGATCGCGGGGGCGGACCGTTACATGACGCTCGATCCGCATGCGGGACAGATCCAGGGCTTTTTCTCCATCCCCGGCGATGTGTTGACCGCCTCACACATCATCACTAAACACATCAACGATGTCATCCGCTCACAAATGAGGAACCTGGTGGTGGTCGCCACAGACTTGGGCTTTGCTAAAAAGGGACGCAACTACGCCACCGATCTGGATGCGCCGATTGCGTTTATCGAGAAGCGGCGTTCGGGAAATGATGCAAAGGCGGAAGCCCTGACGCTGATCGGCGAGGTTAAAGACCGTGACGTCTTGATCGTTGACGATGAAGTGGATACCGGCGGTTCCATCGCGCAGGCTGTGAACGTGGTCAGGCAAAATGGCGCGCAAGACATCTATCTGGCGTTTGTCCATCCCATCCTTTCGGGCAACGCCGCAGAAAAACTTGCGGCAATGCCCATCAAGCGCATCATCACCACCGACTCCGTTCCGATCCCCGAAGGGAAGATGAAACATCTCAGGGACCGCATCACCGTCTTATCCATCGCGGAACTCTTGGGAGAAGTCATCCGGCGCGCCCATGAAGGCCGAAGCGTAGGAGAGATGTTTAACGAGTAAAAATGCTTAATGGTCACGCGCCGGGCGTCCGACACTTAACACATGCCTGAACTTCCTGAAGTCGAAACCATCGCGCGGACGTTGCGTCCCGAACTCGTCGGCCAGACGATCCTCAAAGCCGATGTTTATTGGGCGCGCACAATCGCCGCGCCTTCTGCGAAGAGGTTTGCCGAACAAATTCAAGAGCAGGTGATTCGAAGCGTTGACCGCCGCGCCAAATTTTTGAATATTCAGCTTGCGCCTCTTCGAGAGCCACAGGATAAGACGTACCATCTCCTTATTCATCTCCGCATGAGCGGAGTTTTGGCAATTAAAGACGGTAAAATAAAAACGGAGAAGCACGAGCGGCTGGCCTTAAAATTATCGAATGACCGGATCCTGACGTTCAACGATGCGCGCAAGTTTGGCCGCGTATGGCTGGTCCGGAATGCCGAAGAAATATTGGGCAAACTTGGCATCGAACCCTTGAGCGGCGATTTCACTTCAGAGCGGCTGTACGATTTGCTCCGCACGCGCCAGCGTCAACTCAAGCCTTTGCTCCTCGATCAGACATTCATCGCCGGGCTTGGCAATATCTACACCGACGAAGCCTTGCACATGGCAAAATTACATCCGTTGAAACGCTCCGATTCGGTGACTCGAAAACAGGCGGAACAATTGCACAATGCAATTCAGGAAGTTCTGCAGGAAGGCATCCGCCGCAACGGCGCAAGCATTGACTGGGTTTACCGCGGCGGAGATTTCCAAAATCATTTCCGCGTGTACCGGCGCGCCGGTGAGAAGTGCCCGGTCTGTGGAACAAAGATCAAAAGGATTGTTGTCGGACAGCGAGGCACGCATATCTGTCCGAATTGTCAAAGGGAGTAAGCCATGTTGGAAATCAATCTCTCACTTCTGGCGGCGATCGGCATCGCTCTGGCCGTGATGTTCTTTGGATATTTTTTTGGATTATTCGAAGGGCGCGGTCAGGGTTATAAAAGGCGCAAGAAGGAAGAAGAGGAAGGCAAGGTGATACTTCAAACGCCTCTGCCTCCTCCCGCTCCGCCTGCTGTTGACAACAGCCTGCTCAGACTCAGCCTCGATAACAACAATCAAATGCGCCTCGAACTGGACGGCAAGCGAGTTGATACAGCCCGCTTGACTGCCGATCAGCGCAAACGGCTGATTGATTTGATGGTCACGATGCGTCCGTGGATTGACGCAAAACCGACTGCGGCGCCGCCATCCGTCCCCGCCGCACAAACGCCCCCGATCTCGAAGCCGGCTCAGACTCCGCCGATAGCGGCTCCCATTTCCCAGCCAAAGCCAACGCCGATTGTCGCCGCGCCCATCCACGAGTCGAAGGAGGATCTGCCCGCGCCGAACAGCATGGTCGCACAGATTGACGTCATCCTGCAAAAAAATCTGATCGGCACGCCGCTGGCTGAACGCGGCATCCGATTGATCGAATCGCCTCAGGGCAACGTGATTGTGATGGTGGGACTGCAAAGATACTCGGGCGTCGGCGAAGTGACCGACCCGGAAGTGCAGGCCGCCATCAAAGCCGCCATTGCAGAATGGGAAAGAAAATATACGCCGGGCGTGTGATCTTGTAAGAACATGGCGGCGCTGCGGCTGGCGGTTTACGCTTTTTGTTCAGGCATATACCGCGCAGTCAGAATGGGGCATTGCGCGCTTTCGGCCACTTCATCGGTGATATTGGGCGCGTACATGTGACGCAACCCATGCGCGCTGTACGGCGAGCCCATGCAGACCAGATCGTAATCTCCCTCTTTGAGTTCCGCCAAAATTTCTTCGACGATGTTTCCCTGCCGCGCTTTGACGAATGCGGTCAGTCCCGCGGCGCGCGCGGTTTCGAGCGCCCGCCTGATGTTTCGTCCCGGCAGCGTATTGGTATCTGCCAGATTGCGCCATTGTTCGCGTTCTGCGCGCGCGGTCGGGTAATTCAAATCCACGGGCGGGGCGACATGCAACAATGTGACTTCCGCATTGTTCAAAACAGCCACGCGCACAGCCAGATGTTCAGCCGTGATTTCATAGCCGAGCCCGCCCAGGCATAAAAGCATCTTTTTCAAAGGAATACGCGTCCGAGGGACATAGAGAATCGGCGTGGCGATTTCAGCCATCAGATGATGAATCGAACGCCTCACCAGCAATCGGCGCACGGGCGGGCGCCCCAGCGGACCGACGACTGTGATGCCATCCTTTTGCTTTGCAACGCGCGGAATGATCTCCTCCGCGTTTCCATTTTGGATTTCCAGCGAATAATTGATTTCCTTTTGTTGAAACAGCTCCACGGCGCGTGCAAAGATATCTTCGAGCGGATACTTGTCGTCAATCGGCGCGCTCGGCAAATGTTCGGCAACGCCCAGCAATGTCACCGGCGCGTGGATCGAAGCCGCGGCCCACGCGCCGTATTCGATGGCGGGCCATGTGCTTTCATGTCCATTCGTGCAAATCAAAAATTCGGTTTTCATTGAAACCTACCGAAACAAAATAATTCCCAGCAGGCCGCCGCCTAATAAAACCAATGGCGTTGGCGCGCCCATGCCGAGGGCGATCAAACTCAAGCCGGCGATCAAAAGAGGCCGCCTGCGGATGCTTTTATTGCCGCGAAACAATTTCCATGCCGCGACCGAAATCAACATGGCGACCGCCGGCGTCATTCCATGAATGAATCCGTTCATCCACGGCTCGTCCTGAAAATTTTGCACCGCCAGCGTCACCAATAACATGCTGACCGTCGGCGGAAGCGTCGAGCCGAGCAGCGCCGCGATGGTTCCGGGCAAACCCGATGCGGCAAATCCGACGAACATGGCGAGTTTCAATGCTTCGCTTCCCGGCAGAAAATTTGAAAAGCCCACCGCCTCGACGAACTGCGCTTCGCTCATGATGTTTCCAACTGCGTCTTTATACAACAAACCAACGGAGGCCGGCCCCGAAGAGGTCAGCAGGTTGATCTTCAGAAACATCCAGAATAATTTTATCCAGATGATGAACTTGGACGACGGTTGATTCATCGGAATAAAAAGATTCCCGCCAGCCCCGCGGCGATCAGGACCAGAGGCGGAGGCGCGTCGAACAGAAATGCGATCAAACTGACGGCGCCCACCGCCAACATCTGCCAATTGACGACTCCCCCATTGCCTCCGAGCATCAGTTTGAAGGCGACAAAAAT
>JBHORD010000142.1:0-28057 GCA_042408355.1 Anaerolineales bacterium
GTGTGCAATGGGATTGGAATATCCAGACCGAACATGAGATCGCCAAAAGTGCATTCATAGCCGGCGTTCATAAAACTGCTCGACATTCCCCAGCGGTCGCCGCCGCTCACCACAAAAACTTTCCTGCCTTTTTGACGGATATAGTCGCCGATCTTTTCTTCGAGCAGGGGAGCGGACTTGTTTTCCAACGTATTCTTCAAGCCGACGCCGTCCACGATAGGCGTCTTTTTGACGTAGCGGATCATGGGGCGGACCGAATAAAGCGGATACCATTTATCGTCCACCATCAGCCCGAGGTCCGCGCCGCCTACGCCGAAGGCATCCACCATGCCGTCCAATTCTTTGTATTTCAGAGCGGCGGCTTCCATGTCGCCGTCGGTGCCGATGCGTTCGATGCTGACTTCCTCGCCCAGTAAATTGACCACAACTGTCTTGTCGCGTTTTGATGAACCGATACTGATACTAACTGCGCGCTTCATAAAGCCAACGATCCTCCTTCTGACGAAATACGACGAGTATACACCGAAGTCGGAGGGCTGAGAACAATCTCGAAAACGGGATCAGGCTTGGGGTCCGGTTGGAAGCGTGAAGAGGAATGTGGCGCCCCGGCCCGTCTGACTCTCGATCCAGATCTGGCCGCCGTGAGTCTCGATGATTCGTTTTACCAGCGCCAAGCCGACGCCTGTGCCTTCGCTGTGGATGTCCAGTTTGTCGAACAGCCCAAAGATGCGTTCGTGATATTGCGGGTCAATGCCGATGCCGTTGTCGCGGACGAAGAAAACGGGTTTGCCGTTTTCATAACCGCGCTGGCCAATTTCGATGCGCGGCTGTGTTTGGTCGCCCATGAATTTGGCGGCGTTATCCAGTAAATTTTGCAGGACTTCTGTGAGACGTTGACGATCTCCGTATACGGACGGCAGGCCGTTTTGAATGTTCACCTGTATCTGCAAGGCGTCCAACTGACCGCGTACCAGTTCGACGGCGTCCGATGCCAGCGTTTCGAATGATACGATCTCCGGCGGGCTGACCAGACGGCCAATGCGGGACAGTTCGAGCAATTCGTTCAAAAGCCTCTGCATTTTTTCGGCCGCGTCGGAAATGCGCTGAATGTCGCGGTTCAGGCGCGCCATATTGGTTTCGAGAATGTCATTGCGTAAAAGTCCCACGAATCCCTTGATGGTAATCAACGGCGCTTTGAGGTCGTGCGAGACCGTGTATGCGAATCTTTCCAGTTCGGCATTTTTTATTTCCAATTCCCGGATCAGGGCTTCGCGTTCCGTTTCGATCTTTTTTCGTTCGGTGATGTCGCGGACGATGGCGAGAACGCGTTGGGGGCCGCTGGCAGACAGACGCGCTTCAAAGTCGCGCAGGCCGGAGGGCCCTGTCAATTGATAATCGAACGCGGCCGGCTTTCCCGTTGACAATGTCCGTTCGATGGCTGTGATGGTCGCTTCGGCAACGGCAGACGGCATCACCTCCCGAACGTTCCTGCCGAGGAATTGTTCGGGAGAAAGGAATAGTTCGCTGCCTGGCGAATGAATGGAGTTCAGGAAGACGCCATCCGCATCGAACTCGAAGATCAGGTCTGGGATGGCGTTGAGCAGGGCGCGCATACGGTTTTCGCTTTCGCGCAGGGCCTGTTCCGTCAGCTTCTTTTCCGTTACATCATAGAACATCGCCAGCACGCGCTGGCGTCCTCCCAGTTCGATCAATTCATAAAACGCCAGGATGTTGCGCGTTTGCCCTGAGCGGGTCGTGATTTCATAATCCATGTTGCGGATGAATTTTTTCTGTATTAGTTCTTTGATAAACGCATCGCGTTCCGCCGCGCCTCCATTCCATGTTCCCAGTTCAACGGCGGTTTTGCCTAAAGCGTAATTTGGGTCGAAGCCGTAAAGTTCCCAAAACGCGGCGTTGGCTTCGAGAAAGCGCCCCTCCTCGATGGTGGCGATGCAGATGGCAACGGGACTGCTGTAGAACACCTTGCGGAAACGTTCTTCGCTTTGTTGAAGATCCTCCATTGATTGGTTCAAATCGGTCAGAAGGATGTATATCAAAACTCCGGCAAGCAGGAAGACGGCGGTGAGATCGCGCACCGCCCCGAAGGCGCTGTCCGGCGCGGGATGTGTAATTCCTCTGTATTCGAGGAAGTATGTTCCCCACAGGGAAAGAATGCTCAGGATACTGAAACCCATGGCGGCCCGCCACCCCAAAAGCAGGCCGCAGATCAGCACAACAACCAGCTGTCCGACGACGGCTGTATCGCGCACGCCCGCGCCGCTCCACGCCAGATAAACCATCATTGACCAGCTAATCGAAACCAGGAGAACGCTTGCCTGCTGGATGTATCCGCGATGGATTGCAAAGACCATCAGAAGAATGATCCCCAGAAGGATTTCGAATATCAGGTTAACTTTGGCGAAGGGGCCGATTCCACTTGCGAGGCGGACGACGATTAAATACAAAAGGATGGCAACGCCGCTCCAGACAATATAGACGAGTAATTTTGCGCGGCGAGTTTTCCCCGCGTCTGGAAATTCAGGAGCGCTAAAAATGCTGCGCAGGCGTTGCCACATGTTTCTCTGCGGAGCAATTATAAAACATTGCTCCGGATGATTTTCTACTGCACACGCCGCGCGTTGATTGCAGGGCGCCTCGGCGGACGCGCTCGGCACGTTGAATAGAGAAAATTTTGTCTCAGCAAATTCTCGGCAGCATTTCCCCCGCCAGCATATCCACCACGCGCTGACTGCCGATGCCGGTTTTCATCAGCACGCGTCGGCGCGGTTCGGCAGTCACTTCACCGATGACAACCGCTTCTTCGCCGTAACGCGTTTGGCGCATGGCATTCAAGACGGCGTCTGCGTCTTCACGCGCAACCATCGCAATCAACTTGCCTTCGTTGGCAATATACAATGGATCAAAACCCAGCATCTCGCACGCCGCGTTGACTTCTGGATGAACCGGAATTTTTGTTTCATTCAGCGCAATACCCACATTCGATTGGGACGCAATTTCATTCAGTGTGGTTGCCAATCCGCCGCGCGTCGGGTCGCGCAACACGTGAACGTTATCGCTTGCATTCAACATCGCATCAATCAAATGATTGAGCGGAGCCACATCACTTTGGATGCTTGACTCAAATCCCAACTCGCCGCGCGCCCCAAGAACAGCAATGCCATGATCGCCAATCGTTCCAGACAAAATCACCACATCGCCCGGCCTGGCTTGTGCGCCGCCGATTTTCAAATTCGGCCTTACCAAACCCACGCCGGCAGTGGTGATGTAAAGTCCGTCCGCTTTGCCTTTTTGCACGACTTTCGTATCGCCTGCCACGATTTGAACATTCGCCTCTTGCGCGGCAGCTTTCATTGACTCGATTACGCGTTGAAGCGTTTCGATGGGCAGGCCTTCTTCGAGAATAAAGCCTGCGGTTAGATAAAGCGGCGCTGCGCCGAGCATCGCCACATCGTTGACTGTGCCGCAGACTGCCAGCCGCCCGATGTCGCCGCCGGGGAAGAATAACGGCGAGACGACATGCGCGTCGGTGCTGATCGAGAGTTGGATTCCGCTCTTCGGTTCCAGCGCCGCCGCATCGTCGCCGGCGCGCAAAGCAGAATTATCAAATGCAGGCAGAAATGCTTTTTGAATCAATTGATGCGTCATGCGTCCGCCCGCGCCGTGACCCATCACAATTTGTTCATTGTGCGGCAAAGGCGGCGCACAGACCGCACCTTCGATGTTTACCGTTTCATCATTCATGGCGCAACCGAATCCTTCATCTCGATCCGACCATACTTATAATATGCCGCGCACGCGCCCTCGGACGAAACCATCGTCGCGCCGAGCGGATGCTCGGGCGTGCAGGCGCCTCCAAACGCGGGACATTGATGCGGCTTCTTCAGCCCCTGCAGGATCTGCCCTGCAATGCACAACGGCGACTCGTTTGTGGTAATTGCTTCCACGTCGAATCTTTTTTCGGCGTTGAACTCGTCGAACTCGGGACGCAAGCACCAGCCGCTCATCGGAATCATCCCGATGCCGCGCCACTTGCGGTCACATTCCATGAATACTTTTTGAATCGTTTTCTGCGCGGGTCGATTGCCGTCGAAAGTTACTGTGCGTGAATAAGCGTTGCCAATTTCAATTTTATTCGCTTCGAGCAATTGAACCGTTTGCAGGATTCCATTTGCAATATCGAGCGGCTCGAAGCCCGTGACCACCATCGGCGTTTTGAATTTTTCCGCGAGCGATGGATATTCGTGATAGCCCATCACCGCGCAGACGTGACCCGCCAATAAAAACCCTTGAACGCGGTTTGACGGCGAAGAAAGGATCGCATTGATCGCAGGCGGCACGCGCACATGCGAAACGAGAATCGAATAATTTTTGAGTCCGAGTCTTTGCGCCTGCAAAACGCTCATCACATTTGGCGGGGCGGTGGTTTCAAAACCAATCGCAAAGAATACAACTTGTTTATCCGGATTCTCTTGAGCAATTTTGACCGCGTCCAATGGCGAATAAACGACGCGCACATCGCCGCCCTGCGCTTTGACCGAAAACAAATCGCGGCCCGAGCCGGGCACGCGCAGCATATCGCCGTAGGAACAAAAGATCACATCCGGACGCGACGCGATGGCGAGGGCTTTGTCAATCAATTCGAGCGGCGTCACGCAGACCGGACAGCCCGGGCCATGCACCAACTCAATTTCGGCGGGCAGCAACAAGTCCAGGCCGTGGCGCACGATGGCGTGAGTCTGCCCGCCGCAAATTTCCATCAACGTCCACGGACGCGTCACCGTGCGGCGGATCTCGTCAATCACGCCGCGCACTAATTTTGCATCGCGGTATTCGTTGACGTATCTCATGCCGCAGGCCCAAGTTCCTGTTCAATATCCGAGATTTGCTTCAGCAACTCCAGCGTCTCCTGCGCTTCTTTCTCGCTCAAAAGGCTGATGGCAAACCCAACATGAATTATGCAGTAATCATTGATCTTCGCTTCGGGAACATAATCCAAACAGGCTTCGCGAAACACGCCGCCAAAATCCACCTTCGCCATTTTGAGTCCGCCCTTTTCGTAAATCTCCACGATCTTTCCGGGAACTCCTAAACACATCTTAGCCTCGCAATCTACTTGCGGCAATCACCGCCTGCCCAAGCGATAAGCCGCCATCGTTCGTCGGTACCTGCCGATGCAGGTATACCGTGAATCCGTCCGCCTGCAATAGTGACAAAGTTCGTCGTAATAAAGTGAGATTCTGCCAAACTCCGCCAGACAACGCGGCCTCGCGGATTCCGGTCTCTTGACTCATTCGATTAACCGCCGTCCGGATTACATCAGCCAGACCGTTATGAAAGCGCGCCGAAATTTTGGAAGTGCGGACGCCTGCCAGCGCATCTTTTATCAACGCTTCGATTCCGCTTCTTACTTCGACTTCGGTTTGATTCAGCGCGAAGGAATAGCTCCCCGCCTCAGCCGGATCAGCCAACGCCTCGAATTCGATGGCGGCCTGTCCTTCGTAATTGACGATTTGCCGGACGCCCGCCAGCGCCGCCGCCGCGTCGAACAAACGGCCCATGCTGGATGTCATCGGCGTGTTGATTTTCTTTTCCAGTTGAGCGTATAAAAGACCGCGTTCTTCTTTATTGAATTGCATGACCGGCGCAAGGCGCTCGTCCCATTCGATTCTCAATGACCAAAGCAAAGCCAGCGCGGCGCGCGCCGGTTTCTTGATGGACGCGTCGCCGCCGGGCAATGGAAAATATTGCAAATGAAATGGCCGTTGATACGATTTGTAGTCTGCGATCAAAAATTCTCCGCCCCAGATCGCGCCGTCTTCGCCGTAACCCGTTCCGTCGAACGATAAGCCGATGATGGGCCGCGAGCCGTCCAATCCATGTTCAGCCATGCAGGCCGCGATGTGCGCGTGATGATGTTGAATACTGAAAGCTGGAAGGTTTTCACGTTCAGCGCGTTCGAGCGCATACCGGGTAGCCAGGTAATTCGGATGCATGTCGCAGGCGACGGCTTCCGGCTTGACGCGGAACAATCGCTCAAAATGTTCAATGCCCTGCTCGAACGATTTCAGCGTCTCATAATTTTCCATATCGCCAATGTGATGACTTAGAAAGGCATAATTCTTGTTCGTAATGCAAAAAGTGTTTTTAAGTTCAGAGCCAGTCGCCAGGATTTGTGGAACTTCAAAGGGAAGTTTGACCGGAAACGGCGCGTATCCCCGCGAACGGCGGATTGGGTAAACGCCGGCATGTCGAAACGTTTCAACGCTTGAAGGTTCAAACGTGCGAACTATGGAATCGTCACACCGAATATGAATATCACGGTCGTGCATCAGGAACGCGTCAGCCAAAGACGCCAGTCGTTCACGCGCTTCTTGGTTATCTGTGGCAATCGGTTCTTCGCTCAAGTTGCCGCTGGTCATGACAAGCGCTGACGGAAAATCATCCGCTTTTTCAAGAAGCAAATAATGCAATGGCGTATACGGCAGCATCACGCCGATAAAATCTTGATTTGGCGCAACCTCTTTTGTAATATTTGATCCTGGCTTGCGGCGCAATAAAACAATCGGCCTTGCAGTTGATTGCAGCAACTCGCGTTCGGCATCGTTGACAAAACAATGCTGTTCGATTGCCGCAAGGTCTGGCATCATCAAAGCAAAAGGTTTGTCCACGCGCAATTTGCGGCGGCGGAGTTCGCTTACGGCCTTTGAGTTGGTCGCATCGCAGGCGAGATGAAACCCGCCGAGGCCTTTGATGGCAACGATTTTTCCTTCAGCCAGCAATCGCCGCGTTTCTCGAATTGCATCATCGCCAGCGTTCGAACGTTCAAACGCTTCAACGTTCCAACGCTCCAACCAAACTTTGGGCCCGCACTTCGGACATGCCACCGGCTGTGCATGAAAACGCCGGTTGGATGGGTCGGTATATTCGCGTTCGCAATCGGGACACATGGCAAAAGGAGCCATGGTCGTTTTGGGGCGGTCGTAAGGAATATCTTTGATAATCGTAAAACGCGGCCCGCAATTGGTGCAGTTGATGAACGGATAACGATAGCGGCGGTCGGATGGATCGAAAAGTTCGCGCAGGCAGTCGTCGCAGACGGCAACGTCGGGCGAGATCGGCTGAAAGGCGGAGTCGATGGATTCGGAGTGGATGATTTCAAATGAACGGAATCCGTTGGCGGGTCCGAAGGATGCGGTCAATTCATCAATGTGAGAAAGAGTCGGCGCTTCGTCGCGCAAGGCTTTGACAAACGCCTCCAAAACATCGCGCTCGCCGTCCGCTTCGATGTCCACGCCTGCGGACGTGTTTCGCACCCAGCCTTTGAGATTCATGCGCGCGGCAAGGTTATAGACAAATGGCCGAAAGCCGACGCCTTGCACAATACCGGTAATGTGGACGCGCAGTCCTTGCATCAGCGTTTTGCGTTTTGGACCAGCCAGTGAACCCACGCGTCGAGGCCCTCGCCTGTGCGGCATGAAACCGGAAACGCCGCAAGGCCGGGATTGAGCGCTTCGACGCCGCGTCGAAAGTGGTCCATCTTGAAATCGAGATAAGGCAGAAGATCAATCTTGTTGATGATCAACGCGTCCACGCCGCGGTACATGCCGGGATATTTATATGGCTTGTCGTCGCCTTCGGGCGTAGAGGCGATCAAAACGGATTTATGCGTGCCGAGGCGGAAGTCTGCGGGGCAAACGAGGTTGCCGACGTTTTCGACAATGAGCAAATCAAACTTTGAGAGCTCAAGTTGATTGAGCGCGCCCTGCAACATGACCGCGTCGAGATGACATTCGCCGCCGGTGTTGATTTGAATCGAGGCCTGCGCGCCGGCCGCGGCGGCGCGGTTGGCGTCGAGAGAGGTGGCAATATCGCCATCCACAACTGCGATGCGCAATTTGTCGGCGAGGCGCGCAAGGGTCTGTTCGATGAGGGAGGTCTTGCCCGCGCCGGGCGAAGCCATCAGGTTAATCGAGAATAGACCGGCCGCGTCGAGGCGGGCGCGGTTTTCCTCTGCCAGACGGTCGTTGGCGCTCAGGATGTTTTCAACAACCGGGATTTTCAAAGCCATTTCATTTCTCCGCTGTAATTACAATCAATTGAAAACATCTTTATCATCGGATAATTTTTTGTTTGTGTAAAGGGGAATTTCGTCACGTTTCCTTCAAATATTCTACCCGCTTATTTATGTCATTGCGAGCGGCGTACTTCTGCTGTGGCAGTCTCAAGCAACATCCAGTTGTTTGTTTTGGGAGATTGCCGCGTGACGCCAAAGCGCCACGCGCTATGACAGGGGAATCTTATTTTCTGGAAGAACCAACGAACTTCCGCCATTCGCGTTCGATCATTCCGGCAAATTGCTGTTGAAAGCGTTCCTTGCAGAAACGGCTGGCGTTTTCAAGGATGTCATTCGTCTTGAAGTCTTTTTCTTTTTCGATAAAACATTGGATGGTTCGAATCAGCGAATCAACGGTCGGTTCCGAAAACAGCAAACCGGTTTTTCCTTCAAGGACGGTTTCGCGCGCCGCGCTGTGTTCAAAGGCGATGACCGGGCAGCCTGCGGCCTGCGCTTCGACCATCACCAATCCGAAATCTTCCTCCGCGGCGTGGACGAGGGCGCGGGCGCGGCCCAGGATGCCAGCGACCGTCTCGTCGCTTTGCCAGCCGAGAAATTTGATATTCGCCTTGGCGCGCGCTTCGAGCCGTTTGCGTTCGGGGCCGGCGCCGATCATAATCAGCGGCAAGCCCAATCTTGAAAACGCGTCTACGATCAAATCCATTCGCTTATGTTTGACCAGACGCGAAAGGGCGACGAAATAATTTTCGCGCCGCCCCGAAGGTTTGAATCGTTCCACTGCAACAGGCGGATAAATCACTTCCGCCTCGCGCCCGTAGGCGCGCCGGAGGCAGTCCGCTGTCCATTGTGAAATCGCCGCAAAATGGTCCACGCGCGAAGCGGCGTTTCGATCCCAGATTCGGAAGAGATGCAAAATTGGTTTCGCAATCAGCGATGAAAGTCCATGCCGAAAATATTCGTCCGCGTTTTGCCACGCGTAACGAAGCGGGGTGAATGTGTAACTGACGTGAAGCTGATCGGGGCGGCAAAGCACGCCGTGCGCCACCGCGTAACTGAAAGAAAGCACGAGATCATAATCGCTCAAATCGAACTGTTCAAACGTCGCCGGCAGAAGCGGGAGAAATTTTCGATAATGAACCAGTCCGCCCGGCACATGCTGAATCCATGAAGTGTGCACTGTGTGTTTTGCGATGGGCGTACCGATGAACGCGGAAGGGTTGTACACCGATGTGTACACGGAAGCGTCGGGATAAAGCTCCAGCGCCGAGGCGAGCACGCGTTCGGCGCCCGCGTAGGCGGGCATGGCGTCTATGACCATGGCGATGTGGGGTTTTTCAGGCATAACGAGAAAGCACATCCCGGATTTCCGCCGCCGATTTTTCCCATGTGAACCGGGAGGCGCGCGCCAATCCTTTCCTGCTAAATTCAGAACGCAGACGTTCATCCGATAAAAGTTTTCTCAAGGCGTCTGCAATTTGATTCGCCGACCGTGCCTCAACAAACATTGCCGCATCGCCCGCAACTTCCGGCAGGGCGCCGCCGTTCGAGGCGATGACCGGCGTTCCGCACGCCATCGCTTCAAGCATGGTCAACCCGAAGCCTTCCTCGAGGGACGGCAAAACATACACCGACGCGCCCGAATACAGCGCAGGCAAATCGGCCTCTTTGACATAACCGAGAAGCGTCGCTCTTTCCATCTTGTCCGGTAATTTGACGCGGCGGAACACATGACCTTCGCCGCCGGCGATGCCCAGCGCCGTTTTGGGGAATTCATCTTTTATCAAATTCCATGCATCGAGCAGGGCGGACAAATTCTTGCGCGGCTGAAGCGAACCAATAAACAAAATGTATTGTTGGGGCAATTGATAACGCGCACGAACCGATGGAGAATCAGTCCGCCGGAATCGTTCCGCGTTGACGCCTTCATGAATCGCAACTACGCGATCTTTGGGAAGCGCAAAACGCCGCATCACTTTTTGCCTGACAAAATCGGAGGGCGTAAGCACGCACTTTACGCGCTGAGCCAGCATGGGAAATAGAGAACGATATAGCAAAGAATACGCTGGAACGAACCATTCCGGATGTTCGAGCGGCGTCAAATCGTGAATGGTCACAACTTGATTCGCCACGGCGATCGGTCCGCTGTTGGCGGGCGACCAAAGCAATTCATTTTTGGAAATCAAACGCGGCAAAATCAATTGTTCCCAGAGATGCCCGCGCAAGCCGGTCAGCACATGGCGCGGTTTGACGATTCTCACGCGTCCATCGAGGCGGCGCAGAATCTCGGACGCATAACGCTCCACGCCGGCGATGCGCCGTCCCTCAAACCTGCCGTTGACCGCAATTTGAATTGGCATAAGGGCGATGGAACATTATAATTTCATAAATCCATTTCACGAATGTCCGGCGTTTTTATTGGTAGACCGACCTCCAGTGAGCCGTTTTCTTAATCAACCGATTCGCCAAAATATTTCTACCGCGCTGACCTTCGCGGCGCGCCTCGCCTTCGCGCTTACAGTTATTCTTATCCCCGTTCGATACCGGTTTGTTCTGCTTGAACAATCCATCCCGCCAGTCTACGCCGATTACACCGATCTCCTGCTGTTCATTGCTGACATCTTCCTGTTGGCGACGTTGGTCTTGTGGGCAATTTCATTTTTGTTCTCGCCGCGAAAAATGACGCCCGGTCCGCGCCACGTTTGGATTCCGCTCGCGGGCCTGACAGCCGCAGGCTGGATTTCAATCATAGCCAGCTTGAATCCATTGCTTTCCCTGTACCATTCGATCCGCCTGATGGCGCTGTTCGCGTTTTATCTCTTTGTTGTCAACGAAATTCATTCGGTCAACTGGATAATCGTTCCTGTTGGATTGCAAGCGGCTGGCGAGGCGGTTGTTGCGATTGCTCAATTCATCGCCCAGCGTTCGGTGGATTTGCAGCGATTCGGCGAACTCGTTCTCAATCCGGCCTGGACGGGCGTCAGCGTCGTGGTTGCCAACGGAGTCCGTTTGCTGCGCGCCTACGGCTTGAGCGACCATCCTAACATCCTCGGCGGCTGTCTTGCCTTTGCTTCGTTGATTTTACTCGCCGCGTATTTTCATCAACCCACGCGCTCAATGGCGCTGATTTTTCTTCTCCCCGCGCTTCCGGCGCTGCTCGTGACTTTTTCGCGTTCCGCCTGGCTGGCGTTTTTGGCGGGCGCGGCCTTTATCGTTTTTCCCGAAATGATTTATCGCGGTCGGAAGACCATTCGATATTTATCATGGCTTGCATTGGCGGGCATCGTTCTCCTCGCGCCGTTCATCCTCGCCTATGCGCGTTTCTTCGGCGTACGGCTGGGAGCGAACAACTCATTCAACACGCCAACCGTTGAGCAACAATCCCTCGGCGAGCGCGTCCTGCTGATGAATTACGCCGCCCCGATTTTCCTTCAACATCCGCTGACGGGCGTCGGCCTCGGCGTCTCACCATTAGCCTTCAAAGCGTATTATCCGCAATTTCCGGTTGCTTATGAACCCGTCCATTTTGCATTGTTCGACGCCGCCCTCGAGACCGGCGTATTCGGTGCGGTCTTTTATCTTGCATTGATCGTTCTGCCATTCGTAATATTTTGCAGACAGCGTCAATCTTTCTTATCGAATCCGCTGACCGTTGCCGCCGCGGCGTTGTTATGTTCCGTAACGGTCGCCGGCTTCTTCGATTACTACACCTGGATGCTGACTGCTGGACGGCTATGGTTGTATTTGGCGTTGGGATTGTGGGCCGTGGCGTTGAATAAAACCCCGCCTCAAAACCGGACTGCAAACGGCCCGCCGTTTAAGGAGCTGATTTGACCCTCGATACGTTTGTCCGTCTCCCCGCGCCTCGGACGATTTCTCTCGAACGCGCCGTCCTCGAAACGCTGGCTTACGCCGACGTGTTCGATTATCCGCTGCGCTTCGAGGAACTGCATCGTTATTTGACCGTGCCAGCCGCCTTCGATGATTTGACTTTGGCATTGGATCATCATCCAGACATTGAAGAAAAAGACGGCTTTTATTTTCTCAAAGGCCGCGAGTCGGCTGTTGCGTTACGGCAAAAACGAAATGCCATTTCCCAATCCGCCTTTCAGCGCGCCGTTCGTTACGGACAAATCCTCGGCATACTGCCTTTCGTCCGCATGGTTGGGCTCACTGGCTCGTTGGCCGTTCGCAATTGCGGCGAGACCGGCGACCTGGATTACATGGTCGTCGCCGCGCACGGCCGCGTTTGGACAGCCCGTGCTTTCGCATTGCTCTTCAACCGCTTGACGAAATTGGCTGGCAGTGTAATTTGCCCGAATCTGGTTATCTCGGAGCGCGCACTGGAATGGCGGCAGAAAGATTTATATTCCGCGCACGAGCTTTGCCAGATGATTCCGATTACCGGCGCGGATGTTTATGCCCGCCTGCGTCAAATCAATGCATGGACAAAGGAATTTCTTCCCAACGCTGACGGCGCGCCCAATCCTCTCGAAAGCAAAAACGTTGCATTAAATAAAATTTTCGAGTTTCCTTTGCGCGGCAAACTTGGCAACCGCGTGGAAGCCTGGGAAATGAATCGCAAGATGGCGCGCTTGACGCGTCAAAACGGCTTCGGATTGGAAACAACGTTCACTGCCGATATTTGTCAGGGCAACTTCGATCATCACGGGGCGCGGACGCTTCAACTGTTTCAACAGCGTTTGGCAAAACTCGGAATCGAGAGGGCTCCATGAGCCGAATTTTATTAGGCCAGTCTTACTACCTGCGCTTCGACCCCAAACTTTGGGAGGCCATGCAGCCGTATCCGCCGCTGGGTACGTTGTACGCCGCCGGTTATCTGCGCCAGCACGGATATGATGTTGCGCTCTTCGATGCCATGCTGGCCGAGTCGGAGAATGAATGGGCCGAGGCTCTGGATAAAGAGCGTCCGACATTCGCCATTCTTTACGAAGATAACTTCAACTATCTTTCCAAAATGTGCCTCATGCGGATGCGTCAAGCCGCGTTCACGATGATTGACATGGCGAAGGCGCGCGGATGCACGATCATCTTGTGCGGCGCGGACGCGACCGATCACGCCGGCTTGTATCTCGGGCGCGGCGCGGACTTTGTCCTGCTCGGCGAGGGCGAAGAAACGCTCGTCGAATTGCTGGATCAACTGTCGGCGGGGAAAGACGCGGATCAAATCGTTGGGCTTGTATCGCGGAAAACAAAAAACGCAAAACGCCGCGCCGATATTTCCGATCTTGATGCGCTTCCGTTTCCCGCATGGGATCTGGTGGATGTCGAACGTTATCGAAAAATCTGGATGAAACATCACGGCTATTTTTCGATGAACATGGTCACAACGCGCGGCTGTCCGTTTCACTGCAACTGGTGCGCCAAGCCCATTTGGGGACAGCGCTATCATTCGCGCTCTCCGGAAAACGTCGCGGAAGAAATGAAATGGCTGAAAGAAAATTATCATCCCGATCATATCTGGTTTGCCGACGATATTTTCGGATTGAAGCCCGGCTGGCTGACGCGTTTTGCAGAGGCAGTCAAAGCGCAAAATGCAGGCATCCCGTTCAAAGCCTTAAGCCGCGCCGATTTGTTGACGCGCGAAGGCGAAGTGGAATCACTGCGCGCCGCGGGCGCGCAGACCATCTGGATGGGCGCGGAATCCGGCTCGCAAAAGATTCTCGACGCGATGGACAAGGGCACGCGCGTGGATCAAATCCGCGAAGCCGCGCGGCGGCTAAAAGCCGCGCACATTCAAGTCGGTTTCTTTTTGCAGTTTGGCTATCCGGGCGAAAGGCGCGAAGACATCGAAAAGACAATTCAACTCGTGCGCGAATGCGATCCGGATGACATCGGCATTTCGGTTTCGTATCCAATGCCCGGCACAAAGTTTTTTGATGCGGTGCAAGAACAACTCGGCGAAAAACAAAACTGGCAGGATTCCGACGACCTTGCCATGTTGTATCGCGGCCCGTTTTCGACGGCTTTCTACCGCAAACTGCACAGCGCGGTGCATAAAGAATTTCGCGCCCGCCAGGCGTGGAAGAAATTAAAATCTGCGCCGAATTTGAAGACTGCCGCGCGGCTTGCCTATAATTTGATTACGTTGCCGCTCGCCCGCGCGCAGCTCCATGCGCTCGCGAAAGAATCCCATCCAACCGTTTCTGCTTTGCCGCATATGCCCCATGAAGCCGCGGCCACGCCCAGCCCGCAAGAGACGCGATGAATCAACCGCCGCAAACCGATGTCATCGCCGAAGCCTTCTCGCGCACTGCCGCGAAATATGATTCTTTTGCAAGCGATCATCCGCATCTCACGCGCATCCGAAATAAAGTTTACGATCACGCCGCGCGTGTGATTCCGCCCGGCTCAAGAATTCTCGAACTCAACGCGGGCACGGGAACCGATGCGGTGGCATTGGCACAGCGCGGCTATCGCATCCACGCCACGGATATTGCGCCGGGGATGTTGGAGCGCCTGCGCGAGAAAGTGGACGAGTTGAAACTCCATGATCGAATCACAATCGAGGAGCGTTCGTTTCTTTCTCTGGACAACGTGCCGGGCGCGCCCTTCGACGCGGTCTTCTCCGACCTCGGCGGCCTCAATTGCATTCCAAACCTGAGGCCCGTGATTCAACAACTGCCAAAGATTCTAAAACCTGGCGGGTTGATAACCTGGGCGCTCATGCCGCGCGTCTGCTTGTGGGAAATGGCTGAAGTCTTTCGCGGCAATTTTCGGCTGGCATTCCGGCGATTCGCGCCGCAGGGCGTCGGCGCCAATCTCGAAGGATTGCATTTCGACGTTTATTATTTTTCGCCGCGCCAAGCATTGAGTTGGTTTGGCCAAGATTTCGATTTGATCGCGCTCGAAGGGTTATCCGTCATCACGCCGACCGCCGAGAGCAAGAACTTTGCCAAACAATTCAAACGCCTTTATAAAATCCTGAGTTGGCTCGACGATAAATTATCTCCTCACTGGCCGTGGAATGGCTGGGGAGATTTTTACATCCTGTCCATGCGTTACAACCCGAAACAACGATGAACCAGCCAATTCGACTCAGCAAAAACGCGCTGTGGATGATCCTCTCCCGCTTCGGCGCGCAGGGATTGACGGTTGCATTTACCATCGTCCTCGCGCGCCGGCTGGGGAGCGCGGGCTTTGGCGAGTACGCGTTCATCGCCGCTGTTCTTTACGTCGCCAATACCTTGACGACGTTCGGCACGGACATGCTTCTCATCCGCGAGATCGCGGCGCAAAATATTCTTTCGCGTTTATCCGCCGCGCTCATTTTGCAACTGGCGCTTTCCGGATTGTTCATCATTGTGATTTGGCTGGCGGGATCGTCCATTCCAAACCAGAATCCTGAAACGGTTACAGCCCTGCAAATTTATAGCCTGGCGCTCATTCCGCTGGCGTTCTTCACGGTTTTCACCACGGCCTTGCGCGGAAAACAAAACATGGGCGCGTACACTTTTTTGAACATCCTGGTTGCCGGCTTGCAAGTTGGAATTGTGTTTCTTTCAAATCTCAGCGTCCTTCATTTATCCATTTTTCTTGTGGCTGTTCAAACCTTCGCGGCGGCCGCGGCCGGAATTATTTGCGGCATCACCATTCCAGATTTCTTTCAAACGCGGCGCGGACCGTTTTCGGATTTGTTTCGTTTGATTCGAGAGGCCGCGCCGATTGCATTAATCGCCTTGCTGGGAATGCTTTATCAACGGCTGAGCGTTTATATGCTTTCGACGATGCGCGGCCCGGCCGATACCGGCTTATTTTCCGCCGCGGCGCGAACGGTGGAGGCGTCCAAGGGAATCCACATTGCGGTGTTCGCCGCGTTGTATCCGGCAATGGCTTATGCACAAACCGATTTGGTTAATCGAAGCCGCTGGCTTCAAACTTTCAGATTTTCATGGAGGGCGCTGATTGCCGGCGCGGTCGCGGGCGCATTGATTTTGTGCGCCTTTGCCGCGCCGATAACCGCTTTGCTTTATGGAAGCCGCTTCCATGAGTCGGCCAACGTCTTGAGAATCCTGGGATGGATGTTGATTCCATTTACCGTCAACACGTATCTCACACTTTCATTTTTGGCCGCGAACAAGGAACGCCTCGTCGCACGCGCCTTGACGGCGGGTCTGCTGGGATTGTTGATTCTGAATCTTTGGTGGATTCCGCTCCGGGGTCCCGAAGGAGCCGCATGGGCGGCCTTGTGTGCCGAGTCGCTTCAATCTGTGATCCTGCTTGTCAGCGAAAGAGTCAAATTTGGAATCCGAGGCAAAGAACATGAACTTTCCGATCTTCCCCGAGAAATATAAACTGCCTGCGCTGTTGACCGCCGAACAGATGATCGAGTTTCGGCGCAAACAGGGCGGGCTTGGAAATTTTTCCGCGCCGCGCGGCGCGGTGCTGTGTTTGTATAACGGCGTGATGAAGCGCTTCGCATGGAAATACGCTTCGCGTCGCGTCGGCGGTTTTTTGGGCGACGTTTATTTGCTAAGACAAACACATGACAAAATTGGCGTGCTGGGAAATTTCGGAATCGGCGCGCCGGCCATCACCAGCATTGCCGAAGAAATGATGGCGTGGGGAACAAAGCGGTTTTTGATTCTTTCGCTGGCGGGCGGGCTTCAACCCGAGTTGGAGCCGGGCAGTCTCGTGGTTTGTGATCGCGCCATACGCGATGAAGGCACATCCTATCATTATCTTCCGCCGCGAAAAGATGTGAGCGCGTCAGCAAAACTTGTCGACGCGGTCGCGCAGGCGTTGAACAAAAATCATCTTGCATTCACAACCGGCGCCACATGGAGCACCGACGCGCCGTACCGCGAAACGCGCGAAGAAGCAAGACAATTTCAAGACGAAGGCGTTCAGGCTGTTGACATGGAAAGCGCGGGATTATTCGCCGCGGCGCACGTGCGAGGCGCGGAAGCGGCGTCGGTTTTGATCATTGGCGACAGCCTCGCCAGGCCGCGCTGGTCTGCGCCGCCGGATCTGCGCGCACTCCATTTGAAGATCGAAAAAGTGTTGGACACATTGATCAACGTTCTGGATTCGTTCGATGACTGAATCAATTTTTTCGTTGGCCTGCCCGAAGTGCGGCGGATTGCTCAATGAAGAAAACGCCACGAGGAAACAATGTCAGAAAGATGGATTGACGTTTCGTCAAGTGGACGGCATCTGGCGGATGCTGCTGCCGGAGCGCGAAGAATATTTTTCCCGCTTCATCCGGGACTATGAAACGGTTCGCCGTCTCGAGGGGCGCGGCTCCCGCGACAAAGCGTATTACACCAACCTGCCCTACCGCGATCTGAGCGGCCGCATGTCCGCAGATTGGCGCATCCGCGCCAAAAGCTTTGACGCGTTTCTCAAACACGTTATCCTTCCCATGGAAAAGCAAGGCAAACGCCCTTTGCAGATTCTGGATTTGGGAGCGGGCAACGGCTGGCTGGCGAATCGATTGGCTTTGCGCGGCCATCAAGCCGCCGCGGTGGATCTAACCGTGAACGATTTCGATGGCCTCGGATGTCATCGATTTTATGATGCTAAATTTCTTTCTGTCCAGGCAGAGTTTGACCGCCTGCCATTTCTTGAAAATTCAGCAGATGTAATTTTGTTCAACGCCTCGCTTCATTACTCGCTCAATATCGAAGCGACGTTGACAGAAGCTTTGCGGGTTTTAGATTCGTCGGGCGCGCTCGTCATCCTCGACTCGCCGGTTTATCGCCATGCGTCCAGCGGCGCGCAGATGGTTGCCGAGCGCGAAGCGCAATTCACAAAACAATATGGTTTTGCTTCAGATAATTTGCCAAGCGAAAACTATTTGACGTATGCGCGCTTGGATAAACTTGGCAACAAGTTGTGTCTTGACTGGAAAATCATTACGCCATTTTATGGCCTGCACTGGTCAGCGCGCCCGTTGATTGCAGGACTTCTCCGTCGGCGTGAACCAGCAAAATTCCATGTGATTGTTGGAAACAGACAGCCGCCGAATCGGCCGGCCGCATTGTGAGCGGATGGCGGCGGTTTGAGGCGCGGCGACGGGATCGGCAGGACTTGATTTTGATGTTGTTTGTGATACGGGGAGTTGTAATACTGCTCGCTGGTGTTATCCACCTTGAAACTGACTTCATCCGAACCGGGCTGTTGCTCGCCGAACAAACGACCGCTCTTACCAATAAGGTTTGGCATGTGGAATTCCTCTCTGAGTTGAAAAGTCTGAGTTGTTGAAACAAGTATCGCGCAATTGGGGGGCGGAATCAACATTGCGGCAGAAGCCGCAAGCCAATCGTGTTTCGCGGGGGAGCGCCAGATGTTTTGTTTCTTTGATGTGGAATGCGTTCGTGGATCTGCCTCTGGCAGGGCTAATGCGCTTTCGCAGGAGGGCGATGGAAATGCTGTAAATGTTCTCTCAAAAATTGTCCGGTATATGAACCCTTGACTTTCATTACCTGTTCCGGCGTGCCCTCGGCGACCACCTCGCCGCCGCGGTCGCCGCCTTCAGGGCCGAGGTCAATGATCCAGTCGGCGACTTTGATGATGTCCATGTTGTGTTCGATGATCAAAACCGAATTGCCCGCATCCACCAGGCGCTGTAACACTTCGATTAATTTGTGCACGTCTGCGGCATGGAGACCCACCGAGGGTTCATCGAGCACGTATAAAGTCCGGCCTGTGGCGCGGCGCGAAAGTTCCTTCGCCAGTTTGACGCGCTGGGATTCTCCGCCGCTCAACGTGTTGGCGGGCTGCCCGATCTTCACGTAACCCAATCCGACTTCTTGAAGCAGTTTCAATTTGCTTGTCATCGCCGGGAACGCTGAAAATTCTTCGAGGGCGTGATCCACTGTCATATCCAGAACATCGGCAATGTTGTATTTGTCGTGGAACATCACCTGCAGCGTCTCGCGGTTGAATCGTTTGCCGTGGCACACATCGCACGGCACGTACACATCGGGCAGGAATTGCATTTCGATGCGCAGTTCGCCCTGTCCCTGGCACGCTTCGCATCGTCCGCCATGAACGTTAAAGGAAAAACGTCCGGGCCGGTATCCGCGCACCTTGCTTTCGGGCAGTTCCGCAAACAATTTTCGAATTTCATCGAACAAGCCGGTGTAGGTTCCGGGATTCGAGCGCGGCGTCCGGCCGATTGGCGATTGATCAATATCAATCACTTTGTCGAGCCATTCGATGCCTTCGATGCGCTCATACTCGCCCGCGGTGGTGTGTGCGCCCATGAGTTTGGCGGCCAGAGCGTTATACAGCACGTCGAGCACCAGCGTGGATTTTCCGCTTCCCGATACGCCCGTGATGCAGACCAATTTTCCGAGCGGAATGTGAACGGTGAGGTTCTTGAGATTATTGGCGCGCGCGCCGACGATGGCGAGGTGTTTGCCGTTGCCTTCACGCCTCTTCTTCGGGACTGGAACCTGCTTCTGCCCCGAAAGATATTGTCCCGTCAACGAGTGCGGGTTTGCCAGAATCTCCTTCGGCGTTCCCTCCGCGACGATGCGGCCTCCGTGCTCGCCTGCCGCGGGACCGAGGTCAATGATCCAATCGGCTTCGCGGATGGTTTCATCGTCGTGTTCGACGACCAAAACGGTATTGCCAAGATCGCGCAGGCCTTTCAGCGTGTTGAGCAGGCGCGTGTTATCGCGCGCGTGCAATCCAATGGACGGTTCATCCAAAACATACAGCACGCCGACCAATCGCGAGCCGACCTGTGTCGCAAGCCGGATGCGCTGTGCTTCGCCGCCCGAGAGCGAACCGGCGGAACGATTGAGCGTCAAATATTCGAGTCCCACGTCCACAAGAAACCCGAGCCGCGTTTTGATTTCCTTGATGATGCGTTCGGCAATCGTCTTTTGGCGGTTGGTCAGCGGCGATTTCTTTCCCCATAGTTCATTGATCCAGTCCAGCGTTTTCAGAATCGGCCAGGAGGTCACTTCGATGATATTCGCGCCGGCTACCGTCACCGCGAGCGCCTCAGGGCGCAGACGTTTCCCTTTGCAGGTCGGGCAGGGTTTATCGGACATGAATTCCGCGATCTTCTCGCGGATGTATTCAGAGTTGGTTTCGCGGTAACGGCGTTCCAAATTTCCGACCACGCCTTCGAAGTCGCGCGCAAAAGTGAACTCGTGACCTTTTGTGCTTTTATATTTGATTGGGATTTCCCTGCCGCGCGTCCCGTAAAGAACGATGTCCAGTTTTTCCTTCGGCAGTTCTTTGACCGGTTTGTCGAGGTCAATGTCAAAAAAATGCGCGGCGGCTTCGAGCGACTGCCAGTAATAACCGCCTTCTTCCTTCGGCCCGCTCCATTCCATTGCCACGATTGCGCCCTCGTTCAGCGACAAATCTTTATCGGGCATCAAAAGATCGGGATCAATTTCAAGTTTATTGCCCAAACCCTGACAATCGGGGCAGGCGCCGTGCGGCGTGTTGAACGAAAACGTGCGCGGTTCGATCTCCGGCAGGCTGATGCCGTGAACGGGGCAGGAAAGATTTTCGGAAAAATGTAATTCGTTATTCGGCGATTCGGCGTTTGATTTTCGAGATTCGAGATTCGGCGCTTCGCTGTTCGAGTTTCGATTATCGAGGATCGAAACCGTCAGCAATCCTTCGCCGAACTTCAGGGCGGTCTCGACCGAATCGGTCAGGCGCGAGCGCGCCGCTTTTTTGTCCTCTTCGCTTCCCTCGTGTGAGATGACGAGACGATCAACGACTGCGTCAATGTCGTGCTGTTTGTAGCGGTCGAGGTTGATCTCATCATCGAGGGAGTGAACCGTCCCATCCACGCGGGCGCGCACAAAACCGGCTTTGCGGATTTCCTCGAACACAGCCTGGTACGTGCCTTTCCGTCCGCGCACGACCGGCGCGAGGATCAGAATCCGGCTTCCGTCCGGGAGCGATTCGATGGCGTCCACAATTTCCTGCGCGGATTGCCTGACGACTTCGCGTCCGCAGATGGGACAGTGTGGAATTCCAACGCGCGCAAAGAGCAAACGCAGGTAATCGTAGATTTCGGTCACGGTTCCCACCGTCGAGCGCGGATTGTGAGAGGTGCCTTTCTGATCAATCGAAACGGCGGGGGAGAGGCCGTCAATGTAATCCACATCCGGCTTGTCCATCTGACCGAGGAATTGACGCGCATACGCCGAAAGCGATTCAACATAACGGCGCTGACCTTCTGCGAAAATGGTGTCAAAAGCGAGCGACGATTTTCCCGATCCCGATAAGCCGGTGATGACCACCAGCTTATCGCGCGGGATTTCAACGCTAATGTTTTTCAAGTTATGCACGCGCGCGCCGACGACGCGAATCACGTTTGCAGTCATATCAGCCTTTGGGAATTGCGATTATAGTACATTTGTTTCATTTATCAAAACGATGAACAAAGAGCAAACTTGTATTATACCAATCACAAATTTCAAAACAAAAAACCGGAGCCAAGATTGGCTCCGGTTTTTTGTTGTTCGATTTTACGGTGCAGCATCAGCGGCAGGAGTTACAGGCGTATTGGTTGCAGTTGGCGTGCTGGTGTCTGTGGGCGTCACGGCTGAGGTGGAGGTTCCCGTGGGCGCGACCACGTTGATAACGACTGTCAAATACGTTCCGAAATATTGCCCCTTGTCGTTCTGCATTTTCCAATTGCCGGTGTAATTTCCGGGCGTTGTGGGCGCGACCAGATTGACGGAGATTTGCGTTTGTCCTCCCGGCGGAACCGTTTGCGAAATGGGCGCCGATGTGCCGTTCATGGATGTTCCAAAAACGAACATCAATTTGTAGTTTGTGTTCCAGGCGCATGTGCCGGAGTTTTGCACTGCCCAGGTTTTTGTAAAAGACTGTCCCGGTGTCATTGTCGTGCCGTCTTGAATCGTGACGTCGCTGATGTAAGTCGAGCTGTCGCATCCCTGTGCGACTCCTGTCGTTGGGCTGGCGATGACCAGTGTGTTGACCGGCAACGGCGACGCCGCGGGCAAAGTCGGAAACGGACTCGGTTCGGGCGTGGAGGTTGGCGGGAGCGAGGCTTGCTGGGCAGTCTGCGCGGCGGAAACGGTTTGATATGCCGATGTGTAAATCGCATCCACGCTCAGGGTGGGCGTGGCGCGGCCGCCGGACGATGATCCAAACGCTGAGATCAAAACGACGATGCCGGCTATGATCACCACAGCCGCGATGCCCAGAAGAATATATGTTCGGTTGTTGTTGAATTGCATGAGCAGTTCTCCTTTTGGGATTGCACGATTATAGACCAAAGCGCTGTCTTCATGTTCCGCATTTTTGCACAAGCGGACATGATATACTTCGGCGCGAAATCCAAACCGGTCCCGGGACCGTATTATGCAACTTCTCAAATCCGGCGGGGTTATTGGTAGTAAACCTCGCCGGTAAGGTTAATCTGTGCCGGAATTTGAATTCAACGAAGAAGAGATTTTGTCCCGCGCCGCGCAAGGCGACCGCGATGCGTTCGGCCAGCTTTACGAGCGTTATATTGAACGCATCTTTAACTATGTGTATTACCGGACGGGGAACCTCCACGACGCGGAAGACTTGACGGCTCGTGTTTTTCAGCGGGCGATGAATCACATTAACAATTATACCGACCGGGGCCTGCCGTTTTCCGCATGGTTGTATCGCATTGCTCACAATCTGGTAGCCAACTGGCATCGCGATCGCAGCCGGCGGCAGGAGATTCCGCTGAACGATGCGCCCATCGCCTCAGCCGTGGAAGACCGTCCGGAATCAACGCTGGTGCGCTCGCAGGAACAGGAGGCGCTTCTGCGTTTGATCCGGCAGCTGCCCCCGGAACGTCAAACGTTGTTGATCCTCAAATTCGTCGAGAACCTTTCGAACGCGGAGATTGGTCAGATCATGGGACGCAGTGAAGGCGCGGTCAAAAGCCTTTATCATCGGACGCTTTTGTCGTTGCGCGATCAGCTTGGAGATCAGAATATAAACCTGGAAGGAGACTAAACAATGCTGAGGCTTGTAACCGACGGCGCCGCGGACCTCCCGTCCGGATGGGAAACAGAGTTCGATATTCGGGTTATCCCCATCAACATTCAATTCGGCGATAAAACGTTTGTGCAGTTTGAGCAAATGGGCTTCGAGGATTTTTATAGGGAAGTGGAAACAAACAAGACGTTTCCAAAAACATCCCAGCCTTCCCCGCATCAGTTCGTCGAATTCTATAAAAAGAATTTCAAACCCGGCGATACGATTCTCTCCATTCACGTCACCAGCAAACTTTCCGGGACGTATGCCTCTGCGGTTGCTGCGGCGGATGAATTAAAGGACACATTCAAAATTATCCCGTTTGATTCGCTGGGCGGATCAGCCGGTTTGGCTTTTATGTGCCGCACCGCCCGCCAAATGGACCGCGCCGGAAAAAGCGTGGATGAAATTGTCCGCTATCTGGAATCGGTGCGGCCCCGCACTCAATTGATCATTACTATGGACACGCTTGAGTACGCGCGCCGCAGTGGGCGCGTTGGGACGCTCTCCTCCGCGCTGGCGTCGGCGTTGAACGTCAAACCCATCGCTAAAATTCAGGATGGGCTTCTGGATATGGTGGACAGAGTCCGGACCCGGAAAGCCGCCCTGGCGCGCGTGATCGAACTGGGGAAGCAAGCCGTGGACGACATGCCTGTTCATGTCAATGTGGCTCATGCCCGCGACCCGGAGGCGGGCAGGGCGTTGCTGGAAGAGGCAAAGAAGCATCTAAACGTCAAAGATGCGGAATTGACCGATTTCTCGATTTCGCTGGTGGTTCAATTTGGGCCCGGCTCACTGGCGCTGGTTTTATATCCTGCGGAATGACGGTTTGTCACTGCATTGCAATTTCAGGAAAGACTGCAATGGTTTATGATGGAAATGGATGAAAGAATGAGCAAGAGGAATTCTTCTGAAACATCGAAGATGGACGCGCTTGAAGCGCGCCTGGCCGGGACGTTGAAGCGGATTGCGCCTCGAAAGGATTTTGTGCGCGGTTTGCGCGGGCGCATTCATATTCCGCCGCGTGAGGAGATCACATTTCGCCTGCACGACTGGGAGAGACTGTTCCTTGTTTTTGGCGGCGTGATCTCAGGGACGCTGGTTGTCCTTACGGTTGCCCGCGCCTTGTTCCACTTGTTTGGAAGACGAAATATCGGATAAGCGACCCTCCGAAGTCTTGCAAACTTCGGAGGGTTTCATTTTAACAATCCCTCGCACAATTTTCTGGCTTCGGCGATCAGATCCACATTCACCGGCAGTTTGAATGCCTCGTTCACCCGTAACGTCAAATAAGCGGCGGACTGCTTGAGGTCCGGAGACAGAAGCGGTTCTTCCATCAACAGATTCAACAAATCCATCGCGCTTGGCGAGCGGACGGCATATCCGCGCCGCGCAAAATATTCGCGCGCCGCCATTCCCGCCGCGCGCCGTGCGCAGACCCGCGCCTGTCCCTCGTTGCCGCGGGCGCGCGCTGCCTCTGCGCGTTCGAATTCTGCGTTGAGTTGCGCCTCGATATTCATAATTCGATTATACCTTCGGCATTATAATTGCCAGACTTTGAAGGAGCAGAGATGAAATCCCATTTATTTAAAATCATTTCAGTTCTTGCGGTTTTGAGTCTGGTGCAGGCAGCATGCAGTGCGTTTAATTTGCCGCAAATCACACCGGCTCCAATTCCCGCCTCGGGCAATCAGCCGTATGAGATTACGGGAACCTTTACTTATACCAACGACATCATCACGACGTATTATGTCGAGAATGCTGTGGCGCTGGTGGATATGTACGGTTTTGTCAAGCGCGATCAAAACTGGACAATCCCGGTTTCTTCACAGACGCTCGGCTTTCTGTCCATAGATACAAAATCAAAAACCGGAAAATACACTTTGCAGTTGCCGGCCAAACCAACTGGAACCATGGTGAATGTTTCGAATGACGGCAGGAATGACGCCGGCGTGCAAATCTTTGCGGTCTCTTACTGGCCAAACCTGGCGGGCGGTCCCTATTCGGAAGGCGACGATCCGTCGCAGGGCTGGCCGAATTACCTGGCCTCGGTGATCACCGACAGCGATAATAACGATGAAGTGATCGGCGGAAATCTCGTCGTCTGGGCGCCGGATGCAAATCAAAAATTCCCGACCGGTTTTGGGGCGGATAAAAAATTGTTTACGGCGGACGATCCGGTGGGCCCGATCCCGGCGGGTTATTCGATTGTCAATTTGGATAAAGAGCCGTTCACCGTTACCCAGGTCCCGATTCCAAATCTGACGTTGTATGAACCGAAGTCTGCGGCGGTCAAGGATTTTTCCAACGAGTCGTACACCAAAGCCTTTGACGACATGTTCAATCTTGTCAAACAGGATTATGCGTTCAACGGCATTCAGGGCAAACAGCCGAATTGGGATCAGTTATATGCGCAGATACAGCCGCGCGTTGCGGCCGCCGAACAAAATCATGATCCGAATGCGTTCTATCTCGCCCTGCGCGATTTTACATGGGCCTTCAAGGATGGGCATGTCGGCCTGGACGGCGGTCAATATGCTCAGCAGGACTTTGCAAACGCCACCGCCGGCGGTTATGGTTTTGCCATCCGCCAATTGGATGACGGCAGTTACATGGTCATCTATTTGACCAGCGGCGGACCGGCGGAACAGGCGGGGATGAAAGTCGGCGCGGTGGTGACCGCTTTCAATGGCACGCCGATTGACCAGGCTGTCGCCAATGCTCATATTTATTCCAATCAATCATCCGACTTCGCGATTCGATTACAGCAGATGCGGTATCTCCTGCGCGCACAGCCCGGGACGAAAGCCACGGTTACGTTTACGAATCCGGGCGGACAATCCCAAACGGTCACGTTGACCGCCATTCAAGAGCGCGATAGTTTTGCGCGCACTTCGCTTTATTATGGCGTCAACACCGATCCGCTTTTGCCCGTGGATTACAAAATCCTGGATCAAGGCAATTCGCAGATCGGTTACATCCGCGTCAACAGCAACTACGATGATTTGAATCTGATCGTGCGTCTGTTCCAGCGCGCCCTGCAGCAATTTCAGGATCGTCAGGTTGACGGTTTGATTATTGACATGCGTTACAACAGCGGTGGTTCCCCGCTGGGGCTGGAAGGCTTTTTGAATACGAATACGGTCACGCTTGGACAGCTCGAATACTACAGCGCCGAATCTGGAAAATTCCAACCCGAAGGCGTGCCCGAAAAATTCCTGCCGTTCGTCGAACAATATAGTTTCAAAAAGATGGCGTTGTTGGTAGGCCCGGCCTGCTTCAGCGCCTGTGAATTGGAGTCGTATGGATTCAGTCAGGTGCCCGGCATGATGGTGGTTGGACAATATCCGACGGCGGGTGTCGAGGCGGAAGTCTCACGCGGACAATTCGAAATGCCGGAAGGATTTTCGATGCAATTTCCGTTTGGACGCTTCGTACTGCCGGATGGCAGTCTCTTCCTCGAAGGACAGGGCGTCAAGCCGACGATCAAAGTGCCGGTCAACGCCTCGAATGCCGCCTCCACCGATGACGTTGTGTTGAACGCCGCGATTCAGGCTGTGCTTGGAGGATCGAGTTCCTCCTCACAGGGTTCGTCCTCCAGCGTGCCCACGCCATCTGTCACGCTTCAGCCCGCGGCCAGCGCGCCGACGATTGATACAATCAGCGAGTCGCAGGCGGCGGCGAACGCCGGCGCGCCCGCCCTCGAGCAAAAGGCCGCCGAGCAGTATCAGGCGTCCGATTTTGCAAAACCGGGGACATTGACTTACACGGTCACCTTGTCTGTAACCGATCAGGTGCTATGGGCCTACGGCTGGTGCGCCACAACCACGGATATTCTCAACAACAACCTCAAGAGCATTCGATTGAAATTCACGCTGGATGGTCAGGATGTTCCCGTGAGCGATTTCGCCGCGGTGGACAGTTCACAAAATGGACAGCAATGTCATACGCTGTATGTTGCGTTGAGCAACTGGCCGGTCGGCCGGCATCACCTCACGACAACCGCCACATTCACCGACAAAATCAATGACGGCACCTCCGATTATCAACCGGGCGACTATGTATTGGATTACACGGTGAATGTTTTGCCATAAAATGACTCCACTGCAAAAGGGCCTCTTCCCCGCCAAGCGCGCCAGGGCCGTCGAGCAAGAACAAAACCGCGCGCTTGTATTCAAGATCATCTGCGCAAAAGTTCGACGTTTTCGAACTGCCTTTGAATTTTCTTTGAGTCCTTCGTGTTGAAAAAAAGGTTTTTGCAGTGAATCCATAAAAAATTAAAAGTCTGCCAAAAGACAACCGATGGAAGCATTTGCTTCCGTCGGTTGGGCGGTTTGAGAAGCCGGTCAAATAAGCAAAGGGAAATCAAACGTGATTGATGAGCTCAGGCCGTATGTTGAGAACAAAAAGACCTTGATCCTTGGCATTGGCAATCGTCAACGCGGGGATGAAGGCGCGGGTTGCTTTCTGGTCAAACGTTTGAAGGGAAAAGTGAGCGTTCCACTGATTGACGGCGGAACAATTCCCGAAAAACACTTGAGCATCATCGAGGCTTCACGCCCCGATGTTGTTCTGGTGTTTGCCGCCGGGCTTATTCCCAATGCGAATGCGGGCGAGGTGGCCTGGTTTCGGCTGAATGAACTGCGGACAGCCGGGGTTTCCCTTTTCGCCGCGGATCTTTCGCTGTTGTTCAAGGTGTTGCCGAAAGATGTTCGTCCGGAGACGCTCGTCGTTGTGGTTCAGCCGGAAATGGAGGAGCATCAAGGCGTATCGGATGCGGTCCGCGACGCGTTGGACGGTTTGGAATCGTTGTGCGTGGAATTGTTTGGATAAAAAGGCAGGGGCGGCATTTTAATCCACAAACCTGTATTTGAGCAAAGTCCACACGGCGGCAAAGGCATCCTGCAGTTTGATTTTTTTCCCCTCCGAATAATCGCGCGGATTGAACGAGATCGGCACTTCGTAGATGCGGTAATG
>JBHORD010000143.1:0-2289 GCA_042408355.1 Anaerolineales bacterium
AGGTTCGATTAATTTCCATTGTTTGTCGGTCAGAAGTGGCTTACTTCGTCGTTGGCTCATGCTTGCTCCTCCGAGTTGGTTAAGCCACAGGTTGCCTTTTTGCGCAACCCCTTCCTTTAGGTTATGAAACTGCTTCTAAATGAGTTGGTAAGAATTAAATTTCCCGGCGCATCGTGAGTTTTGATTTCATAAGGAGATTGTCATGAGTGCAGTGTATGACAGAAATAAAACAATCATTGATGAATTTCGCGCTAACGGGGGCCGCGTGGGCGGACGGTTTGAAGGCAGGACTCTGCTCCTCCTTCATACAAAAGGAGCAAAGAGCGGGCAGGAACGAATCAACCCCGTCGCGTATGTGAGAGACGGCGAACGGTTCGTCGTGATCGCGTCCAAAGGCGGAGCGCCGACCAATCCTGATTGGTATTACAACCTTGTTGCCCATCCGCTTGTTACGATAGAAGTGGGGACGGAAACATTCCGTGTTCATGCGGCTGTGGCTGAAGAACCGGAGCGGACGCGCTTGTATAACAAGATGGCCGAGATGATGCCCAGTTTCGACGATTATCGGAAGAAGACCACGCGTAAGATTCCCGTCCTTGTGCTGACGCCGGTGAAATGAAAATCAATTTCAGATTTCATCGTATAAATCTTTCCAGGTTGGGTTGGCGCTGTTTATCAAATTGACGCTTGAGATGATTTGGTAACGCCTGTACAGAGAACGCGGTTGTGTTCATTGTCCGTGATATAAACGCAGTATTGTTTATCATTCATAATAGTCGTTTGATGTCATGTTGTTGCGAGGGCGTTCTTCCCGAAGCAATCTCATGCGATCTTCAGACAATCAATTGCAAGCTCCATGAGACTGCTTCGCCGTGGAAGACGCCCTCCTCGCAGAGTTATGAGCGGTTTTCCCACCATCCCATCAACGCGACAAACGGAAGCGATGGCGTGGCATCGCCTTTGCGGCCGGTGTTCCAGGTGACAATTAATTCTTTGCGGGCGCGCGTGATGCCGACATAAAACAATCGCAAGCGCTCGCGGACATAATCCAACCGTGCGCGCCGTGTGGCGGAGCCTTCTTCGTAATAATCATATTCGCTCGCCGAAGCCGCGGCGGTCAATTGCGCCAGCGCTTCGGCTTCGAGGTTCAAACTATCGCGCACGAACCAGCGTTCTGAAATAAAGCGATCATTCGGTTGATTCGATGGATAATCATAATTGTTGACCGACATCAAATACACGCGATCCCATTCCAGGCCTTTGGCTTTGTGCACCGTCGAAATTACCACGATGCCTTTGTAAGCGTCGGGGTTGAAGCCCGCGTCGTCCGATGAAAAGCCGATGAAGCGGCGTTCGTTGCGCGCGATCTCATGCAGGCTTGGCGTTAACTCGGGCAGGCGCCAGTGCGGGTTTTCGTCTGCGATTTGGCGAAGCGCCAGGGCAAGTTTATGCGCCAGCGCCAGATCGGTTGGCGAAGTAAAGATGTCTTGCGATAACGTGAGAATCAATTGATCAATTGGAAGAACCGCCGCGTCGTGCCAGCGCAGGACGACTTCGCGGAAAGAGTTTAATTCGGCGAGAACTTCGTCTTCACCTGCCTCACCCCCGTCCGCTCTTCCATTGGGAGAGGGGAGCAAGGGGTGAAGTGAGAGAGGGGCCAGATATTCTTCCACATTCTTGAACTTGCGAATCAAACTTGTAACTTGTTCGACTAGCGGTTCATGTTCTTCATCGTCGCGCCAATCGCGCCGCCAGACTTTATACGCCTGCGCCAGCTTCGAGGCGGAATCGGGCGCGGCGAGATAGGCTAGAACATAACTCAACGCGCCCGCCGCGGCGCGCGTCGGCGAGGTGCTTCGCAACAATTCGCGATATTCAATTTTGCGTTTCTTCAATTCTTCGGCGACGCGCGCGGCGTGATCGTTGGTTGACGTCAAAACTGCGACGGTTGAATCTTTATGATCAGGCAGCCAATTCTCAATAGACTTGACCACCGCTTCGATTTCCTGATCGGGAGTGTATTTGTTACCCAGCAACCTTATTCCGCTTGGATCATCGGGCGGATTGGGCGGCGAATAGCCTGGAGGCGTAGGTCGAATGTACGGCGGCGATAGCGCGTCGCGCGCTTCGGGAACGGGATGCTCGCTCATCGTCCAATCAATTAAATAATTGGCGAGGTTGATGATGGATTGTTGGCTTCGTCCTGAATCCGGTAAGTCAATAGATTGATCGGCGTTTTCTATAAATTGCTTGAGCAATCTTGGGTCGGCGGTGGTGAAGGTTTCAAAG
>JBHORD010000151.1:0-15187 GCA_042408355.1 Anaerolineales bacterium
AGTCGAAGCCGTCGTTCTGAGCGTGGACCGCAAGAAGCGGCAAATCCGCTTGAGCATGAAAGCCCTCCAGCCCGAAATCGTCGAAGAACCGAAACCCGAACGCGAAAACAAACGCCGCAAGCGCGGCAAGAAACACGATGAGGCTGAAATCGAAGCCGAGATGGAGCAGATGGAACCCGAATTGACCGCCATGCAAATTGCCTGGCAAATGGCGCAGGAACGTGCCAACAGCAAAGAGAAGAATCGCAGAGCCAAGAGATTCAACTCTGCCTCTTCCGAACAGGAAGATATTCTCAGCCGCACGCTCGAAAAGCGGCTCCCCACAGGAGCATAAAAAAGAATAAGCGGTATCTTTTATTTGCAGGGCAATCGCATTTGGATTTTTTATCGGTCAAAATCTTAAGGATTTTGTCATTGCGAGGCGTTTTTCGCCGAAGCCATCTCCGCTTCAATTTGAATTGAAGCGATTATTTTTTTCCAATTCCAATTCTTTTAAAAATTTTTCCTTGTTGGCAGAGCGCGCAGTCTTCCCGCTGGACGTTTTCAAAATCCATTTCGGACCGACCGCCTTCACGTAACGCACAGCGACAGCGGAATTCCTTGTAACGTGATCGCGAATCGCGTCCGCGATTTTTTCCTGCTGGGCGGGGTCCTGCGAATCCACTTCGGCAATGATCGCCACCTCCTCCGTCCCGGCCTCTTCATCAAAGATACCGAACGCCACCGACCGTCCGGCATGAACGCCCGGCACTTCATACGTCAGCGATTCCAAATCCTGCGGATAAATATTTTTTCCGCCGACAATGATCATATCCTTCTTGCGCCCTGTTACAAAAACTTCACCGTTTGAAATGTAACCAAAATCGCCGGTCAAATACCAGCCGTCGAGAAACGCTTTCTTCGTGGCGTCGGGACGATTGTAATAGCCCGTCAACATGCAATCGCTCTGCAAAGCAATTTCGCCGACGATTCGCTCGCCAACCTCCCTGCCATGTTCGTCCAAAATGCGGAGGCGCGTATTCGACAACGGTTTGCCGGACGACATCATCTTCATTGCCCGACGCGGATGGGACGGCGGGCGCGCCACGCGTTCGGACATGAACGCGTCACGGTCAATTTCCTCGACTTGGGGCGGGCGCGACAAATCAGACTGCGTCACCCCGAAGACGTTTTCCGCCATCGCATATGATGTTTGCAAAGCGTTCAACTTCAAGCCGTACGATTTAAATCGTTCATGGAAAGCCTGATGGCTTTCCCACCGCACCGGCTCGGAGCAATTGATGACCGCTCGCCACGACGATAAATCCACGCCTTCCAGCGAACGGTCGCGGATTTTTTGCGCGCAGAAGTTGTAAGCAAAATTGGGAAGCCACGAAAGCGTTCCCTTGTATTTCGAGACCGATTGAAGCAAACGATAGGGGGCGCGCACCCAATCGAACGGTGAACTTAGAACCAGCGGCACGCCGGAAAGAATCGGCATGAGAAAAGCGGCGATCAAGCCCATGTCGTGATAAAGCGGAAGCCACGAAACGATCACATCCTTATCGTTCAGATTCAAGGCGCGGCTGTACGCCTCCAATTGATTGAATATTGCCTGATGCGACAACGCCACGCCCTTTTGCAAACCGGTCGTGCCGGATGAATGCTGTAATAAAACAATATCGGTTGGGGAACGTTTCATTCCCAATAAACCGTCAAAATCGGGATCGGAGCGCGGCGCAAGTTGATTAACGGTAATCACCGCCCGCACAGAATCGCTTTCTTTCAACGCTTCGCGAACGTCTTTTTCAAATTCGGGGTACGTCACGATGGCGGCTGGCCGGGTCACGGCGATCAACGCGGAGAGATCGGCGCGATAACGTTCGGGCGAAAGCTTCTCCGTCAAAAATGGCATGATGGACGGAATCGCGCCGTACAAGATCGCGCCCCAGAACGAATAAATCAAGTCCTCGCCATGTTGAAGTATGAGAATAACGACTTCACCCGCTCGAATCCCCTTGCGTTCGTAAGTGCGCACGTACGCGTTTGCACCGCGCATCAGCTGGCGGTACGTGATGGGCAAATCAGGTTTGCCCGAGGATTGAAGATACACCGCGGCCCGCTCCGGGGTCCGGGCGTGAAGCGATTGAAGCCGCCCAGAAAGAGTCGTCATTTCGCTTGCCGGCTTTGGATCAGGCTCGCCAATTGATCGAGGGAATCGAAGGTCTGCGCGTTCAATTCCGTGTCGTCGAGATGAACGCCAAACCGGTCTTCGACAAACAAAGCCAGATCCACGAGGCTGAAAGAATCGACCAGGCCGCTTGAGATCAGCGGCTCATCAAAACGAATCCGGCGTTTGGGTTGTTTCAATATCTTGGATGCAATGTATTCACCGATCACAGTTTGAAATTCGCTCATCAAGTTTTGCCTTTCAAATGAATTTCACGCTACGCGATTCCAAATAATTTTTGAAGCGCCTGCCACGCCATCGCGGGCGTGGATAACGTAAAGAACAACCAGCCGAGAGCGACAAAGTGAAACGTCAGGAACATGCCGGCGAGATTCAAAACGG
Source organism: Anaerolineales bacterium (assembly GCA_042408355.1). Lineage (GTDB taxonomy): Bacteria > Chloroflexota > Anaerolineae > Anaerolineales > Villigracilaceae > Fen-1038. The sequence goes on from JBHORD010000151.1 coordinate 2,552, forward strand.
TCTGGGCGCGGCGCGTTTGCGTCCAGGCGGGCAGGCGCGGACGAATGAACTCGCTCCAGCGATTCTGGATAAAGAGTCCAATGCCGTGCCATAATCCCCACGCGACAAAACCGGCCGCAATTCCATGCCAGAGTCCGATAAGCACCATCGTGCTGATTTGCGTCACGAGAATGATGATCCAGACCGGTATGGAAATTTTACTGGAACGCAACGCGCGCGTGAGCGGGTTGAAGAAGTAAGCGCGGAACCATTGCGTCAGCGTGATGTGCCATGAATTCCAGAATTGAGTCAGATTGGGTTTGAGGTAAGGCGAAAGAAAATTTTCGGGCAGGCGGATTCCCGCCAGCCGCCCGATGCCGATAGCAATATCGGTATAACCGCTGAAGTCAAAATAGATGCGGAACGTATAGGCGTAAAGAAACAGCCACAACCATCCCGCGCCGTTGACGTGAGTTACAAGCACATCACTGATCGAGATGACGGCCAGCAAATCTGCAACCACAAATTTTTTGAACAAGCCAACGAAGAGCCGCGTCCCGGCATCGAGCCAATCGTCGCTGGCAAGCGGAAGCGGCACACGCAGTTCCCTGACGAATCGTTCGAGCCGGTCAATGGGGCCTTCGGTAAAGGATGGAAAGAAAAGAACGTAATTGACATATTCAGCCAAAGTCACGGAAGGCAGGCGCCCCGTTTGACGATCCCGAATCGTATGAAGTATACGGAAAGCCAGATAGGAGAAGCCGAGCCACGCAAACGCGATGGATGTGTCGCCGGCGCCGCGCCCTCGAAACGCCGCGGCGGCATCCATGGCCTTCTGCAACAAAGCGGGCGATTTTAAAAAGATGAAGATCAGGATGATGCCGATGAACGCAATGAACCGCCAGAAGCGATTGGCTTTTTGCCAGCGCGCCAGGCTGAAAGCGACTGCCGCGATGACAGCGATTGCCATTAATGCATAGCGGAGGTTCGGCGTATCGGCTGTGAAAACCTGCGTCAACCGGAAGTAATGATTCAAATCCACAAGCAAGGCGGCACAGGCCATCACAGCCAGCGCGGACCAGTTTTGTCTCCAACCGCGCGTTTCTGAATTGGAAGTCAATGCCCAGGAAAAGATCACAATAGCCAGCGTCGCAACGGGGAGCCAATAGACGAGAGTCGGATACGGTTCGGCTGGTTGAAGCCAAAAAACCGCCAGGACGCTGACTGCAAGCAATACCAGCGAACGACCCTTGCGCAACCGGCCGATTCCAACGGCGGCGATCGTCAAAATTACGATTTGCAGGATGGTCATTAAAAGCCCTGATAAATCCAGGTCGGAGCCGTATCCGCCGTGAAGACGACGAGCGCGATCAAAATCAGCGCAAGAATCAACGCCAGTAAATTTTCGCGGTTAAAAATGGCGCGGCGGATTTTTTGCCACATGGTTTCCCTAATTCACATGCTGACGCAAATATGCTTCCATGAAACCGTCGAGGTCGCCGTCCAGAACAGCCTGCGTGTTGCCCGTTTCAAATTCGGTGCGATGGTCCTTCACCATCTGATACGGATGCAAAACGTAGGATCGAATCTGGCTGCCCCATTCGGCCTTGGTATATTCGCCGCGCAGAACGGCAATCTCCTGCTCTTTTTCCGCGTGTTTGATTTCCAACAGACGCGCCCGCAAGACCCGCAAGGCGTTTTCGCGGTTCTGAAGCTGTGAGCGCTCGTTTTGACAAGTCACGACGATGCCCGTCGGAAGATGAGTCAAACGTACAGCCGTCGCATTCTTTTGAACGTTCTGGCCTCCCGCGCCGGATGAACGGAACACATCTATTTTCAAATCGTTGGGATTGATCTCGACCTCCGCGTCGTCCATAGCGACTTGCGGCAGGACTTCCACCAAAGCGAACGATGTATGGCGGCGGTGTGCGGCGTCGAACGGCGAAAGCCGTACGAGACGATGCACACCTTTTTCCGAACGCAGATAACCGTAAGCATACTTTCCATCTACCGCGATGGTCACGCTTTTCAAGCCGGCTTCCTCGCCCTCGGTTCGATCCAGAATTTCGGTTTTATAACCGTGTTGCTCTGCCCAGCGCAGATACATGCGTTCGAGCATGGCGGCCCAATCCTGCGAATCGGTTCCGCCCGCTCCGGCGTGGATGGCGAGCAATGCGTCATCCGCGTCGTAGGGGCCCGAAAGCATGGCGGTAAACGAACGTTGATCCAAATCCTCTTCGAGCGCGGCGATCTCTTTTTCAAGATCAGGGCGCAGCGACTCATCGTTGAGGTTTACCAATTCCATCAAATCGTTCAAATGCCGGCGAAAGGCGCGCCACGATTCCACCTGCTCGCGCAAATCCGAAACGGTTTTCATGGTGCGCTGTGCGGCAGTGGAATCATCCCAGAAATCCGCTTTTTCGATCTCCTTTTCGAGCCCGGCTAACCTTGCTTCCTTCCCCGCAAAGTCAAAGACGCTCCAAAAGCTGTGAAGTTAATTCCTGCGCGCGTGTCAAACGGTCAAGCAAGTCCTGCATCATTCCTCCGATCATCATAATACTATCATGCCGCTGCGAGGGCGTTCTTCTCGCAAACGACGCCGCGTTATATTTTTATCTCATTGAGTGCCCAGGATTCCATCCACAAAAGCGTCGGCGTCGAACGGCTGTAAATCTTCGGGCTTTTCACCAAGCCCGGCGAATAAAATCGGCAAACCAAGTTCGCGCTGGATCGCAAACGCCATGCCGCCGCGCGCCGATGAATCGAGCTTCGATAGAATCACACCGCTCACCTTCACCGCCTCTTTGAAAGCGCGCGCCTGCTGTAAAGCGTTTTGTCCGGTGGTCGCATCCAGTACAAGCCAGACGGCGTGCGGCGCGCCTTCCAGCGCCTTGCCGGCCACGCGGGAGACTTTTTTCAACTCTTCCATCAAGTTGAAGCGCGTGTGCAAACGACCGGCGGTGTCAATCAGGATGATGTCCACTTTATGCGCGACCCCGGCCTGGATGGCATTGAACGCCACCGCGCCCGGATCGCTTTCGGGAGCGCCCGCAACCACCTCGACTTTCAAGCGGCCGCCCCAAACCTGAAGTTGATCCACCGCCGCAGCGCGGAACGTATCTGCCGCGCCGAACAAAACGGATTTCCCTTCCGACATAAAACGCTGGCCGAGTTTTGCAATCGTCGTGGTCTTGCCCGAACCGTTTACGCCGACCACAAGAATCACAAACGGCTTCGCCGAAAAATCCAAAACGGGCGGCGTCATCAGACGCGAGCGAAGATCCGCTTTCAGCAGGGCGCCAAGCTGATCGGAGCGGGTCAGGCCGCGCTCCCGGACGAGGCGTTGTAAGTTCGAAATTACATCGGCGGTCGTTTCGATTCCGAGATCGGCTTGAATCAAAAGCGCTTCCAGCTCGTCCCATGTATCCTGCTTAATTTCGGTTGCGCCCAACAAACCCGCCAGCCGTCCGAATGCGCTTCGGCTGGTTTTGGAAAGTCCATCGCGCCAACGCGTCAGAAATTCAGCCACGAAGCGGCATTATATCATGCGAGTTTTATGATATACTGCCTCAACCCTGCCAAAGAACCGAATGAAATTTGCAAAGCAAAAGGATATAAAAAATATGATTGAAGAACCCATTCATGTCACCGATGCCGCGTTTGAGCAGACGGTGCTCAAATCGGCTATTCCAGTGATCGTTGACTTCTGGGCGCCGTGGTGCGGGCCGTGCAAAATGGTTGCGCCTATTCTCGAAAAACTTGCCAAGGAGCTGGCCGGCAAGGTGTTGATTGCCAAAGTCAATACGGACGAAAACCCGGAATGGGCCAGCAAGTATGGCGTGCAAGGCATTCCAACCATGCTGTTCATAGCGGGCGGCAAGGTTGTGCATCGTCAGGTGGGCGCGCTTCCCGAACGGATGCTCCGCGACGTGGTTTCACAGTTCATGGAGGTCGTTGCACAAAATTAGGAGAGGCATGAAGAGCCTTGCCCGATCCGGCATCGCGCTCGCCCTCGTTTTGCTTCTTGGTTCCTGCATGCCTGCGTCAGCGGGTCAAACCTCGAATCAGCCCCCTGCCTCAACGCCGACAGTTATTTCAACATTCATGTCCGAGGCGACGGCGACACAAACCGTCGCGGCCGTGATTGCATCGTCAACGCCCGCGCCCACCTCGACCATCGCCCCGACCCCGACGTTTACGCCCATCCCCACATTTACAGCGACCGGCAATCCGATTGGCGCCGATACTCCTTCCGCCACGGTAACTGTCGGCTTGACGAGCGTGCCGGGCGAATCCGTCAGCATTCAGAAATTACCTCCCAACACTGTTTACGGCGTCATCGCCATCAACAATAATTCCGGGACTGAGGCGGATGTTTCATTACACTGCACAACCCTTCACGGATTCCAGACCATCATCGAATACAATAATGTAAAGCATCCCATCCTGCAGGCTCCACAAGGATATTATGTTGTGGTGGTGTATGTTGGCGGCAAGATGCTGTCCAGAAGTTTCACTTTTCTAACGCAGTCGAAAATCAGCATTACGATCTACAGAGACCGGCTTGTAATACAATAAACAAAAATGGAGAGAAGATAAAAATGAAACGCATCCTTTTCGTAGCCAGCGTCCTGGCTTTTCTACTGAGCGCGTGCGGCGCCAAGGCTACCCCAACTGTTGACCCCGCACAAATACAAGCGTCGGCTGTTGCGGCGGCCAGCACAATGGTGGCGTTGACGCAAGCGGCCATTCCTCCGACGCAGGCTCCGACCGATACCCCAGAACCCAGCCCGACTCCGCTTCCGAGTCCGACTCCGGCGCCGCTGCCCACCCTGCCGGGTTTTCCAACCGCCGTGAATCCGACCGTCGCAGTCGTACCAACGATTGCTTCTCCATCATCGAGCAGCAGTGGCTCAACCAATACCGGCGATTCGTGCAATGCGCCTTTGGGTCCCAACCCGGCGGGCACAAAAGTCAAGGCGATTGTGATTGTGAACAGCTCCGGCGCGCAAGCCAACGGTTCCATTTACCTCAGCAAAACGAAATTCGGCGAATGCGGATATCGAGGCTATTCGCTCGCCAAGGGAAGCTCCATCACTTACACCGATCTGACGACGGGTTGTTATTATCTGTATGCGTGGATCAATGATCCAAAACATCCGACGACCGTGTCAGGCAGCGCGTGTATCAACGGGCCCGATAAAACAACGTTTACGATTACGACCACCAGCATCAAGGTGCAGGGGCCGTAGAGCCGAATTCGAATAACAAAAGGCGAGTCACGCTCGCCTTTTTTTGTATGAACTCCGGCCGTCCCTATTCATCAACATCCTTTGAAATCTCTCATTTAGCCATATACAAAACCGATCATCTTCGTTTATAAAGCGAGAAACAGATAAAGAAACGGAGAAAAAATGAAACATTCAATTTTTGCCGCGGCATTGTTGACGCTTCTGGTCAGCGCCTGCGCGCCACAAGCCGTTCCAACCATTGACCCGGCACAGATACAAGCATCGGCGGTGGCGGCCGCCAGCACGATGATCGCGCAAACGCAGGCGGCGATTCCGCCGACCCCGATTCCGACCGATACGCCTCAAGCCACGCCCACGGCGCTCGATACTCCCACCGCTTTCACACTGCCGACTTCAGCGCTTGCGACAGCGGCTCCAACTACGGCCTCTGGAAGCGGCAATTGTGTGCATCCTCTCGATATGGGCGAGGCCGGTCCCAAACATGATACGGTCATCAAGAATCAAACTAACGGAACGATCAATTTGTCATTGAATCTTTACACGCCCAATGCGTTTGGGCAATGCGGCGCGATTTCATATGCCAGCCTGACCAAGAATAACAGTATCCAGGTCGGGCTCCCGTCGGGAAACTGGTATGCTTATGCGTGGGGAAACGCAAACGGGAAGCAATTCACTGTCTCAGGCTCCTTCTATGTTCAACCAGCGATTTCCATTAAGATGGAGTTGTGCGTCCGCCCAAGTAGCGTCATCTATGCACAGTCGTGTTAAGGAGACATTACTTTGAAAGGCCATACGCTGGATGATTTCCTTCCGGCAAAGTGCGCCAAACGAAAAGCCGACCTGCAAAACAGGTCGGCTTTTCGTAAACTCAAAGTTAAATAACGGATGTTACGCAGTTGTTCGGCAGCGCGGCATTCATTCGGGAAGTCACTCTTTGATCCGCTCGATATGCGCGCCCAGCGCCAGCAGTTTTTCCTCCACATTTTCATAGCCCCGGTCAATTTGACCAATGTTGCGGATCGTGGATGTTCCGTTCGCGGCCAACGCGGCCAACAACAGCGCCATGCCGGCGCGTATATCCGGACTTTCAAGTTTTTCGCCGTACAAACGAGTCGGCCCCTGCACAAGACAGCGATACGGATCGCACAAAATAATCCTCGCACCCATGCCAACTAATTTATCGGTGAAATACATGCGGCCGGAATACATCCAATCGTGAAATAAAACCGAGCCGTTCGCCTGAGTCGCAACTGTGATGGCAATGCTGATTAAATCAGTGGGAAAGGCGGGCCAGATATTCGTTTTGATTTCAGGGATGGCGCCGTCCAAATCGGGAACGATGGTCAACGATTGATCCGAGTCCACCACAATATCGTTGTTTTCACAGCGCCATTGCAAGCCCAGCCGTTGAAAAGCGGGAGCGATCATTTCAAGATAGTCAACACCCGCGTTGCGAATTCGCACATTTCCATGTGTCACCGCGGCGGCGCCCGCAAAACTGACAACTTCCAAATAATCGGGGCCGATTGTATATTCTCCGCCATGCAGTTTTGGCACACCAGTGACATGAAGAATGTTCGAGCCAATATTACTGATTTTTGCCCCGAGCCCGTTGAGAAAGTGACACAGCTCTTGAATATGAGGTTCGGACGCGGCGTTTTGAATGATTGTATCGCCCTCTGCTGTGACAGCCGCCATCACTGCATTTTCCGTGGCAGTGACGCTGGCCTCATCAAGCAATATTTTGGCGCCCTTCAAGCCCGAGGAATAAAAATCGAAAACACGTTCATAATTGACCTGTGCGCCCAGCGCCCGCAATGCGACGATATGCGTATCAAGGCGGCGGCGTCCAATCACATCGCCGCCGGGCGGAGGCAAACGCAATTCTCCGGCGCGCGCCGTCACGGGTCCGGCTAATAGAATCGAGGCGCGAATGCGGCGGCAAAGGTCCGGGTCAAGATGAGCCGGCTGAAGGGTCCGGGTCGTAACGCGCCATATATTTGCGTCCAACTCCTCGACCTCGGCGCCGACGCTTTCGATCAGAGAGCGCATGTCGAACACATCACGGATGCGAGGGACATTCCGCAAGATAACCGGTTCGTCGGTCAAAAGGCAGGCAGCCAATAAAGGCAGAGCGGCATTTTTATTTCCGGCAGGCGTAATTTCGCCGTTCAACGGGATCCCCCCTTCAATGACAAATTCTTCCATTTTTCGTCTCCTGGGGATTTATCGGCATTGTAAGGCAAATTAAACGATTCTTCAAGCACATTACAATTGGCTTACACGGACACAAATCGAGATAGTTTAATATATAATCAATTTGATATGACACCTATCCTCATCGTCCCGATTCTGGCGGGCTGGATCAGCGGCTGGATCATTAACTATCTTGCCGATACACTGCCCGTTGTGCGGCGGCTCTCGCGTCCGGCTTGCAATCAATGTCACGCGAACTATCCCATCGGCTCATATTTATTGTTTGGGAGATGCCCGGCATGCGGCCACAAGCGCGGCTGGCGGCCTTTGATCGTTCAAGCCGCGATGGTCATCATCAGTTTGTACATCTGGGTCAATCCACATACGATGGGATATGTGCCGGGCATACTTCTGCTCACGTATTTCGGGGTTGTAATTGTGATTGATCTTGAGCATCGTTTGATTCTTCACCCCACCAGCATTGTCGGCGCGCTGCTTGGACTTGGCATCGGAATCGCTGTCCACGGATTTTTCTCAACGCTTTTGGGCGGTCTGGGCGGACTCGTCATCATGCTGGCTCTGTACTATTTGGGCGTTCTGTTCTCAAAGATTCGCGCGCGGCGAATGAGCGCATCGGGGCGCGCAGCAGATGACGAAGAAGCGCTGGGGGCGGGCGATGTCATTCTTGCCTGTGTGCTGGGATTTGTTCTCGGCTGGCCATTGATCTGGTTCGGTTTATTGCTCGGGATTTTGTTGGGCGGCATCATTGGCGTTATCCTGGTTATATTCTTCATCCTGTCAGGACGATATGGAAAGAATGCCTTGATGGTATTTATTCCTTATGGCCCATTCTTTGTATTGAGCGCATTTATCATTCTATTCCTTCCCAATTGGATCGTTCATGCAGTGCCGAAGTAAACCATCGGCATTCATATCAAAGTGCAGGTCTCTTATGTTCAAATCTTCCGTAAAACGAAAAAAGAAAACGACGGCTCAAGCCATGGTGGAATTCGCCCTGGCGCTTCCGGTTTTATTGCTGGTTGTCTATGGCTTGATCGAAGCCGGCCGTTTGCTTTTCATCTACGCTTCTGTGGTTACGGCCGCGCGGCAGGCTGTTCGTTACGGATCCGCCACAGGCACCAACGCGGCAGGCACGCCTTATTATCAGGATTGTGCGGGGATTACCGCCGCCGCCAATAGCGTGGCTTTCATCACACAATTTTCCAACATCCAGATATCCTACGACGCCGGATTGGACTCAAGCGGAAACCCTATTCAATTCACGGGCAGTCAAGCAGGGAATGCTTCCTGTTCGCAAGGTTCTTCGCCGACCAACCCGCAGAACGGATGGCGCATCAAGGTGCAGGTCTCTGCGCAATATGCCCCCATCGTGCCTTTGGTTCCATTCAAACCTTTTACAATTACATCCATGAGTTCGCGCACGCTACTGGCGGATGTTTCCATTTCAGTCACGCAGCCTCCCGGCTCCTTCGTTGGAACAGGCGTTGTTCTGACAGTTTCTCCGAACACCACCACTTATTCCAGCGCCGGGCAACAAATCACTTTCACGTACAACATCACTAATAATGGAAGCGTAAATATCACCTCCTATTCCATTTCAGACAGCAAAGCTTCGGGGTTCACCTGTTCGCCTTCGACGCTGGCGGCAAACGGCGGGACGGCTGTTTGCACTGGCACCTATTACATAACTCAGGCAGATATGGATAGCGGCAGTGTTCTCGCCATCGCTTCGGTTACGGGCCTGTCCAATATCGTCAACACAACACTTCTCGCCATTCAAAATCCGCTTTTATCTTTGACGAAGACCCCCTCGACCTCCTCGTCAAGCACTGTGGGGGCGGTTGTCACATATACATATACATTGAAGAACACCGGCAACGTTACCTTGACTTCGCCGTTCGCGGTCTCCGATAACAAAGTCGCCAGTGTGGATTGCTCCGCGATTGGCAGCAGTCTGGCTCCGCAAGCAACCGGCACATGCACAGGAAGTTACAGCATCACACAATCGGACGTCAATGCGGGGTCGGTCACCAACACGGCCACAGCCACGGCCATGTTCGGCACGACACAGGTTCAATCGGCGTCGGCGTCGGCGACGGTCATCACAAAACAATTGTTCCTTGCAATCACTGCCACGCCGCTTACGGTGACGGGAATCAACCAGGTCATTACCTATACCTACACGTTGAAAAATACAGGAACAACTTCGCTCAGTTCCTTCTCTGTGACCGACAGCAAGGTAACCAACGTCAACTGCTCCGGCGCGACGAGTCCGCTTCCAGCAGGGCAATCCACCACCTGCACCGGTACGTACACGACCACGCAGGCAGATATTGATGCGGGCGTGATCAACAGCCAGGCCACGGCCTCCGCACAAAGCGCCAACGGCCCCGTTACATCCAATCAGGCGACTGCCAGCATCGTTGTTTCACAAACGCCCGCCATCACACTGACGGTCAGCGCCTCGCCCACGCTTGCCACCACGGTTGGCCAAACAGTGACTTATACTTATACGCTTCAGAATTCCGGCAACGTCACGTTATCAACATTCAGTGTAAACGACAACGTTGTCACTCCTGTGACCTGTTCCTCCACGCCCTCTACACTGGCGCCCGGCGCAACGGCAACCGCCTTGTGCAGCGGCACATACACAATTAAACAGTCCGATATTGATGCAGGATCGGTAATTGACCAGGCCACTGCCACCGGTAAGACGCCCACCGGGCAGTCAATCACATCCGCTCCAGCGGGCGTTACCGTAATCACCTATAACAGCCCGCGTTTGACCCTTAAGAAAGCCGCGAATCCGACGACAGTAACAGCGGTGGGACAGTCGGTCACATACACATATACCTTATGGAATACTGGAAACACACCTCTGACTTCGCCGTACACCGTGACCGACAATAAAGTCTCCAGCGTGGATTGCTCAGCCGCAGTCAGCCCGTTGGCGGTTGGCGCAACAACAACGTGTACCGGCACTTATATTATCACGCAGACAGACGCCAATGCCGGCGCGGTCACGAACACAGCCACCGCTACGGCAAAAGCCGGCTCGCAAACCCTGACTTCCAATCAAGCGACCGCAACGGTCACCATTTCACTGCCGGTAACGTGTACGCCGCTTCACAGCGCATTGAGCACCTCGCCGTTCTCGATGGCAATCTATAATGCCAGCCCAAGCACCATGATCACGATTACTCAAATTCAGATCTTCTATAATTCCTCCAGCCCGGGCGGTCAATTTATCAACATATTAACTCTGGCTGGTTCAACGATCTGGTCCGGCACATCTTCCGGCTCGCCAGCGACGTTCACTGCATTCAGCGGAAACGTATCCATCACGGCCGGAAACAGCGCGGCTCTGGTGGTATCCTTCAGCAAAAGCTACAAAACCAACGGCACCGAACGCATCCTGGTTACCTTCGCACAGAATGGATGTCCGATTCTGGATTCGAGCGATTCAACTCAATTGAAGCAGTAGGAGGATATTTCGATGAAAGATAAAAAAACTGCTCAATCCCGCCGGCGCCAGCGCGGTCAAAGCCTGGTCGAATTGGCTATCAGCCTGACGGTAATTCTGATACTGCTCTCAGGCGCGGTGGATTTTGGTATGGCGTTCTTTTCGTACACAGCGCTGCGCGATGCGGCGCAGGAAGGCGCATTATACGCCTCAATCAACGGCAATGGAACAGACGGCACGCTGACAACCGCCGCCGCGGCCGCCATCCGCGCGCGCGTGCGCGCCACATCCACCAACCCGGTCAATTTGTCCGCATTTCCTGATTCGCAAATCACGATCACTCTCACAAACGGCAAAAAATCCTTCTGCGAAGGAACAAATCAACCGCCCGATGATACCACAAATAGTCAACCGCCCCTGACCAATGGGGTGACAGTCACCGTCTCATACAACTATCCCATCATCATGCCGTTCGTGGGCGCAATTCTCGACAAACAGACAATTCCATTGAGCGCTTCTGTAACAGATACTATGCTTTCGCCCGTGTGTCCATAATAAAAAGGAGCCTTCATGAAAAGGAAAAATCATTTAGAACGCGGCCAGGCGCTGATCATCATTGCCTTTGGCCTGGTGGCGCTGATTGGTTTAACGGCGCTTTCGATTGACGGCGGCAATGCGTACTCCGACCGGCGCCATGCGCAGAACGCGGCCGACACGGCGGCTCTGGCCGGCGCATTGGCTAATGTCCGCGGCGACCCCAACTGGCAAAACGCGGCACTCGTACGCGCCGCAAGCAACGGATACAACAACGACGGCACGACCAACACCGTCTCTGTCTACTTGTGCTCGAATCCGAACTCAAGCTGTGGGGTATATGCGGGCAACAGCCAATACCTGCAAGTATTGATTACGTCACACGTCAAAACATACTTTGCGCAGGTGATCGGCATACCTGAAGTGGTCAACAAGGTCAGTGCAATCGCTCAATCGGTGCCGGGAAAGAATGCGCCCATGTTCGGCGGCAACGCAATTGTTTCCCTCAACAAAAGCGCATGCTCGGCGGTCAATTATCAGGGATCAGCCAGCGTAACCTTGAACGGCAGCGGGATTTTCGATAACTCGAATTGCACCAGCGGAACCAACGGCGCCTTCAATACGAATACAGGATCGGGCACCCTGCAGGCGCCATGCCTCACAGTGGTTGGAAGCATCACCACCGGAACAAACAGTAATTTGAATGTTCCTTCGAGTTGCTTGAACAGCAATCAACTTTCCTCTCAACTGTCGGATCCCTTATCGCTCTTCGAAGTTCCAAACATCACTTGCGGATCGCAAACCGCACAAAAGTATCAGGACAGCGCGGGCGCATGGCACATCAGCCCGGGAAACTATACCGGCGCGTTTCCGCCCTCGCAAGTGACGATCATGGACCCTGGGACTTACTGCATCAATGCAGGCAATCAGGGATTCACTCTCACGGGCGGGCAGGTTCTTAACGGCAATAACGTGCTGATTTATATGCTGAGCGGAAATGTCAGTTGGAGTTCCGGCGGCGTCAACCTTTCCGCACCCGGAGCCGGCAGCGGCACGTATCAGGGGCTGCTGCTTTACATGGATCCAAGCAATTGCAGTCAAATTACCATCAACGGCAACGGGACATCTACATTCACCGGCTCCATTCTTGCGCCCTGCTCGAACGTCAAGCTTACCGGCGGCGCAGGCGGA
>JBHORD010000157.1:0-10805 GCA_042408355.1 Anaerolineales bacterium
ATATTGGTTCGATGCAACCTGAAAGGGGGCTGAAGATTTCCAATGCTTATCTGGTCGCCTTCTTCGATCAATATCTAAAAGGGGCTAATTCCAAATTGCTGCAAAGCCCTGTTTCCCCGTATTCCGAAGTGCAGTTTGAGAAACACAATTGATTCGCTTTCATAATAGATAACACGCCAAAAATCACTTCATAAAAAAATAAAGCGGACGAGAAACTCGTCCGCTCACCTTTCCAACTTTCCAACCTTCAACTTTCTAGCATTCAGAATATCCGCAGGCGTAACACTTGCGGCAACCCTCTTCATTGACTACTGCCGCTTCGCCGCATTCAGGGCACAAATCGCCGATCTCCATGTTCGGCTGCGCCGCTTCGACTTCAGCCTCGATGGTGCGCATATTTGCATTCGGTTTAATCTCAGCCACCGCGTCATCGCTTGCATTTTTCTTCTCGCGCAGGTATTGATCGAGCACCTGACCAATGCCATCTGGCAGAGAACGCACGCGGTTCGGGCCGAAGCCAAGCGAACGCCCGCCGCCGATGCCGATCAACTGGCGGACAACCTCACGCATCCGCTCCGTCGGCGCGACGGGGGAAGCCATGCGCAAAATATACGAGATCAAACGTCCAATCGCTTCGGAGACCGCGGCCGTTTCAGAACCGGCTTTGGCGGTGTTGATGAACGCTTCAAACGGCTGTTGACCGCCGTTTTCATTGATGGTAATGAACGCTTTGCCAGCCGGCGTTTCGATGTTATAGGTCTGTCCACGCAAAGCACGCGGGCGCGGCTTCTTTCCGTCATGCCAGAGATTGGCTGTCGAAACGGGAGCCGTTGCCGGCGGAGATTGAACCGGCGCTTTTTTATCCGCAGTCGCCTTCGTCTCCAAAACGACTTTCTCGCGCGAGCCGGTCACATAAACCGTAATGCCTTTGCATCCAAGTTCCCATGCCAGCATGTAAGCCCTGGCAACATCCTCCACGGTTGCCGTCTCCGGGAAGTTGACCGTCTTCGACAGCGAGTTGTCCACGAAAGCCTGCAAAGCGCCCTGCATTCGAACGTGTTCCTCGGCAGTAATATCCGCAGACACAACGAATACATCGCGTATGGATTGCGGGATTTCCTTGATATTTTGGCAACTGCCTTCGTTCATTACCTGCTCGACAATTTCCTGCCGCTTTTCCTCGCCAAGCCCAAGCTTCTTCAGCGCTTCATCGAAACGCGGACTGGCATATGTCAATTTCAAATCCTTGCCATGATCGTTGACGTGGCGGTAATACGCCAGGGCGAAGACCGGTTCGCATCCATAGCCCTCACAGCCCGCGACGGTTGCAATCGTTCCCGTGGGCGCGACGGTGGTTTGCGCCGCGTTGCGGATGCCGTGCTTTTTGATTCCATCCACCACCGCATCCCACCGGACTTCGGGGCGGCCCCAGTTATGCTCATACTCGACCAGCGACCGAGGCGGTGTCCACGTCATATTATCCATGTCGTAGATCGAGCCTTCGATGGCGGGGAATGGGCCGCGTTCTTCAGCCAGTTTGATGCTGGTCAACATGGCATGATAGCGGACGAACTCCATCACCTGCGCGCCGAATTCCTGTCCTTCCTTCGAGCCATAGCGCACGCCCACGTGATACATCAAATCGCCGAGTCCCATAATGCCGAGCCCAATGCGGCGGGCGCGATGCGCGGCTTCGCTCAATTGCGGAACGGCCGGCACATACGCGTTGGCTTCGACAACATCGTCGAGGAAGCGCGTGGCCGTGACCACGCTTTGTCTTAACGATTCCCAATCCACCGTGCCATCGGGTCCGCAGTGTTCGTTGAGATTCACCGAACCGAGACAGCAGTTCTCGTATGGCCCAAGCCATTGTTCGCCGCATGGATTTGTCGCCTCGAGCGGATACAAATGCGGAACGGGGTTGCTTCGATTCGCCGCATCGAGGAACAATACGCCCGGCTCGCCGTTGTGATGCGCCTGATTGACGATTTTATTGAATAATTCGCGGGCGCGTACCTTTTTATAAGTATGGATACGGACGCCGGCTTTTTCCATTTGTTCGAGCGTGCCGCCCACTTCGCGATATTTGGGGTCATGCACATCCGGGAAGCGCAATTCCCATTCCGCGTCATCGCGTACGGCGCGCATGAACGCGTCGGTGATGCCTACGGAAATATTGAAGTTGGTGATTTGATTCTCGTCGGTCTTGCACGTAATGAACTCCTCGACATCGGGGTGATCAACGCGCAAGACGCCCATGTTTGCGCCGCGCCGCGTTCCGCCTTGGGCAATCTCGCCGAAGGCATGATCGTACACGCGCAGGAATCCGACCGGGCCGGTGGCTTGCCCCGCCGACGATTTGACGATGGTGCCTTTGGGCCGCAGGCGCGAAAAAGAAAATCCATTGCCGCCGCCGGTTTGTTGTATCAACGCCGCGTCGCGGAGAGTCTGAAAGATGCCCGCGCTGTCGCGTCCCATGTCATCCGTGATCGGAAGAACGAAACACGCGGCCAACTGTCCCAGCGGGGTGCCGGCGCCGGTAAAGGTTGGCGAATTCGGGAAAAATTTCTTGCTGGTCAGCAGGTGATAATATTGTTTGGCGCGCTCGATGACATCGTCATTCCACATCTCTTCGACTTTTGCAACGTGGTAGGCGACGCGCCAGAACATCTCTTCCACGGTCTCGACGGGCTTGCCGTCATCGCCGCGGCGAACATAGCGGCGTTCGAGCACCTGCCGCGCGTTGTCCGTCAATTGAATCTTGCCCAGCCCTTTCGGCAGGGGCGGTGTTGGAAGCAAACCATGCTTTGATGAAACAGCTTTGGTAACCATAGGAGCTCTCCTCCGACGATAAAAATTTTTTCGATCATTTTCCGATCGCAAAAACAAAACGACAGCGACACTACCCGCTTCGAAGCGGAAAAGCCGCCGTCGTTCAATTAGCCTTTGAGAAGATTGTCTATTTCCTTGCGTAACGCGCCCAAATCATCCAGGCGCAGATAAACAATTGCATAACGGATGTATGCAATCTGATCCATTTCCTTCAAACCGGCAATGACCATGTCGCCGATCACGCGGGACGAAACTTCAGCCTTGCCCATTTTCTGTAATTCAGATTCGATGTGTCCAACGAGGCGCTCGATGTCCTCAGCGGAAACAGGACGTTTTGCACATGAAATGCGGATGCCGCGCATCAGTTTTTCACGATCAAATTCTTCACGCGTCCCGTCCTGTTTGATGATCAGGGGAGTCGCCAAAATTGGCCGCTCATAGGTGCTGAAACGCTGCTTGCACTTGAAACACTCCCGCCGGCGGCGGATGCCGCCATGGCTGTCGTGAGAAGTATCCAGGACTTTCGAATCGTGGTAGTGGCAGTAAGGACACCGCATGTGCGGTTCGCTCCATTGTTAGAACATATGTTGCCGCCATAGATGGTGGCAACATACATAACATCCCATATATATACGGCAATCGGACCTCATTTTAGCATAGAAGCAAAGCCGTTTCAAGAGGCCCAAACGCACTATTTCCTTAAAAAATCCCGGTCGTTAAGGAACGCGTAGGGCATCAGATTATATGGATAAGGCATTGTGACCAGCGGCACGGCTGGGATCGCTTCAATTTGATCATCCCTCAAATTGTTTTTAAAAAATCCAGCACCAACCCATTGAACCACTCTGCATGAGTCTGATGCGGAATGTGAGCGGCTGGAATATGTCTTATTGTGGCATTGGGCATCAAGTTTGCCAGTGCGGAAAAAGAGGCCGGCGAAAGCGTTTGATCGTGTTCGCCCCACACGACCAACGCTGGGACAGCAATGGCGGCCGCGCACGGGGTCAAATCAAAATCGGTGTTGAGAAGATTGTACACTCCATGCGCCGTGCGCGCGTAATCCCGCACCGTCTGTTCACGGGCCGACTTCGGCAATCCATGCACTCCACCAGGACCATGCCCAACCGCGAGGCTTGTCAGGTTGATGACGATTCGCAACAGCCAAATTGGCGTACTGCGAACAAAAAAGCCGATCAGATTTGGGTAACGATAGAGCCATCGTATGAGGGCAGGAAGTTGTCGGCGTGAATAAAATGGGTTGACGAGAATCAAGCCCCGCGTCCGGGATGGGAAGCGGAGCGCATACTCGATGGCAAAATATCCGCCGAGGGAATGGCCGATCAAAACAGCGGGCTGATCGAGGCCGAGCGAATCCATCCAGCCAAGAAAATGCTTCGTCAGCCAATCCATCTGATATGAACGCGAATCGGGCTTCGGGCTTTCACCGTGTCCCAGCAAATCCAAAGCGTAAGACGCATAACCGGCTTTGTCCAATTCAGGAATCAAAAAATCCCAATCGTGAAGCGAAGCGGCCAGCCCGTGAATCATAATGACCGGTTGACCTTTGCCCCGCGAAACGTAATTTGCCCTCGTTGGAATTTCAATGCCGCCCTTATCCGGCGATATGCTGTTCATATCGTTTTGCTAACTCTCTTCTTAAAACTTTCCCTATGAATGTCCTGGGGAAGTCATCCATGAAAATCACAAAGCGCGGCACCAGCTCGGGAGGCAGGCGGCGCTTGCAATAAGCAATGATCGATTCGGGCGTTGGTTTCTCACGCCCCGCGATGACAAATGCCAGCGGACGCCCCGCCACTGCCGTGACTGCGACTTCTTTCACCTGCGGAATTTCATAAATCACTTCCTCGACATCGCGCGGGAAGGCCGGCTTGCCCGGCTTGGCACGCGAAGCGTACCACATGTCTGCCTTGCGGGCAATGATGCGGAAATATCCGTCTTCATCGCGCTGCGCCACATCGCCGGTCAGCAGCCAGCCGTCTTCCGTGAGAACTTCTTTCGTCGCTTCAGGATTTTTCCAATAACCTTTCATGACTTGCGGACCGCGCACAGCCAGCTCGCCGATCTGACCCGGCTTGACTTCTTTTTTCCCTTTGACCAAATCCACCACCGCCGCCTCCGTGGACGGAAGCGGGATGCCAATACTGCCGGCTTTTCTCTGCCCTGTCAGCGGATTCGCGTGCGTCACCGGCGAGGCTTCGGTCAACCCATAACCTTCAACGAGCCGGCCCCTGGTGAGCTTTTCAAAAGCCTCCTGCACTTCAACCGGCAGCGGCGCCGAACCGCTGATGCAAGCCTTGATGGATTGGATTCCATATTTCCGCACGCCGCGAAAATTATTGATGGCCACATACATGTTTGGCACGCCGGTGAAAATCGTTGGTTTGTATTTTCTGATTGTTTTGAGAACATCCAAAACCTGGAACTGCGGTTTGAGAATCATCGCCGCGCCGAGCGCCACCGGAACATTCATGGCAGTGGTCAAGCCATAACTATGGAAGACCGGCACCACACATAAAAACCGTTCCCGACCTTCTTTGGCATCCGGCAGCCAGTGACGAGTTTGAAGCGCATTCGCAACCAAGTTGCGATGTGTTAACATCACGCCTTTTGCGGGACCCGTTGTTCCACCTGTATATAAGATGGCGGCTAAATCTTCGGGCAAGACTTCCACCGTCGGAGATTTATCGCTTTGACCATCGAGCAAACGATTCCATCGCAATTCATTGGAGACGTGAAAGCCGCGATTGCGCCAGCGCGAGATCAAATATTTTGGCAGGGACAAATATTCAGCGGGGTCAGTCAACACAATATGCGGCACGCCGCTCCCCTTCCGGATTTGATCCGCAAGCCCGGCCCACATCGAAAGCGTGACCAGCACACTGGCATCCGCGTCCTTGACCTGGCGGATCACTTCTTCCGGCTCAATCATCGGCGGGATGAAGACTGCGATCGCGCCAGCCTTAAGGGCGCCGTAAAAACCGATGACGACTTGCGGCGTATTCGGTAATAACAAAACCACGCGCGCGCCCTTGCCCACGCCAAGCGATTGGAGTGCGTTGGCAAAACGATTCGCTTCGCGATTCACAAAGCGGTACGAATGACGGCTTCCTTCAAAAAAGACGGCGGGATGAAGCGGAAAGCGCCTGACTGATGAACGTAACAAATGATGCAAAGGAATGTTTGGAATGGCCGTTGTATACGGTACGCCCGGTTCGTAATGCACCAGCCACGGACGCGCTTTTCTCAAGGGCTCGCGTCCGCCGATTCGTTTGCGGATGACCGAGGATGTATCGCGCCATGAACGCTGGCCCTCGTCTTCGAGAAATCTCTCGATGGCGCGATTCACCGCTTCGCGGCGTTCGAGCATCACCATGTGGCCCGAAACGCCGATGTCAACATCCTGCGCGCCGGGGATGGCGCGGGTCACATTTTCAAAAAAGGCGGTTTCAAAAACCTGATCTCGATGTCCGCGAATTACCAATGTTGGAAGCGCCAGCGCCGCGAATTTATCCCAGCCTTTCCATCTGGACAGGTTATGAATGTAAAAGGGTTTGAGGGCGTGCGGCGGGGCTGACAACCATTTGTGCGTGAACAAGCCGACGATTCGCAAAAACCAATTTGGCAAAGCAAGCCCGAGGCGGAACATCGGCTGTAGTTTGAATTCGCCGGGCGTTGCAATCAGAATTAAACGTTCGACGCGGTCGGGGTGAGCGATGGCGTAATCCGTTGCGATTGCGCCGCCGAACGAATGACCGATCAACACAAATTTGTCACTGACTTTTAAAACATCCAACGCGGCTTCAAGATCGGACTGGATTTGAGTCATCTCGTAGCCGCGCGAAGGCTTATCGGAAAGCCCGTGCCCGCGCAGGTCAAGGGCGATGACGCGGTTCTCCATGGCGAACTTTTGCAATTGATATTGCCATTGTTCGGCCTGTCCGCCAAATCCGTGCAGGAAAAGAAAAGTCCGCTGGGGATGGTCGGGCGAAACGTCAATCGCCGAAAGCCTCACCAGCGGATTGGATGAAACGCGCACTTCCCTCCTATACAAATCGAGATCAATGTCCACAGGAGAAGTTTACATTAGATGAATGTCAATGTCAATTTCCCCAGCATACGTTTGTTCACGCCGGATTAATGTTAAGCGTTATAATCAGGAAAGAGAAAGCGAGGTACGTATGGCAGAAAAGACAACTCGACGCAAACCGTTTGAAGACAAGATTCCCGAGGAGACGCGTGAGCATATAAAAGCCGCCCGTCAGGAGATGCGCGAGAGCATCAAGGGCTTGTTTCCGCCTGAGTTCATCGAGCATCGCCGCAACGCCCGCAAGGAAATGCTCCTCGCCTGGCGCAGTATGATTGATCACGCCCTCGAACGGATGGAAGAAAAGGGCAAGAAGGCATAACAATAAAACTGCTCCGCTGACCGGCGGGGCAGTTTGCTATTCAAGAAATCCACAGATTTAGCAGATTACGCAGATTTTTTCTTTATCTGCGAAATCTGTGTAATCTGCAGATAAGCTAAATCAGGGTCGGGGGGAATGACCGTGCGCAAAAAACATCAACCAGATCAACGCCAGAAAAGAGAAGCCCCAAAAGAGATAACTGAGCGGAAAATCGTTGGCGTTATGAAGTAAAACGCCGCTCAATAAAAACACGGCGAAGATCAGCGCGCCTGCCACGCGGTTCATGGCGCCTTCCACGTACGAAAGATGAAGATTCACGCGCGGCATGTTGACGTTTAGTTCGCCGCGCTCCAATTGCGTCAAAACGCGGCTTGATTGCGCCGGCAGGGCGATCAATTCCTTGACCAGGTCCCCAATTTCATCCAGCCAAACTTCCCAGCCGGAGCCGACTTCGTCTGCGACCAGTTTTTGCGCGTACGGTGCGATCTCCTCCCAGACATTGAAATCGGGATCAAGCCCCGTGCACATGCCCGATAGAATCGCGACCGTCCGCCCCAACAGCAAGAGATTATGCGGCAATTGAAAAGGCATCTCGAACATCAAATCGCGGAATTGATGGGCAAAAGCGCGCATCTCGCGGTGGTTGATTTTCCGCAATTCGCTCATGGACATGCCCCAGAAGCGCTCAAACAATTGCGTCTCGGCCTGCTCCAGCAATTTTGTGTCCGCGCTCGGGAGCAAAACGCCCATCGTTTTATATGACTTCACGACGCGCGCGGCATCGCGCGTGCCGACGCCGATCAATAGTTCGCGCAGACCGTTACGCAAATTTTCAGGAACCACGCCCACCATGCCAAAATCAACAAACGTAAGCTTCCAAGTCGCTTTTCTTCGTCCGGTGGCCGGCACGGGCGTAACAAACAGATTTCCCGGATGCGGGTCGGCGTGAAAAAATCCATCCTCGAAAATCTGCTTGAGGTATGTGTCCAGCAAAACCCCGGCAACCTCGGCGCGGTCAATGCCCGCCGCGGTGATGTCGTCGTAATCTGTGATCTTGATGGCATAAACATTTTCAAGCGTAAGGGCGCGCTTCGTCGTGTGACTCCAAACGACGCGCGGCACATGCACGCGTCTGCGGCTTGCGAAATTCTTGCTGAATGTTTCCGCGTTTTTGCCCTCGGCAAGATAATCAATTTCGCGCTGTACCGTCGTGGATAATTCCTCGATCAGCACCGGCACATCGACGCGTTTGCGGATGGGTTCGTAATGCATCAACCAGCCGCCGACTCGCCGCAGGGCGGAAAAGTCCACGTCAATCAATTGATCAATGAACGGGCGCTGGATTTTGACGACGACCTCGCGAAACGCGTCCGCCTCCGGCGCGTCGGACCGCAGGCGGGCGCGGTGGACCTGTCCCAACGAGGCGGCCGCCAGCGGTTCCGGTTCGAAGCGCTCGAACTTTTCCTCGAGCGGCATCCCGAATTCGGCTTCGGCCAATTTGCGGATGGCGTCGAAATCCTCAGCGGGGACCTCATCCTGCAAACCGGAAAGTTCTTCGGTGATCTCGGGCGGCAAAACGTCGAGCCGCGCCGAAAGGAATTGTCCAACCTTGATCATCACGCCGCCCATGCGGATGGCCAGCGCGCGGAACTGCGAAGCGATATTTTTATAACGGGCCGAACGCGTGCGCCGCGCCAGACTTCGCAAGCCAATGCGCGGCAAAACGATATCCCAATAGACCACGCTGGCGAGCGTGCGGACGAAGAAAAACATGATACGGCGATAGCGGGCGCGTAAACGGGACGATTGCATGAGGAGGCCTCCGCCAACGATTCTATCACCGCAAAAAGTCCCGGCGGAGTAAAATCGTCATATGCCGTTTGAGAAAACCGTCGAGAAGATCATCCGCGAAGCGATGGAGCGCGGCGAATTCGACAACCTTCCGGGCAAAGGCAAACCGATTGATTTGACTGCGTATTTCAACACGCCGGAGGAAGTGCGGCTCGCCTATTCGATTTTGAAAAACGCCGGCATCCTGCCGCGTGAAGCGGAATTGCTCAAAGAGATTGCCGAGCTGAAACAAATGGAATCCGCTCTGGTCGAGGAAAAGAGGCGCAGCGAAATCCGCAAGCAAATCGAAAAGAAACAAATCGAGTTCAGTTTGATGATGGAGCGCAATCGCCGGCCGCCGCGAAAACGTTAACAAAACGTTTATGCGCGCAACTTTGACAAATCTACCTTCGCCTGCTATACTGGCTTCGTTGGGTATTGACTTTCATGGCGCATGGGCGCCATTTTGCAAGAAGTTGCAGTGCGGCACAAACGGCCCGCGGGAGTCTTGGTTCCCTCGGGCATTTTTGTATAACACAAAAGTGACTCTAACCGCCGCTGGCGGATAAAAAATCATTTAATCAAGTGAGGAAAAAATAAACTTGTATGAGTAAGCACGGAAAAAAATTAAAGATCATTCCCCTGGGCGGGCTTGGGGAAGTGGGCAAGAACATGATGGCCTATGAGTACGACAATCAGATTCTGATCGTGGACACCGGCATCATGTTTCCCGAAAACGACATGCTCGGGGTGGACTATATCATCCCCGATTATGGATATTTGCGCGGCCGCGCCAATCAAGTGGTCGGCATCGTCATCACGCACGGACACGAAGATCACATCGGGGCGATCCATCACGTTTTGAACGATATCCACGCGCCGGTTTACGCCACGCCGCTGACGCGCGGCTTGATCGAAGTCAAACTGGCGCGCAACGGCGCGCTGGATAAGGCGGAATTGAATACGGTCGAGGCGGGAAATTCGGTCGAGATCGGGCCGTTCAAAATCGAGTTCTTCCACATCTGCCATTCCATCCCCGACTCGGTGGGGCTTGGCATCACCACACCCGCCGGCCTTATCGTCCACATGAGCGACTTCAAGTTCGATCATACACCGGTGGACGGCTGGCCGACCGATTACGCCAAGCTGGCTGAGTTTGGAAAGCGCGGCGTGGACTTACTGCTTTCCGATTCAACGAATGCGGAACGCCCCGGCTGGACGCCGTCCGAGATGATCATCGGTCCGGCCTTCGACAAGGTTTTCGCGGAAGCCAAAGGCCGCGTCATCGTCGCGACGTTTGCATCGCTGATCTCGCGCATTCAACAAGTCGCCGATGCGGCCTCCAAAAACGGACGCAAGATGGCGCTGGCGGGTGCGAGCATGATTGACAACGTCAGGATCGCGCGCAAGCTGGGTTATCTTGACATTCCCGATGAATTGCTTGTGCCGCTCGATCAGGCGCTGAACATGCAAAGCCACAAAGTGGTGCTGATGTGCACCGGCTCGCAAGGCGAACCTTCATCTGTGGTCGGGCGTCTTTCGACCGGAACGAACCGGCAATTCGACCTGAAGGAAGGCGACACGATTGTGCTTTCGTCGCACCCGATTCCCGGCAACGAGGAAAGCATCAGCAAGACGATCAACCGCTTATTGCGGCGCGGCGCCACCGTCATCTACGATGGGATTGCGCCCGTCCATGTTTCGGGCCACGCCAGT
>JBHORD010000162.1:0-5328 GCA_042408355.1 Anaerolineales bacterium
GTCCACGCTCAGAACGACGGCCTCGACTTCGTCGCCTTCTTTTACGACTTCGCTGGCGTTCTTGACAAAGCCGCGCGCCAGTTCGCTGACGTGGATCATCCCGGGACGTTCGGCCCCGATGTCAACGAACGCGCCGTATGATTCGAGCCGCACCACTTTGCCTTTGACGATCATCTCGGGCTTGAGTTCCTTCCAATCATATTTCAGCGGTTCGATCATGGTCAGTTCGATGCGGTCTTTGCGGACTTTGCGTACCCACACATCCACTGTCTGTCCCTCTTTGATAATATCGCTAACTTTGTTGACGGGTTCCTTCTGAAGCTGTGAAATGTGCAATACGCCGGGGATGGGTTGTCCCACATCAACCAGCGCGCCCGCCAGCGTGGTTTTTAGAACTTTACCTGTCAACTTCGTTTTGGGTTCGAGAGCAACAGGCGTTGTGTCAGTTGTAACCATGGTTTTTACTCCTATTGAAACGGGGGGATAATGCCGACAGACGATTATACCTGTCTGACATTCATGCGTCAATGTGAAATACGGTTCATTCCTTACAAGCAGTTGTCATTTTTCTTTTTTTCGATTACAGTCAAACGCATTATCAAAATTTCTCGCGAGGACGATTTGATGAGTTTCGTGATCCTGGTCGGTGCAATTGCGTTGTGGGGCGGCGTCCATTCGTGGCTGGCATCGTTGGGCGCAAAGGAATGGATGAGGAGCGCGCTCGGAAAGAATATCATGCGGGCGTATCGGCTTGCCTATAACGTTTTTTCCGTCTTGAGTTTTGCGCCGATTTTGCTGTTGATGCATTTATTGCCGGATCGAAGTTTTTATGCGATTCCCGCGCCGTGGTCGCTCCTGATGCTGACCGGGCAGGGACTCTCTGCAATTCTTTTACTCGTCGGGGTTTTGCAAACGGACACACTTTCGTTTATTGGACTGCGCCAATTGCTCGAACCGGACGAAAAAGCGGCCGCGCTGGTCACAAGCGGACTCTACCGCTTCGTGCGCCATCCGCTTTATCTTTTCGGACTGCTCTTTCTCTGGCTCACTCCGATTATGACTGCGAACATGCTGGTTGTTTATGTCTCATTGACGATTTATATTTTGGTGGGCGCGCATTTCGAAGAGCGAAAACTGTTGCGTGAATTTGGATCGGTCTATGCAGAATATAAAGCGCGCACGCCCATGATCATTCCTGGATTGGGCTTTCGCCGCGGCAAATGATCTTCGGCATTAAGATGATTTTCAGCCAGCCAGATATAATTGAAAACATATGAACGCACTCTCTTACCCGTTTCCTCGACGTCTTCCCGTAGCGGCGCAAATTTTGACGGCTGTGGTGGGCGGCCTGATGTTATTCCTCGGCATTGTGGTTGTTTGGGTGTTGGGATATCAACTGGTTTATGCCGGCCGTGTCTTCCCGGGCGTCTCAGTGGCCGGCGTTGATCTTTCAGGATTGTCGCCGCAAGACGCCGCGCTGAAATTGAATCAGAATCTTTCGTATCCGATCAACGGCAAGGTTTTGTTTCGATACGGGGACAAGGCATGGGTGGCCTCGCCCGCACAATTGGGCATGGTCTTCGACGCCTCCTCCAGTGCGGAAGCCGCTTATCGTCTGGGTCGAAGCGGCGGATTGTTCGCGGCGTTGGACGGTCAAATTCGCGCGCGCGGATTTGGCTACGATGTTGCGCCGGTCATTCTTTTCGATCAACGCGTGGCATACCAGTATCTTCAGGGGCTCTCCCAGCAGATCAATCAACCGGTTGTACAGGCCAGAATCAATTTGAACGGAACCGAGGTCACTGCCCAGCCGGGACAGCCGGGGCGAACTTTGAATGTGGAAGGAACCTTATTGGTGCTGAGCGCGCAACTGCAGACGTTTCGCGATGGCGAAGTTCCGCTCGTTGTGGATGAAGTTCAGCCGCAGGTCGCCGATTTATCTGCCCAGGCCAATCTTGCGCGCCAGATCTTGAGCGCGCCTCTACAGTTGGTGATTCCCAATGCCGGGCCCAACGATCCGGGGCCGTGGGTTTATGATCCGCAGGTTTTGGCGAACATGATTGGCGCGCAGCCTGTCCAAAATGGAAATAAAGTTGATGTGCAATTGACGCTCGACCCAAACGCCCTTCGCCAAATTTTGACGGGCATCGAACCGCAGATAGATCGCGCCGCGTCAAATCCCCTGTTTCATTTCAATGAGGCAACCAAACAGTTGGTTCTCCTTTCTCCATCGGTGACCGGGAGATCGCTGGATGTGGACGCCAGCATCAAAGCCATCACCGATGCGCTGATGCAGGGCCAGCACACGGTTCCATTGGTGGTGAAAGAGGTCCAGCCGGCATTGACGGATACGGCCACCGCCCAGCAACTGGGAATTACGCAAGTTGTTTCACAACAAACAACGTATTTCTGGGGATCGAACGATGCGCGCATTCAAAATATCACAACCGCCGCGGCGCGCTTCGACGGCGTGCTGGTCGCGCCGGGCGAAACTTTTTCGATGGGGCAGACGCTGGGCGATATAAGTCTCAATAACGGCTATGCCGAGGCGCTTATCATCTATGGCAATCAGACGATCAAAGGTGTAGGCGGTGGAGTTTGTCAGGTCAGCACAACGCTGTTCCGCACGGTATTCTTTGGCGGATATCCGGTTGTGGAACGCATTCCTCACGCCTATCGTGTTTCTTATTACGAAGAGACATCCACAGGCGCGGACAATGTAAAAATGGCCGGTCTGGATGCAACCGTTTATTTTCCGTTGGTGGACTTCCAATTCAAGAACGACTCGCAATATTGGATTTTGATGGAGACCCATGTTGATCTCGGTTCCCGCTCGTTGACCTGGACCTTTTATTCGACCTCCGACGGGCGTTCGGTTCAATGGAATACAACGGGGCCCCAAAACGTAGTTCCCGCCCCCGATGCCAAATTCGTTGTAAATCCTGATTTGAAGGCGGGCGCGATGCAACAAACGGATTGGGCCGCCAACGGCGCCGATGTGGATGTAACCCGCACGGTGATGAAGAACGGCGCCGTTTATTTCCAGGATGAATTCAAAACGCACTATGAGGCATGGCAGGCTGTCTGTGAGTACGCGCCGGGAATGCCCAATCCTCAGCAGGTCGCGAAAAACCGAGGGCTGTGCCAGCCGCCCGCTTCTTCTTAACATGGTAAAATTTTGGCCAGATTGGAGAAAAGATGGTCAGTCAGGAATTGCTTGAAATTCTACGTTGTCCAAATTGCGTGCGCGAAAAAGATGGAATGCTCAAGTTGTATAAAAATGCCTGGTTGGTTTGCCAGGATTGCGGACGTAAATATCCGATTGTGGATGACATCCCGGTGATGCTGATTGACGAGGGGGATAAGTGGATGCAAACTGCTGAAGAAAAACTTCCCGTTCCGCCGCCGTCCAAATAGCGAGGCTGTGTGAAGTCTCTGGATGATCTGCTGGCCAGCCTGACCAGCGGTGATGAAACTTTGGCTGAAGCCGCTTCTCTTGCTCTTGCACGACGCGGCGAGTCGGCGCTTCGGCATTTGGAGAAGTTGTTGGCGTCGTCGAATGACGATGACCGCTGGTGGGCGGTCAGAACTCTGGCGCAGTTTGACGCGCCGCCGTTGGAGTGGTTGATCGCTTCCTTAAACGATCCCGCGCCCGAAGTCCGGGAAGCGGCGGCGCTGGCTGTTTCAGCGCATGCAGATGAAAAACTGATCCCGGCTCTCATCCGTTCTTTAAGTGACAGCGATAACATGGTGGGCGCTCTGGCCGCAAACGCTCTGGCGGCGATTGGAGGCGCGGCTGTGCCTGCGTTGATAGAAGCTTATGAAAACGCCTCGCAAAATGCACAAATCCATATTTTGCGCGCCCTGGCGGAAATCCGCGACCACCGCGCCATTCAATTGATGATGCGCGCCATGGATTCGGACTCAGCCATGTTGAATTACTGGGCAAAAGAAGGTCTCGAACGGCTTGGATTGAATATGATATATATTAAACCCGATTAACCTATGCAGAATATTCTAGATTCTTTGAAAAACATCAAACTTCCCAAAATACAGAAACTGCCTGTTGCCCAGATTGTTTTCTGGGCAGTCATTGTGATTGCGTCTGTGTTTCTGTATACATTTCTCCGCGGATTTACCGCCTGCTGGGAGGTAACGGCATTGCCCGGCATTCCGCCATCGAGCTGTGCCAACGCGCCATCAGACGCCTTGCCCACGCTGACGGTCAAGAATGGAACGCCTGAACCGACATTGCCGCCGGCGCCCGATGTATCTGCTCCGGCGGTTCAGGCTCCAACATGGGACGGCGGCAGTCGAATCAATATCGCTTTCTTTGGATTGCGCAGCGGCAGTGAGTCCATCAGCGGTTCGGATTGTCCGGCATGCACGGATACGATTATCGTATTTACTGTTGACCCGGTCACGAAGACCGCCTCGATGCTTTCGATTCCCCGCGATTTGTTTGTCAATATTCCCGGCTTTGGATACAGCCGCATCAATACGGCGTGGACCGACGGCGAGGGAGCAAAATTACCGGGCGGCGGGCCGGGGCTGGCGATGAAGACGGTTTCACAGGTAATTGGCGTCCCGATTCAATATTATGTCAATGTTGATTTCAGCACATTCATTTCAGCCATTAACACCATTGGCGGGATAGATGTGTACGTAAATCAAACGCTGGTGCTTGACCCAATGGGGACGGGACTGGATCACGTCAAGGTGACTTGCTGTGGCATGCGCCATCTTACAGGCCAGGTTGCGCTTGCTTACGCGCGCACACGCGATGTGAGTCAGGGCGCAACCAACGGCGACTTCGGCAGAGCGCAGCGCCAACAACAGGTCATTCTTGCAATTCGCAATAAGGTCTTCAGCCCCGAATATTTCCCGACGTTCATTACAAAGGCGCCGGAATTGTACAGGGAACTGGCCGGAGGGATTCACACCAACTTGACTCTGGATGAAGGCATCAAACTGGCGTATTTGGTCAAAGATATTCCGCTGAATCAAATCAAGACCGGCGTCATTGATCAGACGATGACGATCCCTGCCGGCGTGACGTTGGGCGGTCAGCCGGCTTCGGTGTTGATCCCCATTCCAGACAAGATTCGCGTGCTGGTGGATAGTTTATTCCAGACCGGCGGAGCGATCAGCCCGATGGCGCAGGGCGATCCGCTGTCGTTGATGAAGGCCGATAATGCGCGCGTCGCGGTGTTGAATGGAACGTACACCGCTCAACTCGATACGCGTACCGGCAACTATCTGCTTTCGCTGGGCGTGCCGGTTGTCGCTGTGGGCAATGCTCCAACAGGTTACAACCAGACAACCATC
>JBHORD010000163.1:0-9549 GCA_042408355.1 Anaerolineales bacterium
TCTGGCAATAACAATATCGTCATCAACTATAAAGCCGACCAAAATTGGCAACCGCCTCAATCGCCGGTGATCCGGCTGGCGAAATAAGAGTCGGAGAACAACTGCAAGTCATATCCACACGATCAATAATGGACAGGAACATTTCCAGGCCCGGCCAGGCGCTGATCATTCTCGTTCTGGGGATCATGGGGCTGATGGGAATTGTTGCGCTGGCGGTGGACGGCGGCAATGCCTACGCCGAACGCCGCCGCGCCCAAAACGCGGCAGATGCGGCCGCGCTGGCTGGCGCCCTCGAACGCATCAACAACAATACATCGACCTGGGTGAATGCGGTCTACGCTTCGGCCGCCCAAAACGGCTTCAATAACGATGGTCAAACCAACACGGTTCGCGTTTTCAGCCCCCCCGCAGACGGAACCTACGCCGGCAATATTGAGTATATTCAGGTGGTGATCACCACTTATACAAAAACATACTTTGCTTCCATTATCGGGATTCCGGAAATCACCAACAAAGTCGAAGCTACTTCACGCACCACAACGCCTCAATACCTGCCGATGTTTGGCGGCGCGGCCGTTGTCAGCCTGGCGGCTACGAGCGACTGCGACAACTTCAAAGCCTTTTGGGTCACCGGCGAAGCCACATTAGATCTGACCGGCGGCGGAATTTTCGTCAATTCAAATAATCCAACCTGCGCCTTCATTGAACAAGGCGAGGGAAGCGTTCGCATTCGCGACGATCATCAAATTCAGATTGTCGGCGGCGCCTCCATTCAAAAGCCGAAATTATTGACGCCGTTCCCGCCGATGACCAATGTGGCTTCGGTTTCCTATCCTCCACCGTTCTATATGCCAAAATTCGGATGCTCCAAGCAGGCCGCGGTTCAGAGCGACGGCCACACCATGAGCCCCGGCAACTGGGACGATACCTTCCCGCCCCCCGGCGTGGACACGCTGGCATCCGGCTATTACTGCCTGAACGGCGACTTTTATGTTGGCGATGGACAACATTTATCCGGCAATCAGGTCGTGATCAAAATGGAGCATGGACGACTTCATTTTTCCGCCAACGCGCAAATCAACCTTTCAGCGCCCAAAGGCGGCGACCTGGCCGGTCTGCTGATCTATCAACCTCAGGATAACACCAATTACATGGCGCTTAACGCCAACGCTTATTCCACGATTGTGGGAAGCATACTGGCGCCGGGCGCGCAAATCCGCATTCACGGGAATTCGTCAAGCTTTGGTTACCACAGTCAGATCATCGGATTGACCATTCAGGTGGACGGCGACAACGATATTGTTTTCAAAATCATCGAAGATCAAAACTACAAAGCCCTGAGTTTCCCGCAGGTGCAATTCAGTCACTGATACACAAAGAATGCGGCGCATGTGCATGCGCCGCATCGTTTTTCACAACCGGGATTGCGCGCCGCCCCACCGCTTTTATTGCTCCACAAGCCACTCCTTAGAGAACCCGCGCGACGTTCACATAAGACGAGCGAGCAATTTGACTAATGGTCTCCACCGGCGGGAGGCGTGCCTCCGCCCGGCGCCTCCCCTTTACCCTCGCCTTCTCCATTGCCCTGCGAGGGCGAGCCGTTCTCGTTTCCATTATTGCCGCGGCGGGCGTTCGAAGAATCGCCGCCGGAGACCGCGCTTACTTTGGAAGCGATAAACTCGCCATTACTATCATAGTAGCCTTGAAATTGCACAGCCGTGCCAACCTGGATGTTCCCGTCAACCTGAGCCCGATCCACGCGGACCGATTGCCCGTTAATCGTCCACAAGCCGTTTTCCATCGACTCAACAACGCCGCTAAATTCATAGGAGGCTTGCGGATTCGCAGAATTCGAAAGCCGGGGAACCGGCGTGCCATGATCTTCTTGAACAGCGGGCGTAGAAATGGATTTCAAGTTACCGTGTTCATTATCCGACGGCTCGAAAGGAGGTAATGGCGCGCCCGGCTGAAGCAATTGTATTTCCTGCGCCTCGACGACGCCATCGTTACGCGTCACGCCAATGACCATGACCGGCGCGCTGTTCGTAATGGCGCCCTGGGGCAGGATTGTCGAACTGCTGATGAAAACCGGAATGCCGGAGACCTTCCACGAGCCGTCCTGCAGTTGGGTCACAATCCCGGAAAACACAATGGAGGTGGAACCGCGTCCTTTTACAAGCAATTCGTCAATTTCGTTCAGGCGCTCCTGCTCATATTGGCTTTGAAGGATCTCACGTTCTTGAGGAGAAAACGCAAACAAGAGCCGCACATCCTCCCACGTTCGTTTGACGGGATAAAGCTGATCGCCCGGAATGGCGTTTCCGGACGCGCTAACCAGACCGGTGCTTCCCAAAACCAGCGCGGCGACGACGCCAAGCGTAATCGCAAAACGCGGGAAGAACGGAATCAAGCGCCGATGCGCTACACGTTTTGCTTCGCGCATCTCGGCGGCGCGGCGGATGAGGCGGTTGCGGTTCCGCGCCTGGAATTGGCCTGGGACCGCCGCCCCGCCCAAAGTCCGGGCTTGAAGCGCAGTCTCCAACAGCGGACGAAGTTCGGACGCGTATTTGGGATAACGCGCCAGGGCCGCATCAATCGTCTGTCCATCCTCAAGCGCTTTTAAACATTCTTCAAGAATATCGTACTTATTCATCGTCCACCTCCCCAATATTCCGTTGTAACGCCGCCAGGGCGCGGAACTGGAGAGCCTTTACTGCGTTGACATTTTTCTTCAACACCGATGCAGTTTCTTCCAGCGAATAACCCTGCCCAAATCGCAGAGCCAAAACATGCTGTTGTTCCTCCGTCAATTCGGCATACGCCCGCCGGAATTGACGGGTCTGCTCACGCCGTTCGAATTCATCGTGCGGAAGTGATGACATATCCAACAAATTCTCCGGCAGCGGCTCGGTGGACCGCCGGTAGGAGAGCCGCAAGTGATCGGTCACGATGTGCGAGGCGGTCGAAAACAACCAGGCTTTCAAATTGGATTGCGGTCCGCTTCCTTTTTGCGAAGCCTCAAGCAGACGCACAAAAACATCGCTGGCAATATCTTCGGCGGCCTGCTCATCGTTGAGCCGATATCGTACATAGCGAAAGACATCCGAAAAATATTTGTCGTAGATCGCACCGACGGCATGCGAGTCGAGTTTTCGCAAGCCATCCAATGCCTCATGTTCGTCAAAATTATGCATGGTTCTGACGGCGCCCCCGCTGTAAAGCGGAAAGAGAGATAGTGTGTTCACACGCAGTATATCATCCTCTCGGGCGCCGTCATCATCGAAATCGGCTATAAAATCACTCACCGCCGCCATCGCCCGGACCGCCGCCATTGCCGCCGGGTTCAGGGGTGCCGAATCCGTGATTGCCGCTTTGATTTCCTTCGCTTCCCTGTCCCTGACCGTTGTCCAAACCGTTACTGCTGCCGTTTGGATTAGTCACTTTCACTTCATGGACGATCAGTGTGCCGTTGGAGTTACCAAACGTCAACCGCACAGTATCGCCAACTTGAATTGAACCATGAATCACGCTCTGGCTCGTGAAATCATACGTCACATTATTGACGGTTATCGTACCGGCTGTCAAATCAATCGCGTTGACTACGCCAAGCACAACGTGAGCATTGTCGGACTCGGGCGTTCCATGGCTCTCCGGCGTACCCTGACTTTCAGGAGTTTCACTGCCTTGCGGAGTGCCGTGTGATTCGGGGGTCTCGGTTTCTGCGCCCGGGGTTTCGGTCAGTTCATCGAAATGAGCGCCGGGCGTTCCGGTGAGTTCCAGCTGATTTGCGGCATGGGCTATGCCGGTAAGCGCATTCGGATTTAAATCATTGAGATTGATTCCCCGCGGGTTGATTGCGCCTCCGCACGCGCTGAGCGCAAAAGCGCCAACAACAAATATGACCAGCAGGGAGAAAGGGGTTGACCTTTTCACGTTGTACCTCCAAAGATAAAATTGTCTTTCATGAATAAAGTCGAGGGAATTTATCAAAAGTTACGGTTGGAATATGGCTATAAGAAGTCCCCTCCGGCTTGAAAAAATCACCGGAGGGGACAGCGGCAAAAACACAGTCAGCAAACGCCGCTCATTGGCGCGCAATCGCGTAGACGCGCTGAAATTCCTTCAGGTATTGCGCGGCGATATCGGAGCTATAAATTACGATCAAATTTTCATCGTTGGTCGTTTCAGCGCTGGCCGAAAAATTATAAGAACCCATGACTACAATCTGACGATCAATGATCATGACTTTATGATGCATCAAACCGGGATTTCCATCCCGCTTGACGTTCAAGCCCGCCGAGCGGAACGGATCGAACTCCGTGCCCACGTTGGATTTGATCTGATCGGTTTCCATTACGCCGGCAACTTCAACTCCCGCCGCCGCTTTTTGACGAATGATTTCGCCGAGGGAATCGGCAGTGAATGAATAAGCCATAAAGTAAATGCTCGATTGGGCGCGGTTCAACAAATCCGCCAGCGCAGCCTGCACGTGATCGTCGGGCGAGAAATAAATATCGAGACGGACGCCGTCAATCGTCACGTGCGGATTCGGCGTGGCCGCCGCACCATCCTTGCCAAACTTATCATCCACGAACATCTCGTTGAATTCGGTTTCGTAATCCTCCGCCGCTTTCGTCGAGCGAATCAACATCAGGCTATTATTGTCGCTGTACGTTCCGGAATCCGTAAAATTCATCGAACCGGTCCAAACTTCGGAACGATCAATCACGACGAACTTGTTGTGCATCAATCCCTGGCGGCGGTCGCCCAAGATCGGGATGCCTGCGTCTTTCAACAACTGCGGCGCCGGCCGATCCATGTTCTCGCTTTCCATCACAAGGCGGACTTGTACGCCGCGCCGATGAGCGCGCAACAACGCATCGCGGACGCTCTTCAGGCTGAGGCTGTAAACGGCCGCGTCCACCGAGAGCCGCGCCGAATCAATGGAAGCCGCAAGCGGGCCATCCGGGCCGCCGGTTTTTTGTCCTGCCGCGGGATTGGCCGGATCTGTAAAATACAATTCGAACCACGAACCGCTGACGCCATAACCAACCTGCATCGGGATTTCCGTCAGCGTCGAAGCCGCAGTGGACGGCGCAGCCGTCACAGAAACCTTTGTTGAAACCTTCGCAGGCGGCAGGGCCGTTGCCGTGTACGAACCATCACACGCAATGACCGCAATACAAATTGCAAGAAACAAAGCAATCCATCGTTTCATTTGCATTCTCCTGCGGCGATTATACAATGCGCCGCGGCGGATGATATAATCCGCACGCCCACATGAGCGAAGTCCAAACAGTTTCATCAGCCAATCGCCAGATCGCCCGCGCCGCCGGCACGGTGATGTTCGCGTTCGTGCTCAGCAACCTGGTGGGGTTGGTGCGGCAGATTTTGATTTCACGCGCCTTCGGCACGGGCGACGCATACGACGCGTTTGTAGCGGCTTCGCGTTACCCCGATTTGATTTTCAATCTGATCGCGGGCGGCGCGCTGGCTTCTTCGTTCATTCCGGTGTTCACCGGCTTTCTTGAAAAAGAAGACCGCGCCTCAGCCTGGAAACTGGCTTCGGCGATCATCAATTTAGTGATTCTAGTGCTGACAGCGATCAGCGTCCTCTCCTCACTTTTCTCGATTCAAGCCGTGCGCTACATTCTCGCGCCGGATTTCAATCCGGCCAAACAAGAACTAACCGCGTCGTTGTTGCGAATCCTGCTGATCGCGCCGACCGTGTTCGGCGTCAGCGGAATCGTGATGGGCGCGCTCAACGCCCATCAAAAATTTCTGCTCCCGGCTCTCGCTTCGACGATGCTTTGGGCCGGCTACATCATCGGATTGATTTTCCTTGTCCCCTCCATGCAAATTTACGGACTGGCATGGGGGGCAGTGCTGGGCGCATTTCTCCATATCGGTATTCAACTCCCGCAACTCCTGCGCCTGCCCGAATGGCGTTTCAATTTTTCGCTCGGCCTGGATAACGCCGCCACGCGCGAAGTTTTATTGTTGACGGGTCCGCGCCTGCTCGGCGTGGCTGTCGTTCAAATCAACTTTCTCGTTAACACGATAATTGCTTCAGGACAGCCCGAAGGTTCGGTCTCTTCATTAACCTACGCGTTTCAAATCATGACCATGCCCGAAGTCGCCATCGCACAGGCGATTGCGGTCGCCGCTCTGCCGACTTTTTCCGCGCAAGTGGCGCGGGGAGAACTGGGCGAGATGCGTCACTCACTGGCTTCGACTCTGCGCGGCGTTTTGCTTCTTTCCCTGCCCGCAACGCTCGGGTTGATTCTCCTGCGTTATCCAATCATTGCTTTGTTATTCCAGCGCGGAAAATTCGATGCGCGCTCCACCGATATGGTCGCCTGGGCTTTGCTCTGGTACACGGCTGGGCTGGTTGGACATTCCGTTGTGGAGATTCTCTCGCGCGCCTTTTATGCCCTGCATGATACGCGCACGCCGGTCGTTGTTGGGACGATTGCAATGAGTCTCAACATCGTTTTTAGTTTTGCATTCTCGGCTTTGTTTTCGAGTCTCGGCTGGATGCCGCACGGCGGACTCGCATTGGCGAATTCATTGGCAACCGCGCTCGAAATGGCCGCGCTGTTCGTCCTGATGCGCCGCCGGTTGAGGGGCATTGATGGAATGAATATTCTGCGCGGCTTGGCTCAGTCCACATTAGGCACGCTCGCGATGAGTTTCGTCATTGTGCTGTGGATGCGCGCCCAGGGTCCGGTGTGGGTTATCGGTTTGGGCGGCGTCATCCTCGGCGTGATCGTGTACGCGCTGGCAATCTGGGCAATGAAAGTGCCGGAAGTGTTCGTTATGTTTAACGGAATTGTCCGGCGGTTGAAACGGGCAAATTAAACGGCGGCCCGCTTCGGGTCCGGGGCGAAGCGCCCTGACTCCCGCAAAAATAAAAATCTACGGGGACGATTCACTTCCACAACAGCCAGACGATGGTTGTCACCAAAATCCCCCATAAGATTCCGCCGGTCACTTCCAGCGGCGTGTGACCCAGAACTTCCCTCAATTCGTCCTCGTTCCACATGTGGCCTTTAAGCAATTCATCGAACAGATAGTTAATCCGCTCCGCGTGCATACCGGCCTGGCGGCGCACGCCCGCCGCGTCATAGGTTACGATCATCGCAATTGCAACGCCCAGCGCAAACAACGGGCTGTCATAACCAACGTAAAGTCCGACGGCGTTCGTCGCGCCGACAATCAGCGCCGAATGCGAACTGGGCATTCCGCCCGTGGTGAAAAGCAGGCCCCACAGCCAGCGCCGCGAACGCAAATATTCGATTGGCACTTTGATGACTTGCGCCGTCCCCCATGCAATCAGCGCCGCAATCAACACATGATTGACAAGCAACCCGCCGAGATTCATTCATCCTCTTCAAAGTCGAGCATGTCCCCGCCGGAAAGCTTCTTGACTTTTAGCTCCGCTTTATCGAGCAACTCCGCGCAGCGCTTCACCAGCGCCTGTCCGCGTTCATAAAGCGCCATGGATTCGTCGAGCGAACGTCCTTCGCTTTCAAGCGCGGCGACAATAGCTTCCAATTCCTTAAAGGCGGCTTCATAATTTAATTCTTCAACCGGTTTGGAAGAAATTGACTTTGGCATAAAAACTCCATTCAACCTTCGACATTCGTTCGATCTTCGATGGCCGCTTGCGTTTTTATTTCTTGCGTCTTGCTCCCTGCGTTTTGCGCCCCGTCACCTCCGCCTCGAACTCGCCGTCCGAGACGCGCACGCGGATTCCGTCTTTGGCCTGCGCGACGGTGCGGATCAACGCGCCATCCTTTCGACGCGTAACGACCGCGTAGCCTCTCGCGAGGACTTGAAGCGGATTCAGCGCTTCGAGGCGTTTGCCCAGGCCCTGAATCTGGTTCGACTCAAGCGCGAGCCGATGAGCCTCCACCGCGCCCATACGGCGAGCCAGCTCATCCAGCCGCTGACGATCCGATTGAATGCGCCGCGCCGGCGAAAGGAATTTTAAATCCGAAGAAAGCGATGCAAGTTCCGTCTTTCGATTATCGAGCAAATCGAAGATAAAAGAAGAAAGATGGTCGCTGAAGGATTGCAGGGTTGTCAAAAGATCGAGCGCGGTTGTTGGCGTTGCCAGCTCGGCGGCGGCGGTCGGAGTCGGCGCGCGCAGGTCGGCGGCAAAATCCGCCAGCGTGAAATCCGTTTCATGGCCCACGCCGCAAATGATCGGAACTTCGGAGGAAGCGACGGCGCGCACGACGCGTTCATCGTTGAACGCCCACAAATCCTCGATGGAGCCGCCGCCGCGCGCCAGCAAAATTACATCTGGTTTTGATTCGAGTTGATTGAGCGCCCGAATGGCTTCGACGATCTTCGGCGGCGCGTCCTCGCCTTGAACCGGCGCGGGCGCAAGAATCACTTCGACCAGCGGCAGTCGCCGCCGGATGGCGGCCAGCATATCGCGAATCGCCGCGCCGGTGGCGGAGGTCACAATGCCGATACGTTTTGGAAATTCCGGAATGGGCCGTTTGCGTTCGAGATCGAACAGACCCTCGGATTCGAGCAAAGCCTTCAGCCGCAAAAATTCCTGATATAGCGCGCCCTCGCCCACCGGTCGGATTTGATCGGCGTAAAGCTGATATTGTCCGCCGACTTCATAGACTCCGACCCTGCCGTGAATCTCAATTGCCATTCCATCTTGAAGCGCGAGATTCAAACGCGCCGCGGATGTCTTCCACATCACACAACGCAGAGACGCGCCCGCATCTTTGAGCGTGAAATAAACATGTCCCGAGGCGGGACGCGAGAGATTCGAAATCTCGCCCTCCACCCATACATCCTGAAGCGTTACATCCGATTCGAGTTGATCGCGGATATACTTCGTGAGAGAAGAAACCGTCCATTGAACGGAAGCAAACAACGAGGGTTGCATTGGAGCGAGGATACTCGAAGATGGACTGTCTTACAAGAGCAAAGTCACGCCGTTCGCAAAGTAAAAACCGGTTCCACTGTTTTTACCGGAAAACCATTTTCAACCGCAGAGAATACGAAGACCGCGAAGTTTAATGAATTTTGCTTTCCATTGCGAAAGAGCCTGAACGCCGTAGTCCCCGGCCTGCGATTGATACGAATGCCCGATCGAAATATAATTTGCTTCCACCTTCAAGCGCGCCGATACGCCATGAACAATTCGTTTGACCTGACCTCCCTGCTGGCGGCCAACTTGCCTGCCGAGAAAACTCCCAACGGAGCAATTGTAACTGCGGAAAATGTATCGCTTGAACTGCCGGCCAAACCTTTGAGATTTTATCGTCACGGATGGCAATCGTGGTCGCCGGCGGCATGGACAGATTTGACTCCTCTTCCGATTCAAAAGCCGTACATCCTGCATCCGCTTCAAATTGATCCCGCCTATGCAAAAGAGACGCGCCCGCATGGTTCGTGGGTCGGCGCAGTTAAGTTTGAAGATGAAAACGTTTTGCTTCTCGGATCGCTTGGGCTGGGTGCGCATGTGGTTTTGAATCGAAACCGACTTGAGGGCAAATACGAGTCGGGGAACGGAGG
>JBHORD010000174.1:0-11585 GCA_042408355.1 Anaerolineales bacterium
TTGATGTTGATAAGGCCGAACACCCAGATTGCGGCAAGTCCGAGCGGAACCAGCAGGCTGATGCGCTGTGCGACTTCGTCTTTGGCAAGCAGATACGTGCCAAATGCCGCCAGGGAAAGAAATGAAAAAGCAAGTGTGGAAAGCTGGAAAACATACAAGGCGAGGGTGCCGCTGTGTCCTGCCATTTGATCAACGAATGCAAACATCTCCGACCATTCGTGCGCGGCGTGGATGAGGCCGAATCCCGCCAGCGGACGCAGAGCCTTGCGCACGCGTTCATCGGATGAGCGGCCTCCTTCCATGATCACCAGCAGTCCCATGCTGAAAAAGGCCAGCCCGTAGAAGAAATAAATGATCACAACGCTGACGATTGACACCGCCCCAATTCCTTTCTTTTGCCGCTCCCGCGCCAGTTAAAAACCAATTCACTCACCTTATGTCGCAAGGCGAGATTTCTCTCGCACTTTCAGGCGGTATGAGTGCCGCCCTGCGGGAAAACTGCGTAACATCAGCCGGTAATTAAACACGAAGGTCGCTGAGGCACACTTTTTGTTTCTTTCCCTTCGTATTTAAATCTTTTTTACTCGCCTAATCTCAATTTCGTTCCGCACACGCGGCAGAAGCGATCGCCGCTGTGAGCGCGTGTTCCACATTGATGACAATAAACATCGCTCGCCGCCTCCCTGACTTCCGCTTTGACATGACGTCTGCGGTTGCCGGATTTTCTGCCGCGGTTCGACTGCCAGAAATACACCAATCCGCCTACGATCAACACGATACCCACGCCGCCGAGGAAATAGGGCAGATAATTGCTCAACATCACGCGGCCCTCTGTGTTGGGTCCAAGCGGCTCAGACGGCTTGACGGTCTGCTGTGCCGAGAGCGCATCCGATGTTTTGATGTAATTGACTTTCAGGGTAAATTGCTGGTTGGCATTGAGCGAACTGAAATCTTTGATAAGATAACTTGTCCCGTCCGAACTTTGCGATGTGTCCATGATCGGATCGGTGGTGATGTTCGTCGTGTCCACCGGTATCCGAATGTTCATTTTGAAATCCCCAACCGCGTAAGCGCCCGGCCACACATAAGTGAATTGCCGCGTGTCTCCATTTTTCGTCAGAGGCTGGTAATATTCAATGTGATACGTGGATTGAGTCTGCACCTTGACGGATACGATTTGCCAATCGCCGTTGGTCGTAGGCCCGGCATATTCGGTGTTGAGCAAATTGCCGTCCGCGCTTTGCGTGGCAACCGCCACCAAATTTGCACCTGTGGGTATCGGATAATTAATCGTGACCGGTAATGCGGTAGCCGCGGGAAGTTTAAAATCGCAGATGACCAGCATGCTGGGCTGATCGTATTCGGGCCACAACTGCACCTGAAGACTCGTCAATTTCAGGGATGATGGAGCCTGTGCGTTCGCGGAAAACGGAAACGCGAATGCTCCCAAAAAGAATAGAACGGCCAGCCACTTTCGCATGGACACCTCCAATGGAGTTTGCTGAATCTTACCATGCAAGCGAAGGCAGAGAAACTCCTGAAACGCATAAAGCCTGAGAGAAGAATGTCACTTATTGGCCGTTATTTCCCCGGCCGGAATCATCGCCTGAACCAACCGCCAACATGCCTCGTTGACCGGCGTCGGGATGTGATGCCGTTTTCCCGCGCGCGTGACCGCTCCGCAGATGGCGTCAATCTCTGTCGGCGCGCCGCGCCTTACATCCTGCAACATGGATGAATGATTTACCGCCGTCTTGCGCGCCACATCTTCGACAACCGCGATAGGATCGTCAAACGGCAAATTGACTTCTTCTGCAAGTGCAACAGCCGAGGCTTCCTCCGCCAATGCGCGCATCAAGGCGCGCGCGGCTGGACGATTCAACAGTTCGCCGTTTGGCACACGCAATAGGGCGGTCAGCGGATTGATGGCGGCATTGATGACCAGCTTCCCCCAGATAAGGGAATGTGCGTCGTTGACGATTTCCACATTGAACTTTGCTGACCGCAACGCTTCTTCCAGCGGACCCAACGCGGGGTGCGCCTCGATGGAAATTTTTCCTTCGCCCCCGGCTTTGACCAGTCCCGGCTCGAGCAGTGTTGCGCCTGTTGTGGTTGTGCCTAAGGCAACACGCGAGTTGTTCGCCGCAGAGCTCGCACGGAGCGCGGAGCTTTTTCTATTTTTTTGCTCAGCGCTCTCCTCGTCCTCTGGGGCGAATGAATCATCAAGGTATTTCTCCAAAATCTCGCGGTTGCCGATTCCGTTTTGAAGCGTAATGGCAAGTCCGTCCCTGGCAAGACATTCTTTTAACTGGCGCGCGGCGCGTTCCGTCTGCCATGCTTTGACCAGCACGATGGCGTATTTGATTCCCGCACAATCTTTTGGGCGGTCCGTAACGCGCACGGAAAATTTTTGTTCTCTGCCGTTTGCATCCACAAGCCGCGCGCCATTTTTATTTAACGCCTCCAGGCCGTCTTTCCACGTCCCAAGCATCGTGATGCGGTGACCCGCCAAAGCCAGACGTGAAGCGAAAAGCGTAGCCAGCGCGCCCGTGCCAAGGATCAATATATCCATTTGCTTTTACAAATTATGAACTGTGCAATTTGTAATAGACTTTATCGGTAATAAGCTAAAAGCCGACTTTGGACGCGGGTCAACGCAGAAAACCCAGATTTTTCTTTTGCATCAGCGTACGTCAGCGTTTTTCTGCGTCCCAATTTATTTTCGATAGAGCCTAATACGTAATTCGCGGCGCGTCCTTTTCACAACGCTTTTTGCAATGCCTGCCATTCTTTGTCATCCATCTCGACGGAATGTTCGAGCGCGGGAAACGCACGGCTTTGCACATCGGCGATATATGCGCTGAAGGCGCGTTGCATCTCGGCGTGGAAGTCTGCATATTTCTTGACGAACTTCGGCGTGAAGCGGTCGAACAATCCGAGCAGATCGTGCGTGACGAGAACCTGCCCGTCACAGCCCGCCCCCGCGCCGATGCCGATGGTCGGAATTGAGAGTCTCTTCGAGATTAATTCGGCGAGTTTCGCGGGAACCGATTCGAGCACGATGCTGAAACATCCGGCTTCTTCGAGCAGAAGCGCGTCTTCGATCAATCGTTTCGCGGCGGAGGCCGTTTTTCCTTGCGGACGGAATCCGCCAAGTTGGTTGACCGATTGCGGCGTGAGGCCGAGATGCCCCATCACGGGAATGCCCGCATTGACGATGGCGCGGACGGCTTCGACGCGTTCGCGTCCGCCTTCGAGTTTAACCGCGTCCATGCCGGCTTCCTGCAAGAATCGTCCCGCGTTGCGAACCGCTTCTTCGACTGAGACCTGATACGACATGAACGGCATGTCGCCGATCAACAGCGCGAACTTCGCGCCGCGTGAAACGGCCCGGCTGTGATGAAGCATATCCTCCATCGTGACCGACAGCGTGTTTGGATAACCCAGCACAACCATTCCAAGCGAATCGCCGACGAGAAGCGAATCGACTCCGACCTGATCGGCCGCCAGCGCAGTGGGGTAGTCATACGCCGTCAGCATGGTGATCGGCTCGCCGCGTTCCTTCTTTTGGCGAAAGGTGGCTATCGTCGCCTTCTTGCGCTGAGGTGAGGCGGCGCTGACAGTCCCTGCAGTTAAAACGGGAGCGATAGTAGACATGGTACCCTCCAGGAGTGGTAGAGTCCGCTGGCGTCTTCCCCTGATTGCGCCTGCGTTTTTACAGATAAGATACGCCGTCGTATTCTTCCTGCGATATACGCGGTTGTTTCTATTATTCCACAAATTTGTTTTTTCGCCTACGGCGTATGCGCCGATACTTCGGGCAAAGTTTTTATATCGAACCGGATTTTCCTTGATGGCTGGGGCAATCGCATTTGGATTTTTTATCGGTCAAAGTCTTTAAGGATTTTGTCGTTGCGACGGTTTTTGCCGAAGCCCTCCGCGCTCCAACGGCGAAATCCCGCTTTCAGAAGATGGCTTCGCCTGCTGAGAGATGCCCGCTCGCATGACCTCCTGTTTTGAGGCAATTTTTTCTAATGCGATTGACCTGCTTAATGCCAAACATGGAATTTTTGCAAGAAGCAGTATAATAACCTTACAAGAAGAATCTTTGCCACAACGGTCACAGCGTTTTTCTTTGTGTCACGAAGAAAAAACTTCGTTTTCTCTGTGTCTCTGCGGCGAATTATTAACTGATGTTACGCAGTTTTCCCTGTAGTGCGGCCTTCATGCCGCTTGAAAATGCGAGATAAATCTCGCGCTGCTGCGTAAGGCGAGTTATTAAGGAGAATGACATGCGGCGCATCACTGGCTTTTTGATTGGGATTGTGGTTGGGGCGCTGGTCGGCTCGACGGTGGCGCTCTTGCTCGCGCCGGAATCGGGAGAGAAATTACGCGGCGAACTTCGAGCGCGCGGCGACGGTTTGGTTGCAGATATCCGCCACGCGGCGGAGGCGCGGCAAATCGAATTAAAAGAACGCTTTGAATCGCTCAAAGCGCCGCGCGCCGGTTATTGACATTGACAGAAATCGGTTAATAACTGAGGTTGCGCAGTTCTTTTGCAGAGCGACATTCATGCCGTCTGAAATGCAGGATAAATCTCGCGCTGCTGCGTAAAGTGAGTTATGAAAAATGGTTGTTCAAGCCGCCGCCCAAAGCATAGATCCATTGCACAATTTAAAGTGAATCTCAACAGGCAAGGGGCAATCAGCGTTTGCGTTCCACGTTTTGATAAAAGTTTTCAACCTGTTTCATTGTGCGCCTAAACTCTGCGCGCGTTTGGATGAGTTCGTGATTCAAGCCTGCGGCCTGTTCCCGCAGGCTCTTGTTTTTCAGCGCCTCAAGGATGGCGTCCGCTATGTTTTGCGGATCGGTCGCGTCGGCGAGCAGTCCGTTTTTCTTATCGGTAATCCATTCGCGAATCGAATCTAGATTTCCGGCGACGGGAAAGCATCCGCACGCCATGCCTTCGAGCAGGGAATTGGGTGTACCGTCGTAAACGCTTGGCGAAACGAGGATTTGCGCGCGGCGGAAAACGTCTGCCATCCGATAATGGGGAAGCGGCGGCAATAATTCAACCGCATGGCTGAGATCGAATCGTTCCACCCATTTCAAGGCTTGCGGTTCGCCGGCCATCGAGGCGCAAATGAATTTTGCATTTGGAACTTTTTGCAAAACGAGCGGAATGGCCTGAAAGAATACATCGTTGCGGACATAATTGCGGAAGCCGCGCGGATTGACGATCACGGGCTCTTCCGCCAATTTTGACGGCGGATAAAAAACATCGGTTCTGATTCCGCCATTGCCCGGCGCAACCAGTGTTGGACGCGACGGATCAAAGCCCCACTGTTTGCCGAGCCGAATATCGCGCTGGCAGTCGGCGTGCAAACCGTCGGCGACGCTCATGGTCCAGCGCGTGTAATGTCCCATCATCGCGTTTGACGCGGCGTGAAGCGTAAAATCGTTTCCCCACACCGAGACGATCAACGGCGCGCCGCTG
This sequence comes from Anaerolineales bacterium, assembly GCA_042408355.1. Lineage (GTDB taxonomy): Bacteria > Chloroflexota > Anaerolineae > Anaerolineales > Villigracilaceae > Fen-1038. The sequence goes on from JBHORD010000174.1 coordinate 5,498, forward strand.
TAGGCGTCCGCGGCCAGCATGCCCTCATAGGGAATCCGCATGGCATGGACAAGATCGGGCTCAACGCGTTCGAGCAGGGCGCGCAGCCGTTGCGAGGCGCGCCGAATCGTTAACGGGCCGAGAAGATGCCGGATGGCGGCGCGTACGCCTGAAGTCCGGGAGGAAGCGGAACGACCGGCGGCGGATATGCGCTTTGCCCCGCTGAATGCCACAGGCGTGATGTCCAATTCCTTGAGCGGGAAATCCACAGAACAATGAAACGTGGACGCCAGGTAAACCTCGTCGCCGCGTTCGACAAAATATCGAATCCAATTTTGCGCGATGGGCGAGCGTCCATCCGCTACGAAAAGCAACCGCATGCTGTCAATATACCAGAAGTTGCCCGTCGGAGTAAGCCGTAGTATCATTGGCCTGCCGGGAGTTGTATGGATCGAGCCAGCGTACTGATTATCGAGGACAATATTGATAACTATGAACTGGTACGTTATTTGCTCGAGCGCGCCGGCTACCAGACGCTCTGGGCGCGCAGCGGACGCGAAGGCATCGAAATGGCGAAGGCAGATCACCCTGATCTGATCATCATGGATCTGTCGTTGCCCGAAATGGACGGCTGGACCGCGACCGGGCGCATCAAATCCGACCCTGAAATACAGCACATTCCCGTTATCGCCCTCACCGCGCATACCTTGCCCGGCGATCGCAAACGCGCCCTGGATGTGGGATGCGACGGTTATCTTTCGAAGCCAATCAATCTGTCCGCATTCCATGAAATGATAGAAGAGAAATTATCGAACAAGCGAGACAGACCAAAAGACACGGGCGGCCCGAGATTGTAAACGCGGCCCTCGAAAATTTTCATAAAAAGGAATTCGAACATGAAACAAATTTGTGTGGTCGGCGTGGGTTACGTTGGCCTGGTGACCGGCGCCTGTTTTGCCGATCTTGGCAATAAGGTGATTGCTCTGGATGTCAATGAGCAGCGCATCGAGAATCTCAAAAAGGGAATCATGCCCATTTACGAACCGGGCCTTGATGAATTGGTGAAACGCAACGTCAAAGCGGGACGGCTTTCGTTCACAACTTCTTATGCGGAAGCGTTGGATGGAACCGAGTTTGCATTCATCGCCGTGGGGACTCCCTCGGGCGTCAACGGCGAGGCGGATTTGCAATATGTTGCCGCTGCGGCAAAATCCATTGCCGCGAACATGAAAGCGCCGTTGATCATCATCAATAAATCCACGGTTCCGATCGGGACCGGAGACTGGGTCGCCGATATTGTGAAAGATGCCCAGCTGAAGGAGATTCCGTTTTCGGTCGTCTCGTGCCCGGAGTTTTTGCGCGAGGGTTCAGCCATCAGCGACTTTATGAATCCGCATCGGACGGTGATTGGCTCATTGCATCATGAAGCCGCGGAGAAGGTGGCTCAATTGCATCTGCCTTTACGCGCGCCGATTGTCATCACCGATTTACGGACGGCGGAAATGATCAAATACGCCTCGAATGCGTTCCTGGCTACCAAGATTTCTTTTATGAATGAACTGGCCGACCTGTGCGAAAAAGTCGGCGCGGACATCAAGGAGGTGGCGGCCGGCATGGGCTACGATGCACGCATCGGACGCCACTTCCTCGACGCGGGACTCGGCTGGGGCGGCTCATGCTTCCCGAAGGATGTCAAGGCGCTGGCGTACATGGCGAAAGAAAGAGGCCTCGATCCGCGCATTTTGGATTCGGTGACGAGTGTAAATTATGACCGCCGCACGGAGGCCGTCAAACGCATCGGTGAAATGGTCGGCGGCTTGAAGGGCAAGACCATCGGATTGTTCGGGCTGGCGTTCAAACCCAACACCGACGACATGCGCGAAGCGCCGTCCATTGACATCGTCGCTCATTTGACGGAAGCCGGCGCCAAGGTCCGCGCCTATGATCCGGTGGCGATGGATGTCGCCCGTCCGATTTTGCCCGCTGTCGAAATGTTCGACGATCCGTATGAAATGGCGAAAGGCTGTGATGGCGTGATGGTGGTCACCGAATGGAATGAGTTCAAACAGCTCGACCTCGATCAGCTTAAATCCCTGCTCAAAAAGCCCGTTGTCTTCGACGGCCGCAATATTTACGATCCGCATCTGATGAAGGAAAAGGGATTTGTATATCAGGCCATCGGGCGCGGATTCAACGGAAAATAGTTCGGCCGTTTCGGGCCGCTTCGACACGGCTTTGCCGGTCAGTGTAAGCCTTTGCAGTTGAAAATGGGTCTCCCGTTAAAAAACGGTAGAACTCAAACTACATGCCCAATCCTCCTGTTTGCAGTTACGAAGGTTCCGATTATCAATCCTCGTTTTGGGACAAAGGCGGACGCGAATATGAAGACCGCGTCGAAGCAATTGCATTAAGGCGTTTGCTTCCCAGGCGCGGCCGCCTCATGCTTGAACTCGGCGCGGGCGCGGGGCGAAACACGCCGCGTTACTTCGGCTTCGAGCGCATTGTTCTGCTCGATTATTCCCGCACGCAATTGGAACAGGCGCAGGCGCGGCTCGGCAGGTCGGAGAAATATATTTATGTCGCCGCGGATGTGTACCGCCTGCCTTTTGTGGACGGCTCGTTCGACGCGGCCACGATGATTCGCACACTGCATCACATGGCGGACGCGCCGAAAGCGCTGGGGCAGGTTAGGAACGCGCTTCGCCCCGGCGCGGCCTTTATTCTGGAATTTGCCAACAAATTGAATCTCAAATCCATTTTGCGTTACTGGCTGAGACGGCAGGCGTGGAGTCCGTTTACGCTGGAGCCGGTGGAATTCGTCAGACTCAATTTTGATTTTCATCCGAAGGCGGTGTTCAATTGGTTGAGGGATTTGGACTTTACGATTGAAAGGAAGTTAACCGTTTCGCATTTTCGCATTGGCTTTTTGAAGCGGATCGTTCCGCTATCCGTGTTGGTTTTCTTTGATTCAATCTTTCAATGGACGGGAGCGTTATTTCAATTAACCCCATCGGTGTTTGTAAAGGCCGCGGCTGGCGGACAGCGGACGGCGATGAGCGCGTATTCATCCGTGATCCATGATCCACTATCCATCTTCAAATGCCCCGAATGTGGACATGCGCCGCTGGAAGATAAAACGGATTATCTCGAATGTTCAAATTGCAAACGCAAGTGGGGCGTCAAAGGCGGAATTTATGATTTTCGAGAGCCGATGAAATAATCCATTCGACTTTATCGGTAACAAGCAAAAAACCGACTTCGGACGCTGATCCACACAGAAAACGCAGATTTTTTCTTTATGCGTCAGCGTTTTTCTGCGTCCCAATTTATTTCCGATAGAGTCTATTGTTGTTTTTCGATCACCCAGAAGTGGGACAAGCCGAAAATCTTCAACGGCGTTTTTTCTAAAAACTGTAAAAAGCCGCGCAGGATTTTCCCCAACGCGCCGAAGCGGGCGATGATGTTGTCGTAGGCGCCGAAGAGGATGGTGCGTTCGACAAATTTAACAGGCAAGCCGTCAAATAGTTTTTGCAAGTCGCGCCTCGAATAAACGCGTACATGCGGCGCAAGTTTATCGCGCCAGACGCGCGGCAGGTAATTTACGAAAAGCTTGTTGCCGAAATGATATTTGCCTTTCCAGTAAATGCCGTGCGTTTCAAACGGATAGCCGCGGTTCGGACAGAACAAAACGATTCGTCCGCCGGGCTTTAGGCTGCGGATCATCTCGCAGATGGCGGCGCGGTCGTTCTGGACGTGTTCGATGACCTCGTGGCTCAGAATCAAATCAAACGTCGAGGAGGGAAGCGGAAGGAATTCGCCCGCCGCATTGAAGATGCGCGGAGATTTCTGCGCGGCTTCGGCGGCGCGCTCAAAGTCAAATTCCAGTCCAAAAATTTTTCCTCCAAACGGCGCAAGATGTTCCACATACATTCCCACGCCGCATCCGTTTTCAAGAATATTTCCTTTGATGCGTCCGCCCGCGGCGCGGACGATCAGCTCGAGCCTGCGCTGTTGACCGGCGCGCCAAACATAGGAAGGTTCGCCGCGCAGCGCGGCCTTTTGCATGTCCCGGTTTGTCATGCGGCAATTATATCTTGCAAAGTTTACGACCCTATGCTAAAATCATTGCCGCAAGGAACGGCAATATCGAAGGCGTCGAGAAGTGGGCAACCCCCACTTTTCTGCTTGTATAAGGAACAATTACGGAGCAAGATGGCATGACCACGAAAAACGAGTTCGCTCTGGCTTTCAACGAAGTGCTGGAAGAAAAACAATTATCGAGGGACATCATCCTCAGCGCGATTGAATCCGCCATGGTGTCTGCATACCGGCGGGCGGTCAACGCGTCGACCGCCCAGCACGTGGAGGCAAAGGTCGATCCCGAAACCGGAAAGGTAAGCATCTTCGCGGAAAAAGAGGTGGTCGAAGATGTGCAGGAGGAGAAGACTGAAGTCTCGCTCGAGGAAGCGCGCAAGGTCAACCCCGATGCGCAACTGGGCGATATGGTAATCGTCGAATCAACGCCCGCGGATTTTGGGCGCGTGGCCGCGCAAACGGCCCGGCAGGTCATCCAACAGCGCATCCGCGAGGCGGAACGCTTCGCCCAGATGGATTATTTTGCGCGTCAGACCGGCGAAATCGTTTCGGGGCTGGTGCAGGCGACCAACTCGCAGGCGACCACCGTGGGGCTGGACATGAAGGCCGAAGGGATTTTACCCAGCAATCAAAAAATTCCTTCCGAACGTTTCAAGCTTCATGACCGCATTCGCGCCGTGGTGCTTGAAGTCAAAGATGGTCCGCGCGGTCCGCAGATCATTCTCTCGCGCGCGCATCGCAATTTTCTGCGGCGCCTGCTGGAAAACGAAGTTCCTGAAATTTATCACGGCATTGTTGAGATACGCGCCATTGCGCGTGAGCCCGGGGCGCGCGCCAAAGTGGCTGTTTCTGCAACCCAGCCCGGCGTTGATCCGGTCGGTGCGTGCGTGGGCGTGAAGGGCGTTCGCATTCAAGCCATCGTCAAAGAATTGCACGATGAGAAGATTGATATTATCCAGTGGGATCCCGATCCGGTCGTGTATATTTCCAAAGCCATTAGTCCGGCGCGCGTCAGCGGCGTGTATTTGAATGAAACCGAAGGCAACCGCACTGCGACCGTTGTTGTGATGGAAGACCAGCTGAGTCTGGCGATAGGACGCGACGGTCAAAATGCGCGCCTTGCCGCAAAACTCACCGGCTGGCGCATTGACATCAAATCTGTGGTGGAAGCCGCCGGCGATGCGCTCGCCAAATTGCAAAAAGATTCTGAACTTGCCGCCGCGCTTCCTGCGGCCGTTGAGATGATACCGCAGATCGAAGAAATCCTGGCAAAGAAAGCGGAGAATCGCCCCGTCACGCCGGAGGAATACACGGCGCTTGCCCAATTTGTGGATCGTGTGGAACGCCGCACAACCGAGATCAAGGAAGAAGCGGCCCGCGCGGACGAAGAACGGATCGCCGCGGCCCGGGCCGAGGTTCCGCCTGCCGCATTCCGCATGCCGCTCGAAGAGATGGGTCTTAAGGAACATGTCTTTAACATTCTGGTCGAGGCCGGGTTTGAAACCGTCGGCGATTTGTTGATGGCGCTGAAGACGGATTCTAATAAAGTGCTGGGCCTGCCCGGCATTGGTCCGAAAGCCATGCAAAACATTGAAGAACAAGTGGCGGCGTTGAAGTTCCCCGAGGAGGCTCCGGCTGAAGCGGCGCCTGCTTCGGCGGCGGTGGAAGATGCAACTGTCAAGACGGCGGGGGCGGAGCCGGTTGCAATTGAGGAGACTCCGGTTTCGCAGAAGACGGCCAGGGTGCAGAAAGAGGCGGAAGAGAAAGTCGAAGACGAGAATGCCAAAGACGGCGTCTCGCTGGATGAATTGTTCAAGATGAAGCCCGAAATCTTCCAATCCGCCGGGATCGTTGATGAAGAGGAAGACAAAAAGAAAAAAGGTAAGAAGCAAAAGAAAAAAGGCGTCGAGTTGGTGCTCGACGAGGAACTTGGTGAAGTCGTTGGCCGCAAGAAACATAAACGCGGCGAAGATGAATTTGAAATCGAAGAGTAATTGATGACTCTCACCTGACT
>JBHORD010000176.1:0-6622 GCA_042408355.1 Anaerolineales bacterium
TTTTCACGGGGTCTTGAACGGCAAGCAAAAGAGACGCAATCAAAATCAGGAAAGGCACCAATTCTCGGAAAACCTTTTCAGCGGTGTTCAGCAAAATGAAACCGCCGATCGATCCGCCAATGACGCCGGCCGGGATCATGATCCACATGCGCGTTTTTTGTCCCTTCAAATCATCGGCTTGAGCAAGTGTTCCTCCGATATAACCGGGACACAGTGCGACAGTATTGGTCACATTGGCGGCCACAGCCGGCATCCCCAATGCAACCAATGTGGGGAAAGTAATCAACGTTCCGCCGCCAGCCAGCGCGTTGATCGCGCCCGCCGCAATGGCGGCCAGGCCGGCCAAAATAAAATTGACAATGGGCATTTTTGAGCGATTATCCCTTCGATTGATCTGCAAGCTGAACGGCGTAACTATACAGAAAGACGCACAGGCAGTCAATCTGTCTTTAAGCCTGAAAATATCTTGTCTTTTATCGGGCCAGGTAAACAAAGATCAAACCGAGCAACGCGGGAAGAGCTTGAATATATAGAATGGATCGTTTGGCTGTAAAGCCACCGTAAAGTCCGGCGATCAAAACACATGCAAGAAAAAATATTTTTACGGAAAAGATTCCCGACGCCAATCCCCAAATCAAACCAGCCGCGAGGAAGCCATTGTAGAGTCCCTGATTTGCAGCAAGAACTGCTGATGATTGGGCCGCATCTTTTGTCATGCCAAACGTTTTCATCCCAAACGGACGAGTCCACAAAAACATCTCCAAGATCAGGAAACCAACATGCAAAACAGCGACGATGCCGACAACAATGTTTGAAACAGCAAGCATGTTGACCTCATTTGTCTTTCTTTATTGCTCGCGGCGCAAAAACCCATAAGATGGCGAGAATAATGCCGCCAACGAAAAATGGGACAGGCGCGCCGAACCATTGGAACAATGATCCGTAAAATAATGGCGCGATGGCATTCGCCGCGCTATAAAACGCGGCAGAAATTCCCAGCATTCCGCCCACTTCGCTTTTATCTGCAGATTTTGTGATCAGACTGTTGACCGCCGGATGCAAAACGCCGCCTCCCAGCGCGGCGGGGAAACTGGCAATCAAAAGCCAGACGATGCCCAGCCATCCTTTGGATGCTTCGGGCGGCAAAGAAACTTTAATGGTCTGTGTGGAAACCGATATTGAGCTTTGCCCCGCGAGGCTTTCCAGAACTTTCGATTGGTTGTACCACGGCACCGGGATGCGCGGCGTGAGCGACGTTCCGATCAGACCGATGGCCAATGTTGAGACGCCCAAGATGACAAGCCAGCGGTCGCCTCGTTGCCTCGACCAGCGGCCGATGAGGCCGCCCTGAACGATCACAATAAAGATGCCCGCGATTGCAAACAGTCCCGCCGTATCGGTGGCGTCCATGCCGAGGCGCGTAAGCGTGAACAACGAAAAGAGTTGTTCGTATCCGCCGAACGCGACTTGATAGAAGAACATGATGAGCAACAAAAAGCCGATGGCGGGACGGCCTAATGCCTGCCGCATCGCTCCAAATGAGAATGGAGATTTATAAGAGGTCGTGGACGGTTTGTCGGCGGTATGCGTCTCGTGAAACCAGAATGTCGTCAGCAGAAGCGACGTCAGCGAGAAAAAAGCCGCGGTCAACGCGACCGCTTTATAGTCCCCGCCGGATGCGGCAAGCACGATGTACGCGACGATCGGCCCGAGAATGAATCCAACGCCGAAGGCCGCGCCGATCAATCCCAGTCCCTGTGTGCGGGTCTTTTCATTGGTGCTGTCTGCAATCGCGGCCTGCGCGGTGGACATGTTCGCGCCGGAGAGTCCGTCAATGATGCGCGAGAGAAATAACAGCCACAATGCGTTGGCAAAGCCGAGCAGAACAAACCCGGCCAATGTGCCAAGCTGGCTGAAGAGCAGAATCGGCTTGCGCCCGAAGCGGTCGGATAAACGTCCGAGGAGAGGCGTGCCAAGAAATTGCGATAACGGATAACTTGCCTGCAGAATGCCGATGAGGAACGGCGTGGCGCCGAAGCGCGCCGCAAAAAGCGGAAGCAGGGGGATGATGATCGAAAGCCCCATCAAGTCAACCAGGACGATGACGAGGATGGGTAGAACGCGTTTGAAGTCCAGCTTTTCAGTTGGGATCGTGGTTTCAGCAGTTGTCATTTTTTAGATGCGAATTGAACTCCAGGTTTATCAGCGCCAACCGCCGGGCAGAATCGAAATGCCGATCAAGATCAGAACAAGCGAAGCGGCAATGGCAAAAGCCGAATATTGGAAACGGAGTTTGTCGGTCAGCGTCTTGAAGCGCGCCGGTAAATGCGCGGCAACGACCGCGCCCAACATAACGATGCCGTGCAAAATGCGATATGTTGGAAAACCGCTGACGGCAACGCCGTTCCATACGAAGTAAATCAAACCAAGCAACACCTGCAAATCCATCAAGCCGCTGAAGCCGGAAGCCAGGCCGCGGTCCATTGCTTTGAACAAGCTGTTGCCCGCCCAGCCGATTGAAAATTTTATGATGGCTATCGCGGCGACCGCGATAATCAGCCAGCGGATAATGGAGTGGAAAGTCAAAATCAAATCCATCTTATGCTCCTTTGGAAAATATCGGCACAATGGTAGCACAGTTTGTATTCTCGTGTAGAATCGGGCTTGATGGAACCGCACAGAGCGCGAAGCCCGCAAAGGAAAATAAAAAAACGGCGCGCCGGATGCGCCCGCCAGGCGCCGCGGTTCGAAAAAAACAAAGGAGGCGTTATGTCTTACGAATTCATCCTGACCGAAAAGCGCGGCCGCGTTGGCTTGGTCACGTTGAACCGTCCGAAAGCCATGAACGCGCTCAATCATCAATTGGTGACCGAGCTGATGGACGCCCTCGAAGCCTTCGATAACGATGACAACGTCGGAGCGATGGTTGTGACCGGAAACGAGAAAGCCTTCGCCGCCGGCGCGGATATCAAAGAAATGGCCGATAAAACCGCACAGCAAATGATGGATAACGATTTGGTGGGCGGATTTGGGCGCATGATGAAAATCCGCAAGCCGGTCATCGCGGCGGTATCCGGTTACGCCTTGGGCGGCGGATGCGAAGTGGCCATGTCGTGCGACATGATCGTCGCATCCGAAACGGCCAAATTCGGTCAGCCTGAAATCACGATTGGCGTCATCCCCGGCGCGGGCGGAACGCAACGTCTGACGCGCGCAGTCGGCAAAGCCATTGCAATGGAGATGATTCTCAACAACCGCACGCTGTCGGCGCAGGAGGCGCTTCAATTCGGCCTCGTCAACCGTGTGGCCCCGCTTGAACGAACGCTGGAGGAGGCGCTGAATTTGGCGGAAGAGATCGCCTCGCGCGCGCCGCTTGCAGTTCGCGCCGCGAAGAAGATGATCAATCAGGCGTATGAACTCCGCCTGACCGAGGCGTTGGATCAGGAACGTCAGGAGTTCTATCGTCTGTTTGCAACTGAAGATCAAAAAGAGGGGATGAAAGCGTTCGTCGAAAAGCGCCAGCCGGCGTGGAAGGGAAAATAATTCTTTGGCACATTTGCGATGGTCACCGTTTCGTTCACGGACCTGAGGTCGGCTCTTTTCACATTGGGGCTTTCTCACACCCCGATCATCGCTCACGCGTCACTGAAAGCCTTCGGCGAGATTGACGGCGGCGCGGAGACGATGGTGCGCGCCGTTCTCGATTCGGCCGGCGCGCTGATCATGCCGACCTTTACGTATAAAACGATGATCACGCCGAGCGCGGGTCCGCCTGAAAACGGAATCACGTATGGCGGCGATTTGAATTTGAATAAATTGGCGGAACCGTTCACGCCGGATATGCCGGCTGACAAACAAATGGGAATCGTTCCCGAAACTTTGCGGCGTCATCCGCAAGCGAGACGGACGCGGCACCCGATTCAATCGTTTGCGGGAATCTACGCCGAAAAATTTCTTGCCGCGCAAACTTTGCAAAACCCGCTGGGACCGATTGGCGCGCTGGCCGAGGCAGACGGCTGGGTTTTACTGCTCGGCGTGGATCACACGGTCAACACCAGCATTCATTATGCGGAGAAACTCGCCGGGCGCAAACAGTTCATCCGCTGGGCATTGTTGCCGGATCGCATCATCGAATGCCCCGGCTTCCCCGGTGATTCGACCGGCTTCGATGCGATTGCGCCTGATCTGATCAATGAAACGCGCACCGTGAAAATCGGCGATGGTATTGTGCAGGCTGTGTCTCTGAAAGCGTTGATCGCCGCCGTCGTCCAGCGGATCAAAGACGACCCGCTGGCTTTGCTTTGTCAGCGGGAGGATTGCGAACGCTGTATGGCGGTGAGAAACTCGCTTTGAGATCATTTGGGAGTCAGGATTGTGACGAACTTGGTGACCGCGTATACGGAGTAAGTCACGCCGTTAACTTTGAAATTATCCACAGATAATGGATTGATTGATAAGACCGCGCAGGGGGTGAATTCTGGAAAGTCATGGTATTTTTCTGCCGATACGTTTTCCACATTCACAGCTTCAATATGAACATCTTTTCCAAGCGATTGTTGAAGCAATATCCAAAATGGATACTCCCAGCTATCGAGATCAAGATAAAGCCCAATCTGTTTGCATTCGGGTTCGGGCAAGAGTTGTATCGCCCTTGAATAGGAAAACCATAAGGAGTGTTGATTTCGGAAATATTGCTCCGTTCTGCTCGTGTTAAAAATATTTGAAGTCCCGATAATCGGCCGCGCTTGATTGAAAAATACCCAGGGCTGTGCGCCGACAAGAAGGATCACCAGGACCACATTGGCAATTTGCCCTCTTTGAAGCCTGGCCAGCGCGGCGCCAATAATGGCGCACCAAAGAATGAATAATGGAAGTTGCAAGCGGCTGTTGAAAGGCTGCCATTTGAGATAGAAGCAAAAAAGAAGAAATGCGGTTGTCAGACTGAGGAGATAAAGCGCCGCCTTTATTTTACGGAGCGGTCTGTTGAAGATAATCAATATGATCGTTCCGATAATGAGGAGCAGGTGAAGCAGGTTTCCTGTGGAATCTTCGCGGAACGATGTCTGGAGGATTTGGAAATGCGTCCCAAGCGGCAGGGTGGTTCGTGGATCGTTAGGCGCGATGCCGATGTATTTATGGAAGAGATCAACGGCCCTTTCTGTTTGAAGATTTACGGAATCAAATGGCGTACCGAGATGGATGGCGATGTTTCTTACAACGTTTGACAAAAATTCGGGCGGCGAAAATATTTCGTTTGAAAATTTGTATTGAATTGTGTAATGCCCGACCAGGTTCTCCTGCGTCAGGCCGAGCGGGCTGGAAAACAAATCGTAGTTGCGAATGAAATAACCGAGGTTGATTGCTATCACGCTGAACGCGATAATTCCCAGAAGCCGAATGCCTTCGCTTCGATAATTTCTGATGGCCGATATACTGAGCCATATAAGAAATGGAAACGCAAAAATGTAGGTTGTTGCCTTTGTCAGAACAGCCAGGCCGAGGCTTGTCCCCGCCGCAAGTGCATTCCATGAATTGCCTTTTGCGTTCAATACGAACATCCAATAGATAAAACAGACCAGCCAGAAAGCGGCAGCATAATCGTTTTGTGTGCTGGAGCCTTGAAGAATTCCCATTGGAATGGTCATGCTGACGACCGCGCTGAAGATTTGACCGCGGCGATCCGCGCCAAGTTGCTTTGCAATCAATGAAACGCCGATGGCGCTTCCGACCATGCTGAACCATTGAACAAAATTGGCAAAGCGGTCGCCGCCGCTCAAGATTTGGAAATGCAGGATGATGAACTCGCTTCCGGGATTCAAATACAACTGCCGGAGGATGTGAGTTGGATAATAAGCCACGCTTCCATCCTGAATCCAGTGCATGACGCGCGCCATATGATAGGTCATCGAATCCCAGGTGTTCGGCGGCGCGATCAAAGCGATCAGCCCGACCGCAGCCGCAATGAATGCAATTCCGCCCAGGAGAAAAAGTTCAAAGGGTGAAATGTCAGGGAGTTGGAAATGGGTAATGAGATTCTTCGGGTTTCCTATCTTTCTGCGCCAATAGAACATTGCCGCGATAAGACAAAGACTCCATGTCCCAAGAACCGGCCAGAACGAAATCGCTTTGAATAAACTTAGAATTTCAGTGATGACAGTTAATAGAACTCCCCATGAGGCCATTGCCGATAAAAATGCCTGCCGCCAATCAACTTGCATCCGGTAAAAGATTCCCCACAGAAGCAAAAAGACGAACAATGGCACAAGGGGAGCGAGGATGTTCATGGCGTTAGAATACAAATATCCCAACAATGACGGCGGCCAATGTGACGGTGATATTGTCCACATCCTTGAAGGGTAAGGATTCGACCACCGTGCCAACCAGCGCGACGATGGTGATCGGCAGAAGATAACTGCTGAACGGTTGGATAAAGATTCCTGCCGAAACGTAAATGAAAAGAATCAAAGCGCTCAACAGCCAGCCGCCGACGAACACGCTGACCGAGCCGGCCACAGATTTGTTGCGGCTCCACGGAATCGAGGGCGATGCCGCACGCCGGCCAACGATGTCGGCCAGGCCATCGCCGCCGCACATCAACATCAACGCGGTCATGCCGATGGGC
>JBHORD010000178.1:0-9217 GCA_042408355.1 Anaerolineales bacterium
TGTCAATCAGCGAAACGTCAATCATATCGTCGATGATGGCGCGCAAACGCTGTATGCCGGTGTTTACGCCTTGCAACAACATGTCCACCTGCGAATTGCCGTCTTTCGGCATATTATCGCGCATCATGGCGGTATAGCCCTCGATGAGCGTCAGCGGCGTCTTGAGCTCGTGCGCGGCAACGGAAATGAAATTCGACTTGGTTTTGTCGAGCTGTTCCAGTTTTTCGCGCATCTCGATCAGCTCATTCGAAATGTAATTGACCCGCGCTTCCATTTCGATGCGGGCCGTCTTTTCCAAAGCGTATGTATAAAACGGCGTGATAGTGGTCAATAAATCCAGGGCGTCCTGCTCCGGCAGATTTTCAATGGCGACATCGTTGGTGATCGAAATAATCTTGTTCAGCAGTTCCGCCACATTGTTTTTTTGCTGCTGCAAATCGGACAGAGTTGGCGATCCGGTCCATTCGATCAGAATCGAATCCATCCAGGCCGGGTTGCCGCTGGTCACAGCCTGTTCGAGACAATCGTAGAATCGTTCGAGTTGCTGGCCAAACGGGAGGCGCGCATTCGTGCCGCGCGCCAGGCTGGTGGACACGCGTTGCAGCCATGTGGTGCGAATGTGAGCGAGCAGTTCGTAGACCTTCATCAAACGTGAAATTTCCTCGACGGTTTCAAGTTTACCCGAGCCGCGCCTTTTTGGGATTTTAATTTGATTGCTGATTTTGCTGGGTGATCCATGTCCACAGCACATTTCCGACGATTTGCAGGCTTTCTGCAGAAACGTGATCGGGCGTATCGGAGGTGGTGTGCCAGTAGGGGTAGTCAATATCAATGATGTCCACCGCCGGGATGCCGGCCTGGAGGAACGGCCAATGATCATCCTCGATGTTGTACTTTACCTGCGGGATGAATATGTTGCCGTATCCCAATTTTGCGGCGGTGTCCCAGATCGAAGCGCGCAGCGCGGCGCTGGAGCTTGCTTCCATCGGCAGACTCAAATTTGCGCCGCCGACCATATCCACCAGAATCATTTCTTTGGGTTTAATGGTCATGTTTTGGACAAATGCCTTCGAGCCGAGCAGCCAATCCCAGCCGGGGATTTCTCCGTTATCTTCCGCGTCAAAGAAAACCATTTCAACCGGAATCGCATTTTCCGGCAAGGTTCTCGCCAATTCCAAAAGCACTGCGACGCCCGAGGCGCCGTCATCTGCGCCGGGGACGGGTTGTTGCTGTTTGGCAGGATCAGGATCGCGGCTGGCCCACAGACGCGAATCGTAATGCGCGCCGAGAATCAATTGCGGCGGTTGTGCGCCGCGCCTTGCCACCAGGTTTTGAATGGGATGTCCCATGGACTCCGAAGATTGGATTTCCGTTTCCCAGCCTGCAGATTCGAGCTCCGTTCGCATCCAGTCCAGGACTTTGGCGTGCGCCTCCGACCCGGGAATCCGCGGCCCGAACGCGGCTTGAGTCTGCACATCGGCGTAAGCGCGCTGACCGTCAAATTTGGCGGACGCCCGCCCCCGGTCCAGGATGAACGCACGCGCGTACCAGCCCGCCGTCGCGATGACCAGAATTCCAATAACGGATAGATAGAGGATTGTATTGCGCTTATTCATTGCATGCAGAGTGACGTCACGGCGCTGTCGAGGTCCATCATCGCACGGTCCGCGTAGGCTTTGGCGCGCTCGCGTTTGCCGAGACGATTTGCGTTTTCAAGCGCCGGCAGGATTCCAAAATTGGCTTTCATCGGCTGGAAGTCTTTTAGGTCGGCGTGAGTCACATAATGGCACAGCGCGCCGAGCATAGTTGTTTTTGGAAGCGTGAGCAAAGGTTCGTTTTTGAAAAACAGCGCGGCGTTGAGTCCGGCAAGCAGACCAGTTGCGATGTTGCCCATGTAACCTTCGACGCCCGTGATTTGACCGGCAAAGAATAAATCATCGCGAGGCAGGAATTGAAGCGTGGGGCGCAGCAGTTTCGGCGAAGCGATAAATGTGTTGCGGTGCATTTGACCGTAACGGACAAATTCCGCTTTTTCCAGGCCGGGGATGAGTCGAAAGACGCGCTGTTGTTCGGAATATTTCAGATTGGTCTGGAAGCCGACGAGGTTGTAAAGATTCCCCGCAAGATTATCCTGACGAAGCTGGACAACGGCATAAGGTCGTTTGCCTGTCCGCGGATCTTTGAGCCCCACCGGACGCATGGGCCCAAAGGCAAGCGAATCGTTTCCGCGTTCCGCGAGGATTTCCACAGGCAGGCATCCTTCAAAAAAGCGCCCGGCCGTGACGCCAAGGCGGATTGCTTCTTCAAACGAACGCAATTCGATTCGTTCAGCGTGAAGCAGGGCGTCCACGAAGCTGTAATATTCTTCCTTTGTGAGCGGGCAGTTAATGTAATCGCCGTCTTCGCCGCTTTGTTCGTAACGCGAGCCGCGGAACGCGATGCTCATGTCAATGCTGTCGCCGGCGACGATTGGCGCAATGGCGTCGAAGAAAAAAAGATGTTCGCGCCCGCTGAGACGCTCGATTTCCTTTGAGAGTTTATCCGAGGTCAATGGGCCTGAGGCGATGATCGTCAACCCGCGCGGGACCTCGGTGATTTCCTCGCGGATCACTTTTATGCGCGGATGATTTTGGATTCGTTCGGTGACCTGCCGGGCGAAGAGGTCGCGGTCCACAGCCAGCGCCGCGCCGGCGGGAAGCGCAGAGGCTTCGGCGCATTCCAACAGCATGGATTTCAACCGGCGCAGTTCGTTTTTCAATACGCCGGAGGCGCGGTCGGGCAGGTTCGAGCCGAGCGAGTTCGAGCAGACCAGTTCCGCAAGATAGTCCGTCGCGTGCGCGCCTGTTGAAACTGCCGGGCGCATTTCGTAAAGCTCAACGTTCAGTCCGCTTTCGGCGGCCTGCCAGGCGGCTTCACTGCCAGCCAATCCGCCGCCGACCACGATTAAATCAGCCATAACGCGGACTATTGTACCATCCAGTCGTGCTGTATAATTTCGTGGAAAAGTAAACCGGATGAACCGTAACCTTGATGATCAGCTAAGAGAAGCCTGTGAAATTACCAATTCGACCTGGGCTGTTCTGGCCGAGCGGGAGGGCGGGCGCTGGTTTATCCACGCCGCGTATCATTTATCCAAATTGAAGCAATCGGGGTTGACAAAATTTCTGACGCAAGAGTCCGTCGATTCCTGGCTGGCGATTGCGTTGAAGGGCGAAACGAATCGGTCTGCGTCTCTGCCGCCCGAAGCCAAACTGGAAGCCAGCCGATTGTATGTCTATCCATTATCGGACGGCTCTCAGGTCATTCTCGTCGGCGCGGAACAGCAGGACGCCTCCGCACAGCGCATCTGGCATCTGGTTGCGGGTTTAATGCAAAGGCCTGTTCTCAATGAGGAGCCGCAAAATTATCTGCCGAGCCTGGAGGGCGAACTCCCGTTTGACATGCCGCGCGCGCTGGACAATATTCTTGAGAATTTTGTGCGCACGGTCAAAGTGCAGGGGGCGTGGCTTGGAATCCGACGCGGAGATACGCTGGACATCATGGCGCAATTTAACGATTCGCATGTGGCTGGATTATCCCTGCCCATCGAGTCGAACGGTCTCCTTCGGCGCATGAATCGCACGTTGACGGAGATTGCCGCGGAAAAAGATCAACCGGAATGGAATAGTCTGCCGCATCCGATACGGAAGGCAAACACGAGATATTGGATTTGCCTGCCGCTGGTGATTGGCCACCGCTTGATTGGCGCGGTGGCTTTATGGGGAGCCAGCGAATTCGATCAGGATGGATGGAGAAAACTGCGCGAGCTGGCAAGACAAGTCGCCCCATCGGTTGAGGTCATTGTCACGTTCAATGAGATGACCGGATATTTACGCCGCCTGGCCCTGCTCAATGATTTTGCCTTGACCGTTTCATCCGCACAAAATCTGGATCAGATTGCGCGGCGCGTCTTTGAGCTTCTTTCCCGTTCATTCAATACGGAATTGATCGCGCTGTATCTGCCGTCCGTGGATGGAAGGCTCGTTCGGGAATATGAAACCCGCGATGGAAAATTCAGCGGACAAAGTACGGCTCTCGCCGGACATTTTATCGCGCCATTTCTCAACGGGCGCGTCTTGCGTTTGAGCGACACCACCGCAGGCTTCAAGCCGATTTATCAAAATGCGAGATCAAGCCTGCTGGCGCCGCTCAAATACCGCGGTCAAACCATTGGCTTGCTTTCGCTGGAAAGTACGCGCCCCGATGCTTTCAGCCAATACGATGAGCATCTCATGGTTGTACTGGCGAGCCATCTTGCGTCGCTGGTCGAGTATGGTCGTTTGCGCGAAGAGGCGGAGGCACGCGCGAGAAATCTGGGTTTGATTCACGAAGTGGTACAGCAGGTCATCGGGCTGAATGAAAAGAAGGAAATGGCACAGGTCACTGCCAGCCTGCTGGCGGAATATTTTGCGTATGAGATGGCCGGCGTTTTATTGTTGACTGACAACCCCGAGAAGCCGGTGTTGGGCTTTGGAGGTTCACGCGCCGGTTTGGTGCAACGCGCATTGAAGAATGAACCGTTTATCGTCAAAGACGGAATTACCGGACACGTATTTTATACAGGCGAAAGCGTGCTGGTCAATGATACGAGTCAGGACAAACTCTACAAACCTTTGCCCGGCTGGGACCCGGGTTCGGAAATGTGTGTTGCCTTGAAGGAAGGCGACCGCATTCTCGGAATTATTGACGTGGAAAGCAGTCAGCGGAATGCGTTCACCAACAACGATCTGTTGGCCATGGAATCGCTGGCGGGCGTGCTGGCAACCGTCGTTTCGAGTTCGGAACAATACCAGCGGTTGCAGGATACTGTTCAACAGTTGCGGGCCACCCAGGTCGAACTGCGGGCGCGGATGGCCGCTCAACAAGAAACGGAGAGCCGGCTGATTCAAGCGGCGAAGCTTGCGGCAGTAGGCGAAATGGCGGCAGGCATCGCGCACGAGTTGAATAATCCGCTCACAACCGTGACCGGATTCAGCGAATTGATTCTCGATGAAACGCCCAAAGACGCGCCGCATCGCGAAGATATGGAGATGATTTTGCGCGAGGCTTTGCGCGCGCGCGGCGTTGTCAGGCGGCTGTTGGACTTTGCCCGTCAGGGCGAACGCACCCGCGCCAGGTCCGATATGAACGAGATTGTGGATGATGTTCTGGCGCTGACCCGTCATCTAATCCACACGAGCGGCGTGCAATTGGTTGTAAATCTTGCGAAGGAATTGCCCTGGGTGTCGGTGGACAGCAATCAAATGAAGCAGGTTCTTCTGAATTTGATTCATAATGCCCTTCAGGCGATGCCCAATGGAGGCACGCTCCAGGTTCTAACTGAAACCCGGCTGAAGGACAATCGCAAATGGGTGGTGATCACGGTAAAGGACAGCGGCGTGGGCATCAATCCACAGCATAAGGACCGGATTTTTGAGCCGTTCTTCACCACAAAGGGAAATTCGGGCGGAACGGGACTCGGACTTTCGGTGACGTATGGTATTGTGACCGATCATGGCGGTACAATTGAAGTCGAGAGTCAGCCAGGCGCCGGCTCGGCGTTTATGGTTTGGTTGCCAATCTGAACATGGATCCTGTTTCTGTTTTAGTCGTGGATGACGAAGCGGGCATTGCGTTGTTATGCAAGCGTATACTTACGCGCGCGGGGTATTTCGTTACCGCGCTGACCGATCCACGCGAGGCGGTAGATTGGCTCAAACAAAATCCTGTCGGTCTTTTGCTGGTTGATATCCGCATGCCCGAAGTGGACGGCTTTGAAGTTATCGCACATGCGCGCAGGCTTCAACCCGAAATTGCCGTTCTTGTCATGACCGGTTTTGGGACGGTGGAAACTGCCATCCGCGCCTTGCGTCAGGGCGTGGATGGGTTGTTGCTCAAGCCGTTTGAAAAAGGCAGTGAGTTGATCGAGGCGGTGCGGCAGGCTTTGGAGGATAGTCAGCAAAAACACGATGCGGCTCGGCTTCACACGTTACGGCCTTTGTTTGAAATCACCGAATCGCTTTTGTCCGAAACGCGAAGCGAGTCTCTGCTTGAGTTGATTGTCAGCGCCATTCTCGGTCAACTGCGATGCCAGCACGCGGCTTATTTTCAGTATTCGCCGGAGGAGGAGCGCTTCGTTCTTTTAGCGGGTCAGGGGAAGGCGCTGACCGATTTTATTATTCAGGTGGATGCGAGCGGTACGCCGTTATTGATCAACGCCAGCGGCCCGGGTGAAACCGGTTTGCAAAACAGACTTCAAAAAGTTGAGATCGGCGCGGCGTTGTTTGTTCCCATTGCCCGACAAAGTTTTCGCGGCGTTTTCTTCGCGGGGCGCAATCCCGACGCGCCGGCTTTCAGGGAAGCCGACCTCGAAATGTTCCAAATCCTGGCGCGGCAGGCCGCCGCCGCCATCGAGAACGCGCGGCTCTATGATGAACAGCGCGCATACATCCGCAAGATCGAAGAATCGCAAGCCGCTCTTTTGCAAGCCGAAAAAATGGCCGCGGCTGGACGACTGAGCGCCTCCATTGCGCATGAAGTCAATAATCCTCTGCAGTCTGTTCAGAATTGCCTGCATTTGGCTTCCCGGGAAGATGTACCTGTCGAAAAACGGAAGGAATATTTTGATCTCGCCTGCGCTGAGGTGGAGCGGTTGTCGGTTACGGTCAAACGCATGCTTGATTTCTATCGCCCCGGCTCGGCTCTGCCGGAAAAGGTTGATTTACTGGAGCTTTTGAATTATGTGATCAATCTTATGCACAAACAATTGACGGAACGGAACGTCCGGGTCAGAGTGGAGATGCCGGTTTCGATTCCCCAGGTGATGGCGGTGAGCAGTCAGATACAGCAGGTCTTCATCAATTTGATTTTGAATTCGTTCGATGCAATGCCCGATGGCGGCGATTTGCAA
Source organism: Anaerolineales bacterium (assembly GCA_042408355.1). Lineage (GTDB taxonomy): Bacteria > Chloroflexota > Anaerolineae > Anaerolineales > Villigracilaceae > Fen-1038. The sequence continues at coordinate 6,929 of JBHORD010000178.1, forward strand.
ATTTCAGGACGCGCCGTCAAGGGAGGGGTGGAGATTCTTTTTCAAGACAGCGGGCCGGGCGTCGCGCCTGATAAGCAATCCAGCATCTTCGAGCCTTTTTTCAGCACCAAGGAAGGCGGGACCGGTCTTGGGCTGACGGTGAGTTACAATATCATCGCCGCTCATGGAGGAACGCTTGAATTGCTGCCGGGTTATGGAAAGGGCGCCTGTTTTCGAGTCTTTTTGCCTTTAGGAGGAAAGCAATGAAATCGAATATTCTGGTCGTTGATGACGAGACCGTTGCTCGTCAATCGCTTGCAGATATTCTAAAACTCGAAGGTTACAACGTGACCGCTGTGCCAAATGGACAGGCGGCGGTCGAATGGGTCCGTACGCATCCAATTGATCTGATGGTTGTGGATTTGCGAATGCCGGGAATGGACGGCCTGGAAGTCGTCCAGGTCGTGAATCAGATTTCGCCGGATACCGAGATCATTTTATTGACTGCCCACAGTTCCACGGAATCTGCCATTCAGGCGCTGCGATTGCGAATACATGATTATCTCACCAAGCCTGCCTCTCCTGCACAGGTGCTTGCCAGCGTAAAAAAGGGCCTGGCGCGGCGTTCCACAAAGTTGCAGGCAAAGAGCGGTATCAGAGACGCTGTTGAAATGGATGAGACCATAAAAGAGTTTCGCTTAAAGGATGGCACACTGGTTGATCTTTCGCGGCGGCAGATTCGCTCCGGCAAGAAGCTTGAGCATTTGACTCCCGCCGAAGGCCGCTTGTTGCGGATTCTGATGGAGAATGAAGGCAAGGTCTTTTCACACCGCGAACTGGTTTTGCTTGTTCAAGGTTACGATACGTCACAACGCGAAGCGCCAGAGATTTTGCGTCCGCTGGTGAGCCGCCTGCGCCACAAATTGGAAAGCTTCCCATCCCTGTCAGAGCGTGTGGCAAGCGTGCGCGGCACGGGTTATGTGTATGAGGGGGAAAAGTGAACCGTGTGCAGTAAACAGCAACCAGTTCGTTGACAGGGTTTCACTCTGCGAGTGCTGCGCGATTTGTTCTTCCTTCTGTTCAACGCGCTGTACTTCCATTTCCGGGGGTTTGGCTTTGACAGCCGCAACCTGCCGCTGTTTTTCTTCGACCGCATTTTGCGCTTGGTAAGCGGGTCATTGCTTGTATTTTTATTCGTGCGGGCCCCATGGAATATCGCGGGGAAGACCCGGTGGGCGAATCCAACTCAGCCATCCGCTTCCGGCTGCCTGCATCTTCGGATGTTCAAACTTGACCATCAGTAAGCTTAAGCTCAGGCCCACGGCTCCCAGCCATTGAGTGGGCAAAAGCTGTTCACCCAGCCAAATATGACTGAAAAGGAGCGTGACCAGCAGTTCGCCAAGACCCAGCAAAGCGGTCTGCATTCCGCCGATACGCTTGACGCCGAGAAAAAGTGAAAGCCGTGAGGCGGATGTGACCAGTGTCAATCCAAAGACGGGCCACCATGGAAGGGAAAGCGACGGCCAGTGTTGGTCGAATAAAAAGAAGGCTGGGACAACCACTGCGCTCATAGCCAGCAAGGTGTACAGCGTTACTGTCGGCGCAGGAACTTCATAAAGCACACGCTGATTGATCGGCAGATGCAGTGCATACAATGCCGCGGCTCCCAACATCATCAGCACGCCGATTGGATCGGCCGGATGCGAAGGCAGGCTGGTGAGCAGAAGCACAGCCAAAGTTGCAAGCGCGATTCGGTATAGGGTCAAACGGCTTGGCGGCTGACGATCGAGGATCATCCACACCGCAACAAAAAATGGATACAGCGAATAAAGCATTTGGCCCACGCTGGCGCTTAATCGCGTTAACGCTATGTAATACAGAATGGAACCGAAGCCGTTGATCGCCCCGGCCAATATACATCCAACCAGGCCGAGCGGGAAGATATAAAAGTAATTGCGATAGAAGATCAGGACGAAGACGAACACCAGCGCCGCCGCCATGCTGGTTCGCAGGGCGACGACCGCAAGCGGCGAGAAGCCAAAATTGATTGCAAGTTTTCCGAAAACGGGAGACAGCCCAAGGAAAAGGGCTGAGCTGAGCGCAGCAGCAATCCCCAAACCGTGTCCCTTTTGCATCACAGACCAGGCGTATGTTGATTCATACAGCGTTACTAGCGACCTGACAGTTTGATGAAAAGGTATTGATCGGCAAAAGAAATCGGGTAAAGTTGTTTTACCACAAACGATTTCACCCGGAGGTTCCAATGCCGATCAACGAGACCTATCGTACTTGGATTCAGCGAATTTGTGA
>JBHORD010000180.1:0-16350 GCA_042408355.1 Anaerolineales bacterium
GCCCAGTCGCCCATGATGTTAAAAGCGGCGTCCCCATCGGCGACCATCTTGGAAGCGGGCTGCCAGTCGGAGAGCGTGGAAGCGTCGCTGTTGGTGTAAGTCAAAGCCTTGGCATAGTTGGCGAGGCCCTGTTTGACGTCCGCGCCGTTCCAATCGGTCGTGGGCGGATTGGTCCACAGGCCATTCCATTTATCAGCACCCATGGTGCCAATCATGACGTTCTCCCACAAATGCATGGCGGTGAAGCCTTCAGGTCCAAGCGAGAGGCAGGTCTTGCCGGCGGCCTTGATCTTGTCGCAAGCGGCGAAGAAATCATTCCAGTTTGCAAATCCGCCGGAGGGAAGCGTCACGCCAGCGGCTTGCAAAACCTTCGGGCTGTACCACATGACGTTCGAGCGATGGATGTTCACCGGAACGCTGTATGGATGTCCATCCTGTGAGATCAACGGGATGAGCGTCTTGGGCAGGACACTTGCAAAACCGGTTTTCTGATAGAAATCATCCAACGGCTGAACCTGTTTGGCCGCCACATAGTTCGCGATCGTTTCCTGACCCGCATGGGCCTGCCAGGAATCGGGCGGATCGCCAGCCGCGAGGCGGGTTGCAAGAACTGCCTTTGCATTGGTTCCCGCGCCGCCCGCCACTGCCGCGTTCACGAATTTCTCGTTTGGATATTTCGCTTCGAAGATCTTGACCATCGCGGCCAAGCCGTCGGCTTCACCGGGGCCTACCCACCAGGAAAATACTTCCACCTGACCGCCGGCGCTGGCAGCCGGTGTCGGGGTCGCCGCCGGGCCGCAAGCGGACAGTACAGTTGCTGCCGCGATCAAGACAGCAAGCAAGCCGTAAAGCTTTTTACTCATGATATTCTTCTCCTTTTCTGTAATAGTTCGAGTACCGTCATTCTGAGGCGCACTTCGTTACATCCACAAGAAGTTTGTTCATCACCTCCTTTCAACATGAACGGGATTCTTCAGAATATCATCAACCACAACAGCCACAGCTCCCATCAGACTTGCATCTGCGCCAAAGAGGGATAATCCAATCTCCAATTGTTGATTTATTTCCGGTAAAGCATGCTTGCTCACCGTTGTTCTAATGGACGGCAGGAGGTAATCGCTGGCAATGCTCAAAGGTCCGCCGATGATTATCTTTTCTGGATTGAAGACGTTCGCCAAACCTGCCAATCCCTGCCCCATGGCAACGCCAGCCTCGGCAAATGAATCGATTGCTTCGCTGTCGCCTGCATCGGCGGCCTGCTTGATCAGCGGTATCGAAAGCGGAGTCTTGTGTTCAACCAACATCGCCGGAATCAGACTGCTTCGTTTGACTTCCAACCGCGCATGAACGCGGCGGATGACGGAATATTGATTGGCGTATGTTTCCCAACAGCCGCGGTTTCCACAGCGGCAGGGGTTCTGAAAGGCTTCCGCAAAAATGGGTGAATGTCCGATTTCGCCGGCATAACCGTTCTTTCCCCGGTATAACTCACCGTTCAAGAACAAGCCTCCCCCCAAACCGACCCCTGCAAACACAAAGATGAAATCCTTGAGTTGGCGGGCCGCGCCAAATAAATGCTCAGCGATGGCGGCCGCGTTCGCATCATTTTCAACGTAAACCTTCAAACCTGTGGCTTCAGAAAATATCTTTCGGAATGGGACGTTATGCCAGTGCAAATTCGGAGCAAATATCAAAACCCCTTCATTCAAATCTACCGTTCCCGGCGTGGCAAGCCCGAGGCCGAGAATACCGAATTTTCTTTCCCTGCAAAAACCGACTGCTTCGCCAACCAGTGCCAGCGTCTGATCCAGTGTCTTCTCCAATGACTCGGCGGGATCCGTTCCAACTTGTTTGCGCCAGAGAATATTTCCAACGAAATCCGTCAACACGACTGCGACAAAATCCACACCTAATTCAGCTCCAAGAATCCACCCCGCTTTTGGATTAATTTCCAATAAGGTGGCCGGTCGTCCTTTGCCCGCGGAATTAATACCGGTCTCATGAATGAGTCTGCGGTCAAGCAAATCGTCAACCAGACTTGATATCGTAGACTTGTTAAGACCGGCCCTGACAGCAAGTTGTGCGCGTGAGATTGGCGCTTCTTGATGTATCAAACGAAGTACCAAAGACAAATTTGTTTCGCGGACAAGAATCTGATCTGCTGAATTTTTCGGATACATTTGGGTTAGTATGTTGCTACAACAAACTAATCTGATTATAAGGCAAGCCCTCGCAGTGTCAATGTTCAGATTAGAACCATGCAAGTTGATATAATCCGCACATGCATAAACTGCCTCCCCTCATCCGCTGGACAAAATCCTCAACAATTTTGCTCAGCGGTTTTTTTCTTATTATTTTCCTCATCATTTATGTTTGGTGGCCGCTGGCTGAAGAATATCTGGCTTACATAGATTGGCGCGGCCCGTGGTGGCTTTCCATGGATTGGCTGTTGATCGGGCTTTTCCTGTTCATGTCGCTGACCATCGTGGCCCGCGCCGATCTGCGCACCGACGGTTTAATCGTTCTGGTCGCGACGGTTGGCGGACTCGTGATCGAAGCGTGGGGCACCCAAACCAATCTCTGGTTCTACTATACCAACGAGCGCCCGCCGCTTTGGATCGTCCCCGCCTGGCCGATTGCGACTCTTTCCATTGATCGAATCACGCGCACACTGGGCTATTTCCTGCCCAAAGGATGCCGGCGCGTTTACAAAATCCTTTACTGGATTACATTCGCAATTTTCTTCGCGCTCATGCTCGTCTTCGTTTCCCCCACTTTCCACAAATCGTATACAGTCCTCGCGGTTTTGCTTTGCGCGATTCTGATTCTGACGCCAACCGATTACCGCCAAACGTATCTCATTTTCATCGCCGGCGCGGGCCTCGGCTATTTTCTCGAATTGTGGGGAACCACGCGTCAATGCTGGACTTATTACACTTTTCAGACTCCGCCCTTATTCGCGGTGCTGGCTCACGGAATGGCCGCGGTCGCATTCTGGCGAACGGGCCTGGCGCTGAAAATGCTTGGGAGGAGATTCGGCTTGTTGAGGCCTCAACCGCTCAAACCCGGGCGCGAGGCGTAGTTTGTCATGTTAAATCCAGATTCTTGACCCATTCCTGACGCTTTTCGTTCATTTTAGTATTGACTGGAAGAAAGAAAGAATATATCATCCACCAATAATAAACCGTCGGTCGGTTTATTTAGAAAACCTAAAATGGCACGAGTTAAGAAAGAAGAAGAACACACCGCAAGGCGCAACGAGATCCTCGACGTCGCCCGCAAGCTGGTCTACACCAAGGGATATGAGCAAATGTCCATCCAGGATATTCTGGATGCGATGAAAATCTCGAAGGGGGCTTTCTATCACTATTTCGACTCAAAGCCCTCCCTGCTGGAAGCATTGATCAGCCGCCTCGCCGACGAAGCCGCGGCGACGTTTATCCCATTGTTGGACGACCCCGCCTTGCCTGCTTTGGAAAAGTTGAATCGTTATTTCAGTTCCGCCGTTCAATGGAAGGCCGCACAAAAGGATTACATGCTGGCGCTGTTCCGGGTCTGGTATTCGGATGAAAACGCCATCATCCGCCAGAAAATGTTCGCCAAAATGCTGCAACTCATGTCCCCCTCTTTTACTCAGGCAATCCGACAGGGCATTCAAGAAGGGACCCTGCATACTTCCTATCCCGAGCATGCAACCGTGATGAGTGTATATCTCATCCTGGGATTGAGCGACAAATTCGCTGAGGTTATTTTGGGAAAGGAAGCCAGAAGCCTGAGCGCGGAAGAAAGATTTCATCTCATGCAAGATGCCGTTGCGGCGTATACCGGTGCGCTGGAACGCATCCTGGGCGCGCCTGCTGGCTCCATTCAATTGATGAATGACGACTCGATTCGAGTCTGGGCCGATTAATTTTTAAGGAGAGAAAAATGTTGCTTTATCTGCGTCTGGCATGGCGCAATACCTGGCGGCACCGCCGGCGGACGATCATCATCGTCGCCGCGATGGGACTCGCCCTGGCTTTGATGATGCTCTACGACGGCCTTGTAGATGGATTCAACAACGCCATCTATGGCAACGCGATCCGCGTGCTGGGAGGCAACATTCAAATCCATGCCGAAGGCTACCGCGAGCAAATTGACAGCAATCCGCTTCTTCCTTTGACCGATCCAGCGGCTGTCGTTAAAACAGCCTTATCCAACCCGAATGTGATCGCGGCCACCCAACGCATCCAAACGGGCGGACTGGCGACCAACTCCGAAGGAGCGTTCCCCATCAACATCATCGGCATCCAACCCGAAGCGGAACAACCCGTCAGCCTGATCGCACAGCATATCGTGGCAGGACGTTGGCTTGCCTCCAGCGATCAGGATTCGATTCTCATCGGCAAGGGATTGGCGGATGTGATGGGAGTCAACGCCGGCGACAGAATCACAGTAGTCGGCAGTGACATTCACAAACAGAATCGCCAGCGCACTATGACTGTGATTGGAATTTACGACATCGGCATTCCGTCCATCGAAAAGACGACAGAATACATTTCGTTAGGCGAAGCGCAAGCCCTCTATGGGTTGCCAAATCAATCCACAGAGGTGGATGTGACCCTGAAAAAACTCGGACAGGAATCCAGCGTGGTCGCGGCGCTTGCCCCTGCCCTGCCCGGCTACGAAGTCGAATCCTGGGACAAGAATTATCCCGAGCTTGCGTCCGCGCTGAATCAGAAAGGCGCGGCGATGAACATCTTCAGCGTCATCATCGAATTGATCGCCGGCATCGGCATTCTGAATTTGCTGTTGATGGCCGTCTACGAACGGACGCGCGAGATCGGCCTGCTCGCCGCGATGGGACTCAAGCCGCGCCAGATCGCGGCGTTGTTCATTCTCGAAGGCGCAATGATAGGAGCGGTGGGCACAATCGCCGGCGTCGTTTTGGGCATGATTATTAATGGCTCGCTCGGCGCGGTCGGCATGGATTTTGCCGCGTTTTCGACCATTACCGAATACATGGCGCTGATCAGCGGACGCGTGTATCCAAGCCTCGGGTTGGGCAACATCTTCGCGAGGGCCGTCACCGTGCTCATCATCGCCACGCTCGCCGCGTGGATACCCGCCGTGGAAGCATCGCGGCGCGAACCGGCAGAGGCGTTGCATTACGTTTGATGGGCGCGGCTCTCTTTCTCCTTTCCTCTTTCTATGTGGTAAACGAGGGAAAAAGAAAGGGCCGCACAAACAAAGAGAAAACATTATGACTCAATTATTCAAAATGGCTTTCCGCGATTTGGGCCGCAACAAACGCCGTTCGATTCTTTCCGCGCTGGCAGTTTCCATGGGCGCGGCCCTGTTGCTTTTGTTTGCATCCGTGCTGAGAGGCGAGATCCAGAGCGCCATCCAACCCACGATTGAACTACAAACCGGGCACCTGCAAGTCCGCACCGCCTCTTACGATGAAAACAAAGTCAGTTTGAAGTGGGCGGATTTGATCGCCAATCCCGATCAAGTGGCGGCGCAAATTCAATCCATGCCGCAGGTTGCCGCGGCCACCCCGCGTTTGTTTGCCAGCGGGATCATCACCGCGGGGCAAAACTCGAGGGGCGTACAGGTCATCGGCATTGACCCTGCCTCGAGCGCGAATCAGGTCTTCCGTCGAGGTTTGATTTCCGGAACTTTCATTACCCCTGACGACCGCGATGGCGTCCTCATCGGTCAGCCTCTGGCTGATAAATTCAAGATCAAAGCCGGAGACCAAATCAACCTGCTGGTCAACACTTCCAACGGCGATGTGAACCAACAACTCTTCACCGTGCGCGGCATCTACACCACCAACACCTACTCGTACGATGAAAACACGGTCTTCATGCCGCTCGCCAAAGCCCAGGCCATCACAAACACAGAGAATCACGCCAGCACGATCTTCATCCTGTTGAAAGATCAAAATCTATCCAACGCCGTCGCGGCCGCTTTGCAATCGCCCGGTTATCAAGTTCTTACATGGCAGAAAATGACCGAACTGATTTCGCAAACCGAAAACGCCTCCAATGCGTTCATGTATATCTTTTATTTGATCATTTTGGGAATCACGGCCACAGTGGTGACCAACACACTCATCATGTCCATATTTGAGCGCACGCGCGAAATCGGCATTCTGATGGCAATCGGCATGAAAGGACGCCGCATCGTGGCGCAATTTCTGACGGAAGCCGCCATCCTTGCCACAGGCGGCGTGATCGGAGGTCTGATCATCGGCGGTCTTTTGGTCGGTTATTTCGCCGCGTTCGGCCTTCCGATCAATGTCAGCTCGATGGGCATCAGCGGCTTTTTACTCCGCAATGTCATTTACGCCAAACTTACTTTGCAGGATACGATCACCCTGCTGATCCTGACCTATGTCGTCACCCTTATTGCTTCGCTCTACCCCGCCTCGCTCGCCGCGAAGATGGAACCCGTCGAAGCATTGCATGGAATTGGAGACTAAAAATGGAAGTCACAAAAGTTGTCAACGTAACGCGCACATTCAAGATCGGCGAGATGGAAACCAAAGCCTTGCGCGGCGTGGATTTGACCATCGAGAACGGAGAATTCACGGCTTTGGTCGGACCTTCGGGTTCGGGCAAGACGACTCTCCTTCAATTAATCGGCCTGCTCGATCAACCGACCAGCGGAAGCATCTTCATCAATGGAAAAGACGCCACCCGCCTCAACCGGGACCAGCGAGCGGACCTGCGCAAAGGAACGATTGGATTCATCTTTCAGTTCTTCGCGTTAATCCCCACGCTGACGGCTTACGAGAATATCGAACTGCCTCTTCTGCTCAACGGCATGAAAGCCGGCGAACGCAGAGCGCGCGTCAACGAAATGCTCGAAGCCGTGGGCCTCGCAGACCGCGCCCATCATCGCCCCGATCAACTCAGCGGCGGACAACAGCAACGTGTGGCAGTCGCGCGCGCCTTATCCATCAGACCCAGCATGATCCTCGCCGACGAACCAACCGCCAACCTCGACACCGAAAACGGCAAACAGATCATGGAGATCATGCAGCGCCTCAACCAGGAAACCGGCGTCACATTTATATTCGCAACGCACGATCCGCGCGTTATCAATTACGCCCGACGCGTCATAACTCTGCGCGACGGGTCGGTCGTTGAGAACAACGGCGCGGGCCAGAAATAAGAATCACAGGATCAATCGAATGAAGAAAATTCTTTTGATTGCTTTCATCCTTCTGGCATTGGCCGCGGGCGCCTGCAATTCCATCTCTTCCACGCCCACCGCCATTCCGACCATTGTTCTAAACGCCAAACCCGCCTCCGCCTCTTCAGGTTCAGTTTCCGCATCGGCGCAGGTGGTCCCCGCCAAATACGTGCGGCTCAGTTTTCCGCTGACCGGCATCGTGGACGCCGTATCTGTGAAGGAAGGAGATACCGTTACGGCAGGACAAACCCTGGTCACATTGGATACGAAAATTCTGGAGGCGCAAGTTAAACAAGCCGAAGCCAATGTCGCGGCCAATCAGGCTCAGGTTGATTATCTGAAGCGCGCCAACATCTCCATGGAACAGTTGGATACCGCGCAGGCAAACGTGGACAGCGCCAAAGCCGCCCTCGATACCGCCAACGCAACACTTGCAGAGGCAACTTTGAAAGCGCCGTTCGCTGGAACGATTGCTTCCGTGGCCATTTCTCCTGCGGAGACCGTTGTGCCCGGTCAAATCGTCATTGTGATGGGCGATCTTTCGCACTTTCAAATTGAGACCACCGACTTAAGCGAGCGCGATGTTCCCAATGTGAAAGTCGGACAATCCGCGACCGTTTCCGTTCAGGCATTGAATCAACAATTCAGCGGAAAAGTCAGCGATATATCGCGCCTCTCCTCGACCATCGGCGGCGATGTCGTTTACAAGGTGACCATCGAATTGGATCAACAGCCGCAGGGTCTGCGTTGGGGCATGACCGCCAACGTTCAAATCCAGACCGGACAATAACGCGGACGAATCAGGAGTCACGCGATGAAACGATTATGCTGGACAATCATCTTAATGTCCGCTCTGATCCTGACCGGATGCGGGAATCCGTCAAATATAACGGCGGCCGCCACCCCGTCCGCGGCGAACGTTTTTGCCCCGACACAAGCCCCCAATCCCGGAAGCGTCACCGCCTCGGTGAATGTTGTCCCCGCGCAGAAATCCAATTTGAGCTTTCTTTTGTCGGCAACTGTTAAAGAAATTGATGTTAAAGAAGGCGATCCGGTCAAAGCGGGACAAACCCTGATGGCGCTGAACGCGCCCGATTTGGAAAATGCCGTTACAGCTGCAGAAGCAAACGTTCAGGCTCAACAAGCCATCGTTAATTTGAGAAATTATCCGTATAAAAAGATTTTCAAGGACGGACAAATCGTCTATGTCAAAGCGTTCATTGAATTCCGACAGCAGGCGCAGGCGGAATTGGACGCCGCACAGGCCGCATTGGATGCCGCAAAATCCAAACTGGCTCAGGCAACGCTGACCGCCCCTTACGATGGAACCATCGTTGCAATCAACGTTAAAACTGGAGAGCTTGTTCAGCCCGGCGAGGTGGTCGCTGTGATCGGAACCCTTAACCATCTTCAAGTCCAAACAACGGATTTGAGCGAAAAAAACATTGCTCATGTTCAAGTCGGACAAACTGCCACAGTGCGTCTCAAAGCCTTTGACCAGGATTTCAGCGGCAAAGTGACTGCCATCGCTCCAATGGGCGAACCGTATAACGGCGACATTGTTTATAAAGTGACCATCGAATTGGACGCGCCGCCGCCGAATCTGCTGTGGGGCATGAGCGGCAATGCAACCATTCAAACCGGACAATGACAAAATCTATTCACAGATTATGCACAACTTTATTTAACCGATGTTAAGCAGTTTTCCCTGTAGCGCGGCATTCGTGCCGCCTGAAAGTGCGAGATAAACCTCGCCCTACCGCGTAAGACGAGTTATTTAATTTGCATCATCTGTGGCATCTGCGGATTATCTTTATCGCGCTCGAATCCATAAAAGGTTCGGGCGCTTTATTTTGAACGGGCGTAAAATACAAACCATCCTCAACCGCAAAGGAAAATCAAATGACCCTTCCTACCAAGATCGTTGTCATCGGCGCAGGCAGCGCTTCGTTTGGAGAAAACACGCTTTCAGCTTTGATGCACTCGAAGAAACTGCGCGGCTCGACTCTTGCATTGGTTGATCGAAATCCATCGAGTCTAGAGATTGTCAAACAGCTTGCGGATCGCTTGAACAAAGAATGGGATTCGCAAATGACCGTTACCGCGCATACACATCACGGCGAAGCATTGGAAGGCGCGGCCTTTGTCGTCTCTGCCATTGAAGTGGGCGCGCGTGAAAATTTATGGCGTCAGGATTTTGAAATCCCGCTCAAATACGGCGTCCGCCAACCTTACGCGGAAAACGGAGGTCCGGGCGGCTTTGCTCACGCGGCGCGTAACATCGGGTCGGTGATGGAAATCGTCCGCGATATGGAAAAAATTTGCCCTGGCGCGTGGTTCGTTAATTTCACGAATCCGATGATCCGCATTTGCGACGCGGTCAACCGTCACAGCCAGATCAAAGCCGTTGGCCTTTGTCATCAAATCTTCGCCGGTTATGGCATGGTCGGCGTGGCGCTTGCTAAAGATTATGGCATCGAGGTCCCGCCGGAGCTCAGCGGAATGCACGCCGCCGTGGATCAGGCCGCCGCGCAGGAACAGATCAAGAAGCAGGCCGTCCCACTATTTGACATCCGCGCCGCGGGATTGAATCACTTCACGTGGATTCTTTCGATCCGCGATCGGAAGACTGGCGATGACCTTTACCCGTTATTGAGAAAACGCTTCTTCGAACTGGACCCGAAATTTGAACCGCTCACGAGAGAGATTTTCTCGACCTTCGGCTGGTTCCCCGTTCCCGGCGACACGCATTTGTGTGAATATTTGCCGTGGGTCTCTGATCCGCAGACAAAGCCGTGGGAGAAATATGACATCAAACTTTATGATTGGGATTTGATGGCGGCCGTCCGCGAGTTTGAATTGGATCGTTTGAACGAAATGGCAAGCGGCAATATGACCATCGAGAGTCTGCTCGATACAGACTCGGAGGGCGCGTTGGAAATGATTGAAAACATAGCGGGCGATGGCATGCATTATCATCTTGCCGCCAATCTGCCCAATGACGGACAAATATCGAATCTGCCAATTGGAGCAACTGTTGAAACTCCAGTTGTAGTGGATGGCGCGGGCGTTCATCCTGTTCACGTTGGCCCATTGCCCGAACCCATCGCCGAACTTTGCCGCCGCGAAATCGCCGCCGCGCAATTATGCGTGGACGCGGCGGTCGAAGGAAATCGCGAAAAAGCCCTGCAATCGCTTCTGCTCGACCCGGTCATTACGGATATTGATACAGCAAAGAAGGTTTTGAACGATTATCTGACGAGCTATAAAGATTATCTGCCGCAGTTTTGGAAGTAAGCGGAACGCCGGGCGCCGGAGGGCATACGATTAATAACTGATGTTACGCAGTTCCGCTGTAACGCAACATTCATGTCGTCTGAAAATGCGGGAGAAATCTCGCGCTACCGCGTAAGGCGAGTTAATAAAACGCGATTTGTTGCGCTAATCATTGTTCATCGTCATATAAACAACGGATGAAGTGTTGAGTGAAGAAGAAATTCATCAACTCATTGAATCTTAAAATTTTCAAAACGACGGCTATATACAGCTTAAAAACCTTGTATATTTCTATATATGGCGGTAATATAACATTGATGATGATAAAAGAATCAATCATCAAAGCAATAATCATCATGTGGATATAACTTATCCGTCATCAGCAACGCAATCATCAACAAGATAAGTTGATCCATCAACATAAAAAGAGAGCAAGCAATGTACATCTGTGTTCTAAGCAGCATCTCCGAAGACAACGATCCCCCATATGATCCGGCTCCGCATTTAGAAGGTAGAAGGTGGAGACATCACGTCGTGCAACCGCATAACGTGGAAGAGCAGATCAAAGAGTTGATGGACGACGGCGTGGATGTGTTTGTCAATCTCTGCGACGGCACCCCCGACGAACCCGTCTCTGGCATCCAATTGATCAAGGCGTTGGAAAAACTCGGCGCGGCGTTTACCGGCGCTGATTCTTCCTGCTTCGATCCGACGCGCCAGGAAATGAAACGCGCCGCGGCACGGGTGGGTGTCCCCACCCCCGCGTCCACATTTGTAAAATCAATGGCAGATGTGGAACGCGCCGCGCGCACGCTGCGCTTCCCGATGCTGGTCAAACCCGCGCACGGCTATGCCAGCTTTGGCATCCGCAAAGAGTCGCGCGTCACCAATGTGGACGATTTAAAAACGCAGGCCGCCATCACAATGAAAGGCGACGGACGCGCCTTGATCGAAGAATTCATCGAGGGACGCGAATTCACCTGCCTGGTCGCCGAGGACCCGGACGACGCCGAACATGTCTTTTCGTTCAAGCCCGTCGAGTTTATTTTCCCCGAAGGCGAATCTTTCAAACATTACGACATGAAGTGGGTTGACTACGAAAAGATGAATGTCGTGGTCGTTGATAACGAGGATTATGAACGCCGGCTGCGCGATTACACGATCAAAGTATTCAAAGCTTTGAACTGCCACGGTTACGCGCGCTGCGATTTCCGCCTGGGCAAAGACAACGAACTCTATATGCTTGAAATCAACCCGAACTGCGGTATCTTTTATCCTCCCAACGCTCCCGGTTCGGCGGATTTTTCACTGCTGAACGATCCCATCGGCCATCAAGGCTTTATGGATCTCATCATCCGTTCCGCGCTCAAACGTCAAGCCGAGGCGCTGCGCGTTGCGCCTCAAATTGTCAGCAGGCGCGAGCTGGTGAAGCAGGAAGTTTCCAGGCCGGCCGCCCGGCGTCAAGCCGTCAAACGCGAAACGTCCAAGCGAAACGTTTAAAATCCAATTGATGATTTGAAAAATCAAACCAAAAAATTTCCGAGCAAATCTCCTCGGAAATTTTTTGTTATGCTGACCGCCATCTTGCAAACACGGCTTGCGAAAGCAATCGCCCGCCAGATTTTTCGCGCGTCACCAATTCCCCACTGTCCACTTGACCTTTATATTTCTCCATCATGCTTTCGACAAGCTGTCCCGCGTGAATTGCCGATGCTTTAACAGCATAAATCGTAACGATCAAAAACAATGGATCATCGCTCAGAATCGCGGCACAGGCTTCCAACAAGGGCGGCAGAGATTTATAAACTTCCCATACTTCGCCTTTGGGGCCGCGTCCAAACTTGGGCGGATCGAGCAGGATGCCATCATATTTCGAACCGCGCCGGCTTTCACGCTGAACAAACTTCAACGCGTCGTCCACGATCCAGCGAATCGGTTTGTCCGCGAGATTGGATAACATTTGATTCTCGCGCGCCCACGCCACCGATTTCTTCGATGCATCCACATGTGTGACTGCCGCGCCCGCGGCCGCGGCAGATAATGAGGCCAGGCCGGTATATCCAAACAGGTTGAGAATTTTGACGGGGCGATTCGCCTTTTGAACGGAATCCGCCATAAAGTCCCAGTGTGAAGCGACTTCGGGAAACACGCCAAGATGACGCCCCGGCGTCGTCATCGCCCAAAAACGAAGCGAGCCGTAACTCATTTCCCATCGTTCGGGGATTTTCCTTTTGAATAACCAATGTCCGCCGCTTTCCTCATTCGTAGATTGAAAGACGGCGTGAGCCAGCCCCCATTCTTTTTCCGAAAGACTCCTTCTCCACATCGCCTGCACTTCGGGCCGGACAAACGTATAAGCGCCAAAACGTTCGAACTTCAGCCCATCGCCGCTATCGAGTAATTCATAATCGCGCCAACGAGGCGATTCCAAGAGTGACAAAGCGGGAAATTGATTCATAGCGCGTGGGAAATAAGTCCTATCAAAATGGAAATTCTGGCATTAGTACTTGTATTCCGCCCACAAATCATGTACAATGTGGGATGAAGTGGTAGAAAGTGGTAGGACGCCGGGTTCCCCGGCGTTCGCCGCATTAAAAGGAAAAGTAGCACAAATGTTCTTAGGCCAGTTCCAGCACAATCTCGATGAAAAAGGGCGCCTGATGATACCGGCGCGCTATCGTGAACTGCTGGAAGGCGGCGCCTACATCACTCAAGGCTTCGACCGCTGTCTGATGGTCATGACCGGCGTTCATTTCAAACAAGTGTACGACAGCGTCAATGCCATGAACATGGCTGATCCCACTGCCCGTCTCATGCGCCGACTTATTTTCTCAAATGCGTTCCCGGTCGAAGTGGATAAAGTCGGACGCGTGCTGGTGCCTCAATTGCTCAGGCAGTTTGCCGGGTTGGATGGCGAAGCGATTGTTGCCGGACAAGGCGATTACTTTGAAGTGTGGGCGCCCGCCGCCTGGCAGGAACAAATGAAACAAATCCAGGATACAGACGCCAACGCTCAACGCTTTGCGACGTTGAACCTTTCCTCGAAATCGTAGGCCAGATCTTTGCCGTGTCTCGGACGAGAAAACCTCGTCCCTGCAAAACATGAACACGCCGCATCAACCTGTACTTTACAAAGAGATTATACACGCGTTGCAGCCGAAAAGTCCGGGCCGTTACATTGACGGAACGATAGGAGCGGGCGGTCATGCCCGCGGGGTTTTGGAGGCCTGCGCGCCAGAGGGATGCCTGCTTGGCTTGGATCTCGATCCGCAGGCATTGGCGCTCGCCCGTGAGACCTTGGCTCCTTACGGGAAGCGCGTCACGCTGGTCCAGGCCTCCTATGACTCCATGATTGAAGCCATGCGCGGCATTGGATGGGATTCGGCGGACGGCATTTTGTTGGATTTGGGACTCTCTTCGATGCAGTTGGATACGCCCGAACGCGGATTTTCCATCCACCATGAGGCGCCGCTCGATATGCGCTTCAATCCCGGCTCCGGCCTGAGCGCCGCGCAACTGATCAATGCCGCCTCTGAATCCGAACTCGCCGATCTTTTCTTTCGGTACGGCGAAGAACCGCGGGCGAAACGAATTGCGAAGATGATCATCGAAGCGCGGCCCATTAACACGACAACGCAATTGGCCGAGATCGTGAAGCGGGTTTATCCCGCTCACAGCCGCATTCATCCGGCAACGCGGATTTTTCAAGCGCTTCGCATCGCGGTCAATGATGAATTGAACGTCATCACGAACGCGCTTCCGAAAGCGGTATCCGCTTTACGTCCGGGCGGGAGGCTGGCGGTGATCTCCTTTCACTCGCTGGAGGACCGCATCGTCAAGGATTTTTTTCGGCGGATGAGTCAAGATCAAATCAATCCGCCGTATGAACGAATTTATGAAGTTGAACGCAAGGCAATTCTGAAACTTATCAATCGAAAACCGATCACGCCCAGCGAAGAGGAAATCAAAGCCAACCCGCGGGCGCGCAGCGCAAAATTAAGAGTAGCAGAGAAGTTGCCAGAATAGAGAGCAGGAATGAACATACCTAACGTCAACTATACTGTCCATTATGTAGTTCACGCATATCGTCAGGCTCCATGGCGAATCCAGCGCCAATGGATTGGCATGTTCCTGTTGATCGTGCTTGGCCTGGCAATGGTCGCTTCTTTATATCTTGACGTCACCGCGCAAGCGGCGCTGTCAGGGCGCGCCATCCAGGACCTGAGCGCCGAAATCAGCGCGGGGCAGCAGGCCAACGCTGATCTCGAAACGCAGTTGAGCGAACTGACATCCACCTACGTGATGGAAAAACGCGCCGCCGCTCTGGGGTATCAGCCAATTGCCGCGAACCAAGCTCAATATGTAATCGTCCCGGGTTACAGCGCGCCTCAACCCGCCATTCTCGCCAACAGTTCCACATTGAAACCCAGCGCGCCGAGCATCCTGCCCGAATATACAGAATCTCTGATTGATTGGTTCGGCCGGCATCTGGCTCCCTCGCCAGTCACCAGCATGATCGGGATCTCGCAATGAGACAACAATATGCGTGGAGGTCGCTGGTTCTTGCCGGAATTCTTGGCTTTGCCGGAGTTTCAATCATCCTGCAAACCTTTCGAATCCAAAACAGCCCCGAAGCGGCCATATTTCGTCAACAAGCCGCGGCGTACGCCAACATATTGCAAACCTATTATCCTGAGCGCGGCGAAATCTATGACCGCAATGGTCATCTGCTGGCGGGGAATAAAACCGTTTACGAAATCGGCGTGGATTTGCAATCTGCAAAAGATAAACACTCGATTGCGCTCGCGGTTGGCGTGGAACTTGGGTTGAATCCCGACGATCTTTACAACCAAATGATGAATCCGCCGGCGGGATTGCAATATCTCGTCCTGGCTGATTTTGTGGATGCAAATAAAGCCGCCGCGTTAGAACAACTTAAACAAGCCGCCGATGCGCAAAACAACGCACTGGCCGGTCTGGAATTCAAACCACATCCACAGCGCAGTTATCCCGAAGGTTCGCTTGCATCGAATGTGATTGGATTTGTGAACCGCGAGGGACGCGGCTATTTTGGCATTGAAGAAAAATACAATAACCTGCTGGCGGGAAATCCGGTTCAGGTTCACGTGCCGACCGATCCGAACAAAGCCATTGATATTCCTCACGTTCCCAACGGCACAACATTGATTCTGACCATCAACCGCGATTTGCAAGCCGCCGTCGAACAAATCCTTAACGAAGCGATTGCCAAATATGGCGCAACAAATGGAACCATCGTGGTGATGAATCCGCGCAATGGCGAGGTTTTGGCGCTCGCCTCCTCCCCGCAAATGGACCTCAATCAGTTTTGGAATTACAACAGCATTTACCAGAACGCCAGCGAATTCGACCGCGCCATTTCGATGCCGTATGAGCCCGGCTCGGTCATCAAGATTTTAACAATGGCCGCCGCGCTCGATAGCGGAACGACCACGCCCAACGCCACCTATCTCGATACCGGCGCGCTGTTGGTCGGCGGCGCAACCATCCGCAACTGGAACGATCAGGCGTGGGGCATTCAGGATATGACCGGCTGTCTCGAAAATTCGTTGAACGTTTGCCTGGCCATGCTTTCAACCAAAATGGGCGCACAGACTTTTTACGGATATATGAACCGCTTCGGGCTCGGACACCTCACGGGCATTGACCTTGCCGGCGAAGCGGCGGGCCGCCTCAAAGTCCCGGGCGACGCCGATTGGTATCCGGTTGATTTGGCGACAAACGCCTTCGGTCAGGGCGTATCCGTCACTCCCATTCAATTGATGATGGCGGCATCGTCGGTTGCCAACGATGGACGCATGGTCACGCCGCACGTTTTGTACGCCATGGTGCGCGACGGCAGACAATACA
>JBHORD010000181.1:0-2557 GCA_042408355.1 Anaerolineales bacterium
CGTATGTAAAGTCAACGTTGAGCATCTTTCAGTATCCTCTATCGGATCGTGGTGGGTGAAACAGGTTGCCGAGTGCGCCCTGTGCCACCGCCTCCGGGCCTTTCAGTATCCTCTATCGGATCGTGGTGGGTGAAACCCCGATTATTTGAATTTAAATTTCCACTCCCGGCCCGCCGACAGCCAATTTTGATGGCGCTGGAGCCTTCCTGGCAGTTTTTTCCTCTGCCGCCTCGCTTCATTTCCGTCCTGTCCTTCCCAATTTTCGAAAATCAGCCTTTGCCTCAAAACAAACCCGATTTGCGAAGCCGCCTTTTTCGCTCTCATAAAACGTCGTTGCAAAATCTGCGGAATTCACAAGCCAGGCACTTGTTCCGATTTGGCGTCGGCGCGGGCATGGCTTCATAACGCAGGATGCAGTGCATTTCGTTCAGCGTTGCCGCAAGTTTATCACGAAGCCGCCGGTCTATGCGGATTTCCTCTGCCCGGCGGAGAGGAATCGAGTACAGAAAGCCGCGCTTGACGGTGTAGCCCGAACCCTCCTCAATCATCATGCCATAGGCGGCAAGTTGTAATTTGAAATGTTCGCCAGCCGCCTTCGAGAGTTTGTAATCCACGGGGATGGCCTCGCGCGCCTCGTCGAGCCAGATGATCATATCGGGTTTGCCGCGCAGGCCCAATGTCGAGGAAAGAAGCGGGACCTCGAATTCGCGGCGGCCCGACTCCAATCCATACGTCCGCAGACTGCGGCGGCGTTCGCGTTCCTGTTCCGCCAATCCCGCTTCGCGCCCGGCTTCCATCTTGTAGGTGGTCGGGCGGACGTCCGGCAGGCAGAATTGGTAATAGACGATGCGCGGGCAGTACGCCCATTGTTTAAGATCGGTTACCCGGAATGGCGCTTCGAGGTCAATGGACGGATCGTTCATCGCTTCCATCGGGAGCCTCCATCTGATCAATCACCTTGCGCTTTTTCCAATCTTCGGCGCAAACCGGGAACATCTGGATATTGCCCTGCTTTTTGCCGAGGATCTTTTTCAATTTCAGGAACAACTCTTCCTGCTGAGTGGGCAGCAGCCAGCCGAGAAAGGCGCTGAACTGGACGCGGTCCAAGCCGTAATCGAGGCAGGCCTCGGCGATCTTTGTGCGCTTCCGGTCATCGGGAATATCATAGACCAGCAAAGTGTTTGGATCTTTCATAGTTTTTAGAGTGAAGAGGACAGAGGTCAGACGCGAGAGACTGCCTTTATCCTCTTCCCTCTATTCACTACCAGCCCATAACAAGCGGTTCATAAGCCGCCCGTTCGCCGCGCAGGAAGGTGGCGATGTGCCGCGCCTGCATTTGGATCACGGCGCGGAGGGGGTGGCGCTTGCCTTCAAAGGGGACTTCGCTTTCCAGCCGTTCGTGGATTTTCTCGACGATCAGGCGGCGCGTCTCTTTGGTGAGCAGGTTGTGTTCATCCATGTCGAAGGAGACGTTCTTGTTTGCCATGCCGAAGATGGTGCGGTCCACGACGACCGGACGGAATTCTTCGATGAAGTCGAGGGTGAGGCTGGGCTTGCCGGGACGGTCCACGTGGAGGAAGCCCGCGAACGGGTCGAGTCCGGCCAGGACGAGGGCGCGCTCGACTTCGCCGTAGAGGACGCCGTAGGCGTAGTTGAGGGCGCAGTTCACGGGGTCGGTGGCGCCGCGTCCTTTGCGCCCGGTGAACTGATATTTCTCCGGCAGCGTTTGTTTAACTGCCTTCCAGTATCGCTGTGCGCCGCGTCCTTCGATGCCCATCAGTTCGTTGCGCAGGTCATTCACCGTCGCCGTTCCATCCTGAAATTCAGGATATTGCTTGATGCGCTCCATCTCGATTAGATGATCAAGAATCTCATCGGCGCACAGGCGCAATTCTTCGTGGAGAGCGGGGTCGGTCTCTTTGCGGTATTTCGCCATGTATTTGAGCAGGTTGGATTGATTGAGCAGTTTGCCCATGCCGAAGGCGATCACCAGGCTGAGTCCGCGCGTGGTCTGGATGGCTTCGAACTGGGCGCGGCGGGTGACGACGGTGCCGATCAACCCGGCGCTGTATAAACTGGCATAGGCTGTGCCGGTACTGCTGATGAAGTAGATGGGAATGCCGCGCTCAGTGCATTCGCGCACGGCGTCCGCGCTCAAGCTCACGCCCTGGTTGGCAATGACCACCGATTCCAAATGGATGAACGGCGCTTGCGCGATCTTCTCTTCGCCTTTGGTGACGATAAGCCGTTCGCTGTGCTTGCCCAGGAAGGCGCCGTATTGGTCAATGAGGAGATGTTGAACGATCATAGTACCTCCGGAGGATAGAGAGCAGAGGGGAGAGGAGAGGTGAGAGAGGAGAGATGAGAGGAGAGAGGAGAGAGGAGAGAGAATAGCGGCAGTCTGCGATCTTTCCTCTATTCTCTTTCCTCTATTCTCTTTCCTCTATTCTCTTTCCTCTATTCTCTTTCTAGCGACCTGACAGTTTGATGAAAAGGTATTGATCGGCAAAAGAAATCGGGTAAAGTTGTTTTACCACAAACGATTTCACCCGGAGGT
>JBHORD010000005.1:0-4198 GCA_042408355.1 Anaerolineales bacterium
CGGGATTCGCCGCGGCCGCCGTCATCCCGACGATATTCGCGCGGGCGAATCGCTTGACTTCTGGCGCGTCGAGGCCGTCGAGCCGAATCGGCTGATGCGTTTGCGCGCCGAGATGAAAGTGCCGGGCAAAGCCTGGCTCCAATTCGAATCCATTCCGCAGGAAGACGGCAAAACGCTTTTGACCGAAACCGCTTATTTTGCGCCGCGCGGCTTCTGGGGCTTCGTTTACTGGTATGCCATGTGGCCGTTCCACGCATTTTTATTTGACGGCCTCATCCGCAGGCTGGCCTCGCGCGCCCGTCTTCTTTCGCGCACATAACCCATGTATCCATCGAATTTATCGGTGAATAAATTGTGACCGCCAAACTCATCCTTGTTACCGGTGCAACCGGTTACATCGCCAGCCGGCTGATTCCGCAATTGTTGGAGCGCGGCTATCGCGTCCGCGCCATGGCGCGTAAACCCGATCAACTCAAGGGCCGCGCGTGGTTTTCATCCATTGAAGTCGTCAGCGGCGACGTGATGTATGCAGAATCGCTAAGCGCCGCGCTGACGGGCGTTCACACCGCGTATTATCTGGTTCATAACATGTTGCTCGGCCGCGGCTACACAGCCTTCGAACTCGATGGCGCATTCAACTTCGCTTCCGCCGCCGCCGACGCCGGCGTTGAACATATCATTTATCTTGGCGGGCTGGCCGATCCGACTCAAGAAATCGCGCCACATTTACGCTCGCGCATTGCAACCGGCGAAGTCTTACGGCAGGGAAAAGTGCCGGTTACGGAATTCCGCGCCGGCGTCATTGTGGGCCCTGGAAGCATTTCGTTCGAGATGATCCGTTTTATGATGGAACAATTTCCGATTTTGCCGGCGCCGAATTGGCTGCAAAATAAATCCCAGCCGATTGCAATACAAAACATCCTCGATTATTTGCTGGACGCGTTGGAAAACCCGGAAGGCCGCGGGCGAATTTTCGAAATCGGCGGACCGGACGTCAAAGTCTATGCCGATTTGATGTTGACGTATGCGCGTCTGCGCGGCCTCCGCCGCCGGCTGTTCCTCTTGCCCGGCATCCCCGTCTGGTTCATGGCCTGGTGGGTTGAAAAGTTGACCCCGGTCCCGTACCGCATTGCGCGGGCGCTGGTAGACGGTCTGCGCAACGACAGCGTTGTCCGCGACGATTCGGCGCGGCGCGTTTTTTCATCGGTGAAATTGATTGATTACGAAACGGCGGTAACCTCGTCTTTGGAAAAACTTCATCCCAAAACGCTTGAACCGGTTTGGGCAGACGACGCCCGCGCCGCCCGCGTAATCAAGCATGAGGGCTTCTTTGTGGATCACCGCCGCATCGAAGTTACCGCCCCGCCCGAATCCGTTTACCGCGTCTTTGCCTCCATGGGCGGACGCAATGGCTGGCCGTACGCGAATTGGTTGTGGCAATTGCGCGGCTGGCTCGATAAACTTTTGGGCGGCGTTGGCTTGCGCGGCCGGTCTCCCCTCTCCCCAACCTCGCCCCCAAAATTGGGAGAAGGGACAGAGGCGAGGAGCGATGATATCGTTGATTATTATCGCATCGAAGCGATCAAATCCGATTCCATGATGCGTCTGCATTCCGAATTACGCGCGCCCGGCGATGGCTGGATGGAATGGCGCGTGGAGCCGGTATCCGCTCAAACATCCGTACTGACACAAACCGCTTTCTTCGCGCCGCGCGGGCTGGCAGGCTGTTTGTATTGGTATTTGCTTTATCCATTGCACAGGCTTGTTTTTCACGGTTTAATCCATGCCATCGCAAAACGAAGCGAAGCCGGATGAAACGATTTATCTTTTTGTTCTTTGCTCTTTGCATTTTGGCCCTTCTTGCATTTCTGCCCATCCCCGTTCCTCCATATTTGGATTTTCAAGTCATCTATCACGCCGACCTGGGACTCTTGCGCGGCATCTCCATTTACGACCATGCCGGACAGGTAAACATGATTGCGGAATTAGCGCATGTCTTACCGGAGCAGGCATATGTTCTGCCGTTTCCATATCCGCCCTGGTATGCGCTTGCGACTTTGCCGTTGGCGTTATTGCCAATCACAATCGCCGCGCGCCTCTGGTTCGGCCTCAACCTTTTGATGTTGTGCGCGTCGGTATGGCTGTTGACCGAGGGCTGGGAGCCGCGTAAAAGGTTGGCCGCGTTTCCGACCACTTTATTCTTCTGGCCGATTCTGGGCAGTTTATTTATCGGGCAATATAATTTTCCAATTCTGCTGGGCGCGGCATTGTTTGCTTATTCTCTTCGAAATCAAAGAGTCGGCCTGGCAGCCCTCGCCGCGGCTTTGCTGACATTCAAACCGCATTTGGGTTTGCTGATCTTGTTGACCGGCTTGCTTTACCTGTTTCTCCGCCGCGATGAATTTGGCCGCCGGGCTTTGATGTCCATCACCGTAACCGGCATCTTTTTATTCGCAGTCGGCTTCCTGGCCTCGCCGCTTTGGCCGCTCGATTATCTTCATTCACTCACCGGCTTCAAAGAGGTTTCACAATGCCATTTATGCAATAATGTTTCAATGATGCTGGCCGGCCTTTTGAACGGCGGGCTTGATCTGGCAATTTGGTTCGCGGCCGGTTTGTTCATTCTTGCGATCGGATGGGTGATCTTCCAGCGGCGGGTTTTGATGAAACAGCCCGATTTACTCATTGCTTCGCTTGCTGTCATTACCCTCCTGGTCAGCCCATACTTACAAAATTACGATTACATTCTTCTGCTTGTCCCTTTATATTTTTTGGCGGGCCGGGCCAAAAAATTGGACTGGCTCTTTTTGATCTGTGCATATATTCTGCCTTTTCTAGGCCTGGGAATCTTCGGCACAGCCGGCGAAATCCTGCTCGACGCATCCGCATTGATCCTGTTCGCTCTAATGGCGAGCGCCGCGCATCAACTGAAAGAACCGCGAAACGTTTTAGCAGGAACGACATGAGAAAAAAGTTGGAGGAGGAGAAACGGCGCGCAGCGGCGCTTCGCCCCGATTTGCAAGGGGCAATGGAGTACCGAAATCCCGTCGGCGGCTTCGTCAGCTATCCTGTGATTACGATGCGGAACGCAGAATCACCCCTCCTGTTATGCTCCTGCATAACCAATCGCTTAAAATGTTTGCGCCATGATTTGACATTTGACTTGACCCCGCTTCAATTCTGAACTAAAATACTCGCCTGCCAATGCTCCTGTAGCTCAGTGGATCAGAGCGTTTGGTTGCGGACCAAAAGGTCGCGTGTTCGAATCGCGCCAGGAGCGCCACTTCCACGAAGCGGGATTTCCCGCTTCTTTTTTTGCATAACCGACCATGAACAAGCCTCAGATTCTTTTAACCAACGATGATGGAATCCGTTCCCCCGGACTTTGGGCCGCGGCGGGCGCCCTCGCCTCCATCGGATTTGTAACGGTCGCGGCCCCGAGGGAACAATCCTCGGGGATGGGCCGCAGTCTGCCAAACTCCTCGAGCGGAATTATCCGCAAAGAGAAACTTCGAGTAAATGGACAGGAGTGGACAGTTCACGCCGTGAGCGGTTCGCCCGCGCAGGCTGTACTGCACGCTGTGTTGGAGATCATGCCACAAAAACCCGATCTGGTTGTCTCAGGAATCAATTATGGTGAGAACGTCGGCTTGGGCGTGACAATCTCGGGCACCGTTGGCGCGGCAATGGAAGGCGCCTCATTGGGATTCCCGGCGCTGGCAGTTTCGCTCGAAGCGGACCAACGCTATCATCTGTCATATTCAAATGAAGTGGACTTCTCTGCGGCATCTTATTTCACTGCTTACTTTGCCAAAATTTTGCTGACCCAAAAAATGCCTGCGGATGTCCACGTTCTAAAAGTGGATGTGCCTTCCGATGCAACTAAAAAAACAAAATGGCAAGTCACCCGCGTGGCCCGTCAGCGATATTATGAGCCGGTCGCACCCAGGCGTACATCCTGGAGCAGGCGCGGCTTCGTTTCTTATAAAGAAGCGGCCACGTTGGATGGCGAGGATGAAGACAGCGATGTGTTTGTACTGCGCAAAAAGCGCATTGTGTCGGTAACGCCCATTAGTCTGGATATGACTTCAAGAGTGGAATTGGAGAAACTCGAAAAACAATTGCGGAGATAATCTGTTATCCAGAATCAAAAAACGAATCCCGAGGGGAATTGAACCCATCGGCGAGACAAAAAAAG
>JBHORD010000183.1:0-1743 GCA_042408355.1 Anaerolineales bacterium
CCTGCCAACTTCTTAACCTTCTAACCTGCCAACCTGCCAACTTTGTATATGCCTGAAGTCTCTCTCACCGATTGGAATCAATTTCTCCAGCGCTACCCTGATGCCCATCTCTTACAAACCGGCGAATGGGGCGAACTGAAATCCGCGTTTGGATGGAAACCCGTGCGCATCATCTCGGACGATGGGGCGGGTGCGCAAATCCTGTTCCGTCGTCTCCCTTTGGGTTTGACCCTGGCGTACATGCCGAAGCCGGTTTTCGGCGATCAATTTCCGAGCGGCAAGTTTTGGCGTGAAGTGGATTTGGTCTGCAAAAAGAATCGCGCCGTGTTTTTGAAGGTTGAACCCGATTCGTGGAACCAAAATTTAAACCTGCAACCCGCAACTTTGAGACTTTCCAGCCACAATATCCAACCGCCTCGCACCATCGTCGTGGACATTCGCGGCGGCGAGGAAGAAATCCTGGCGCGCATGAAACAGAAGTGCCGCTACAATATTCGTCTGGCTGAAAAAAAAGGCGTGGCTGTCCGCGCATGGGATGACCTTGATGAATTTCACAAGATGATGCAAGTCACTGGCGGGCGCGATCATTTCGGCGTTCACTCGCTCGAATATTACCGCCGCGCGTATGAATTGTTTCATCCAACCGGGATGTGTGAACTGTTTGTGGCTGAATTTGAAACCAAACCCCTCGCGGCTTTGATGGTCTTTGCACGCGGACGGCGCGCCTGGTATGTTTACGGCGCGTCCAACGATGAAGAACGCAATCGCATGCCGACCTATCTTTTGCAATGGGAAGCCATGCGCTGGGCGCGGTCGAAGGGCGCGGAGGAATACGATTTGTGGGGGGTGCCCGATGAAGACGAAGCGGCTCTCGAAGCGCAATTCGAAAAGCGGAGCGACGGCTTGTGGGGAGTTTATCGCTTCAAGCGCGGCTTCGGCGGCGAACTCAAGCGCGCCGCGCAGGCGATGGACAAGATTTATAACCCGCTGCTTTACAAACTTTATTTGTGGCGGTTGGCGGGACGCGAGGGCGGGTAAATGAATTCCTGGAATGAAATTATTTCCCGATTGCCCAATCCACATTTCCTCCAGACGTATGAATGGTCGCAAGTCAAATCGAAATATGGATGGAAGCCGGTTTATCTTGTCTGGTCTGACAAGTCTTTTATGTTTTATACGCCAGACCAGGCAGACCAGTTTGACTTGTTAGATGATTCGGACGTTCAAGCCGCCTGCCTCGTTTTGAAGCGGACTTTCCTTTCGCGTGGATTCGCCGCGCGGCTCTGCGTTTTATACGCGCCCAAAGGGCCGTTACTCGATTGGTCGAATGAATCGCTCCGTAATCGAGTCCTAGATGATTTGCAATCTTTCGCGAAAAAACAAGGCGCAATCTTTTTGAAACTCGACCCTGATGTTGCCCTGGGAACGGGAATCCCTGGAAGCGAAGATGCACATGAAAATGACGGCGGGCAGGCTGTGGCGTCCGAGTTGAAGCGGCGGGGCTGGCGATATTCGTCAGACCAAATCCAATTCAAAAATACGGTTCTAGTTGATTTATCCACCTCCGAGGATGAAATGCTGGCGCGCATGAAACAGAAGGCGCGTTATAACGTCCGCCTCGCCGAGAAAAAAGGCGTGACTGTGCGAGTCGGTACGCTCGCTGATTTGCCAATGCTTTATAAAATGTATGCCGAGACATCCGTGCGTGATGGTTTTGTGATCCGTGATGAAGGCTATTACCAA